>JARLJF010000144.1 GCA_031291335.1 Pandoraea sp. | reverse complement strand
GTTGACGTCGGCGAATGCGCTGCCATCCGACGTTGACTTGCCGAACACGTCGAAATGCACGAGTTCCGGCGTCAGACCAATCTCGTTGGCAATGGCTTGGGCGGCGAGCGAGCAGGTAGCTTGGGCGATATAGAGCTTCATACGATTTACTCTCAAAGTCAGAAGTGGGACAGGAAGTGTCCGGAAGATCTAGGCGCGCTCTTTCGCGCCGGTGAAACAAGTATGCGCAGATCGCTCCAAGCGATAAACAACGCCACCAGCGTTACTCTGTGCGCGATTTGGCGACAATCGCCGACATCAGCAAGGGCTCTGCCAACTGCGTACTGACGACGACAAACGCGGCAAGACTCAGGAGCGAGCCGCAGATGACGAAGGCCTCCACGCCCAATACCCTACCGAGGCAATTCGCCGCAGCAACGCCGGCCGGTGCACCGACCGCAGCGGCCGTGATATGTAAAGCCGCCGCCACGTCTCTGCGGCGATGGGCCAGAGGGCTAAGCAGCGGCCGGGTCATCAACATGCCGGCCGTATGCACGGCGCCCCATAAAAAAATCACCGCGAACGACGCCATACCGGGGGTCCTCCCGAAGAGAAAGAGAAGCAAGTAAGTCGCGGCCAGCGCCATCGGATGAAGGCTCATGACCGTGGGTGCGAGGTCGTGCCGCCAGCGTGTTAGCGCGAATGCGCCGAATACACCGCCGATGCCGAACACGACCAAGAGAAACGACACAGACGACGCATCCAGCTTGCCGCCCGACTCAAGATAGGCATGCGCGTGCGAGAACACGGAGAACAACGCCGCGTACATAAGCGCAATGGCACTCAGTGGTCCGACGAGCCATCGTGACGCATGACGAGGGAAAGGCAAGCGCCCCCGTGCCCCGTGATCGACGGCGTCCTCCCACGTGCCGATTGAACGTGCGCCATCGCGAAGCATCCACCAGGCGCCGCTAAGAAGTGTGGCGAGCGCCGCCACGTGAAAGGCCCCTCCGGCGTTGAACACCAAGGCGACCCAACTGACCGCTGGCATGCCGAGCCAAAGCCCAAAGAGAGCGGTCCGCGCAGGAAAAATGTCATGCCACGCTGACGGATGCCGACGCTCTCTCGGTGCACCGTTGGACAACGCACCGGCGAGCAGAACAGGATGAAGCACCGCCAGTGTCATGCCAGCACCCGGCGATGCCGCGATCAGGCCGCTGATCGTCGCAAGCAGGAAGAGTGTCGCCGTCAACACACCATGCCGAATTCGCGTAGGGAAAAGCATCGCCAACGATGGCGACAGCAACGCAACACCTAGCAGCACATGCGGTTCCACGACGGCACCGTTGTGTCAGAGAAAGTCACCCGTCCCGTTGCCGCGCGTCATTCGACGATGCAACCGCAGCGCCATCAAAATGCCCGAATCGATGAGACCGACAAATCTGTCGAATAAAAAAACACCCCCGGCATAAAAACCGCGCAATACCTCGCTTATTACGTGGGTGCCGACTACTACCGGGGGAGGGAGACGAAAGCGTTGCTTACGATTCACAGCGAACTCCAATTCATGCCTGTCTTGAGAACTAATTTAGGCGGCAAGTGCCGCCGGATAAAGCGCATCGCCATGAACAGTGATTTCGTCTGAAAGGAATCGCCGGGCTGACCATGTCTACTCGTGGCGCAATAACGCCTGCGCCAACGCGTCGATGTAGGCGTCCGTCATCCCACCGTCCGAGAGGGCGCCGAGCAGCTTATAGACGTACTCCGCGTTCGTTCCGAACGCACCGCAGGCCCGGGCCATGACGGTAGCAACTACCTCGACACGCGACTCGTCGCGATACTGCGCCTGCCCAGGATTCGCGACGAACACCAGTGCCTGTACGACCTCTCCCGTGCGCAGCACCACGGGCAGCCACCGGGGCGTGTAAGCCCCTGTCACCATTTCGCGTATCCATAGAATGCGCAACTCCTCGTGCAACTTGGCGGCGGGAATACGAAGCGCCAAGCCGTCGGTCACACCACCGGGCTCCAGCGCCAGCATGCGACCGGGATGTTGCGGCGTCGCGCGGCCCGCGACGATATGGATGCAAAAGCTGCGATGCCAGCCATAAAGCGTAGCCACTACGCGTTTGTCGAACTCGGAGATGGGATTCCACATGAGTGAGCCGTATCCAAACACCCACACGTCACCCTCATCCGAACGCTGCACCAGCGCTTCGGCCATCGACGCGTCGATCTGCGCCTGCGTCCAGAGAATCTCTTTCGGCAACGAATCGAAACTCTCCAGATACGCGCCGGAACTGATGGATTTTCGGTTCAGCATTCTCCATATCTCAGTGCTGCGCGTTGCAAGACGCGACAGAAGCCAGGGCCAAGCTCGCGGGACTCGCCCGTCGAGCACACGTCAGTCTCTTTTGCCGGAAAAGTATGCTCGGGTGATTTCCTGGGATAAACGACGCACAAGGAAACGCACCGTCGATATCGGCGCGACAATGGCACCTTACTTCGAGTGACCAGGCTTGATGCGCGACAAACGGCGAAGGACACTGAGCGCGTGGGTTCGACATCGCAGCGTTGGATCGGAAACATCGTGACAACGCTGCGCTTGTTTCGACGAACACACTATTCGTTGCCGGTATATGGTTGGCCGACGCCGGCCGACATAGCATTTGCCGATATGGATTGACGTACCGGACAACCTGCCGCCACGACTTCCACCTCTGGAGCACCGTATGACAATGCCTGCGCGAAAGCATCTCGTGCCATCGGCCGAGCATCCCATCACCGTCACGCCCGAGACCTCTCGCGTCGTCGTCCGAGCGAACGGAAAAGCGATTGCTGACACGCGTGACGCGCTGACGTTGCGCGAAGCGTCATATCCCGCCGTCCAGTACATTCCGCGCAAGGACGTGGATATGTCTCGACTGGTGCGCTCGACACATCAGACGTATTGCCCCTACAAAGGCGAAGCCGCTTACTACTCGATTGCCGATATGGGCGACGCCGGGAAAAACGTTGTCTGGACCTATGAGCACCCCTTCGATGCCGTGAAGGAAATCGCCGAGCATCTGGCGTTCTACCCGGACCGCGTCGACAGTATCGATACCGACACGCCGCACTGATACTGCCCACATAAAAAATCCGGGGAGAGGGTTTCCACTCCCCTTTTTCTTGCACTCGTCCCGGTAGGACTACCGCATGGATGCGAACGCGGCACGGACTTCCGAGACAAAGATCTCCGGTTGCTCAAACGCCGCGAAATGCCCACCCCGCTGTGTCTTGTTCCAGTAATGCATGTGGCTGAACGTACGCTCGGCCCATTCACGTGGCGGCGTATAGATTTCGCCCGGGAACACGCTGACAGCCACCGGAATGTCGACCGGCACCGCGGCGAACGTCAGCCCTGGATGCTCCGCGTACATGCGCGCCGACGATGCGCCGCTGTTCGTGACCCAGTACATCATGATGTTGTCGAGCATCTGGTCATAGGAGAACACCGTTTCGGGGTCGCCACCGCTGTCGCTCCACGCCCCAAGCTTCTCGTAAATCCAAGCTGCCAGACCCACCGGAGAATCGGCCAGCGAATAGCCAATGGTCTGCGGACGGGTGGTCTGCAGGTGGTGATAGAAAGATCCGTCGTTCGCGAACAGGAGACATTGGTCGATCGCCACCTGCTCCTCCGGGGTCGGATTGTCGGGGAAGGATGCCGGGGCGACAAATGGCAGGTTGACGTGAATCGCCTTCAGACCGTCGAGCTTCAGTCGTCCCATTTCGGTGGTCACCACACTGCCCCAGTCACCGCCCTGCGCAACGTACTCGTCATAGCCCAGGCGCTTCATCAACACGTCCCATGAACGGCCGATACGCGTGCGATCCCATCCTTTACGAGCCGGCTTGTCGCTGAAGCCATATCCCGGAATCGAAGGCAAGACGACATGGAACGCATCCTCCGCGCGGCCACCGAACGCCGTCGGATCGACGAGGCGATCGATCGAATCGAGGAACTCGACGATGGAACCGGGCCAACCGTGTGTCATCACGAGAGGCAGCGCATTCTCGTGGCGCGAACGAATGTGCAGAAAATGAATGCCCAAGCCGTCGATTTGCGTCCTGAACTGGGGGTAGGCATTCACGCGCGCCTCGAACCGACGCCAGTCGTAGGACGTGCGCCAGTACTCGACCAATGTCTCGATCTTTGCGAGCTGCGCGCCCTGCGTGGGATCGTCGACAGTCTCGCGCTCAGGAAGTCGAGCCGTCTCGAGACGCCGCTTAAGATCGTCAAGATCGCTTTGGGGGATATCAATGCGAAACGGCGCGATCGCCGTATTTTCCGTGGTGCTGTTCATCGTGAACCTGTCGCGGGTGCCTTTCGGCGATTGAGGTGAGATTCCATCCTAGCGATCGCTTGTCCTCGGAAAAAGCCAGCAGACGGAGATGCTCTGTCGCTTCGACAGAGACAACGCCTTCGGGCGCCTCACGTCGCTGTCAAGAAGGTCCCGGAGGTTGTGTCGCCGCGATTGTCTCTGTGTCGGCGACGCTCTAACCACGGTGGGGCGGTTTATCCCGAGTCCATTCCTATCGAGAATTCGTATCGTGTCCGGCGCTCCCTTGAATGAGCACCGAATGTGCGCTGGGTGACCGGCCGCTCAACCCGACGCCTTCGTCTTTTTGTGGAAATCGCCTCATGAACAATGCAACGTCAACCAGCGACGGTGGCAGCAAGCAGATGGTCCTCCTGGCCATTTGTCTCGCCGCACTGGTACTCCCGCTCTCCTTTTCCGGGGGCGCCGTCGCCACCCCCGCCATCGGCCGCGACCTCGGTGGCAGCCCCGTCATGCTGACGTGGGTGACCAATGCCTTCATGCTCACCTTCGGCAGCCTGTTGATGGCCGCCGGTGCTCTTGCCGATCAGTTTGGTCGCAAACGCCTGTTCGTCTACGGACTCGGTGCGTTCATCGTCACGTCGTTTGCCATGAGCTTCGCGCCGTCCACGCTCTGGCTGGACGTGCTGCGCGGGGCGCAGGGTGTCGCGGCGGCCGCCTCGCTCTCGAGCGGTGCGGCCTCGCTCGCGCAGGAATTCGACGGTCACGCCCGCACCCGGGCGTTCAGCATGCTCGGGACGAGCTTCGGTATCGGTCTGGCCTTCGGTCCGTTAATGGCTGGCGTGCTCATTGAACACTTCGGCTGGCGCGCCATCTTCCTGGTCATCGCGATCATCGGCGTGATCGCGTTCGTGTTCGGTGTCCCCCGTATGCGCGAGACCCGCGATCCCGGCGCGACCGGTCTCGACTATCCGGGCACGATCACCTTTACGGCAACGCTGGCGCTCTTCACGTTCGGTGTCATTCAGGCGCCTGAAAGCGGCTGGGGCCACCCGCTCGTGGTCACACTGCTTGTCGCCTCGGCGGTCATGCTCGCGGCATTCATCCTTGTCGAGACGCGCTCGAAGCGCCCGATGCTCGATCTGTCCCTGTTCCGCTATCCGCGCTTCGTCGGCGTGCAAATCCTGCCGGTCGGCACGTGCTACTGCTACATCGTGCTCATCGTCATGCTGCCGCTGCGCTTTATCGGCGCGGAAGGTCTCAGCGAGATCGATGCCGGGATGCTGATGATCGCCCTGTCCGCCCCCATGCTCGTGGTACCGATGCTTGTCGCGTCGTTCACCCGTTGGTTCTCGGCCGGCGTACTCTCCGGCGTGGGATTTCTGATTGCCGCAGCCGGCCTGTACTGGCTGAGCACCGTTGACTTCAGCGGCCCGAAGCTTGAACTCGTCCTCCCGATGCTGGTGATCGGTGTTGGCGCGGGCATGCCGTGGGGGTTGATGGACGGTTTGTCGGTGAGCGTGGTGCCGAAAGAGCGCGCAGGGATGGCGTCCGGCATTTTCAGCACGACGCGAGTGGCAGGCGAAGGCATTGCTCTGGCCATCGCCACGGCCATTATGGCCGCCCTCGCCCACGGCACGCTCGTCAACACGGTGACAGGTAGCGCACCGAACCTCGCCGGGCGCATCGCAGAGGCATCGCAACGCATCACTGCCGGCGACATGACGCATGCGTCCGCCGTGCTTCCGGAAGTCACGCGTCAGGCGTTGGCGGCCAGCTACGCCGGAGCATTCACGAATCTGCTCTACGTACTCATCGTGATCACGCTGTTCTCGGCGCTCGCCACGTTCGCCTTCCTGAGCCGCACGCCAGGACAAGACGAATCGGAGGCAAACGCCGAGACGGACCTCGCGACGCGCGCCTCGTAACTTGCACGGAGCACAGGTTGCCGATCTCGCATCGGCGATGCATGTCATTCGCCCTCCGGGATTTCCCCGGAGGGCTTCGTCGTTTTTCTGTCAACGATAGGGACCGGTCTGCGGAAGGACTCCGTCTGGCAATAAACTCGCCAGCCCGGTGCCCTGGCGGCTCTGATAGAGTCTGATCCGCAACCCCATAAAGTATGGAGACTGTCATGAGCGAACGTGCAGACGCCCAGATAAACGATATCGCCGCCTTCATCGCGGTGGCACAAAGTGGCAGTTTCACGCGCGCCGCCGAGGATCTCGGCAGCAGCAAATCGAATGTCGGCAAAGCCGTTCAACGGCTTGAGGGTCGCCTCGGTACACGCCTGTTTCAACGGACTACGCGCGCTGTTCGCCTGACCGAGGACGGGGAGACTTATCTGGTAGCGGCCAAGGAAGCCATCAATGGTCTTCGCGAAGCGGAACAACAGTTGGCATCACGTCGCGCAGAGCCCTCGGGGCGCGTCAAGATCGACCTGCCGGCCGGCTTTGGCCGTCTGCTGCTGCCAAGCTTCGTGAGTTTGCGGGAGAAGTATCCGAAACTCACGTTCGAAGTTGCCTTGACCGACCGCATGTCGGATCCGGTTGGAGAAGGCTGGGATGTGGTGGTGCGGATCGGGGCACTGCCCGAAGACAGTGAGATGACCGTGCGCAAGCTCTGCGAACTGCGCCTGGGTCTATACGCCTCGCCAGAATATCTCGCCAGACACAGCCCCATTCGCGCCGTCAGCGACCTTGGCACTCAAGACGCCGTGGTGTTTCGAGGGCCGACCGGGCGACTACGCCCGTGGTCCATTCGCGACAGCGAGACGATCAGCGAAATCGCCCCCCAGCCGATTCTCGTTCTGGCGGACGGTCAGGCGCTTGTCGAAGCCGCGGTAACAGGATTCGGCATCGCGCAGATTCTCGATCGCGTCGCTCAACCATACGTCGATGCCGGCACGCTGGTGCATGTGCTGCCGGAATGTGACGTTGACGGCCCTCCGGTTCACGCGATCATCTCGCTGGGCCAGAAGATGGCCGCCAAGACCCGAGCGGTCGTAAATCATCTTGCCGAAACGCTCCAACAGCCGCGCAAATAGGCGAAGAACACCTGAGTCGTTTGTCCGACGCCTCAGTTACCGGACATAACAAAACGCCGCGTCCGACCTGCGACGCGGCGTTTTGCCATCCAGCCCTGTGCACTTACTTCCGTGCGAGCGGCGCCATCTCCGGCTGCGGCACCCCTTCGTCCCATCCGCCGCCCAGCGCCCGAATGAGGTTGACGGTCGCCGCTGCCTGCACGCCCTGAAGCTGGACCGCATTCCGGCGCGTCTGCAAGACGGAACGCTCCGTGTCGATCACCTCCAGATAGCTGACGGCCCCTTCGTCATATTGCATGCGGGACAGGCGAGCCGCCCGCTGGGCCGAATCCACTGCCTGCATCTGCACCTTGGTTTGCCCATCGAGAATGCGCAGATCGGAAAGACTGTCCTCGACTTCACGGAACGCCGTGAGCACTTGCTGTCGATACTTCGCGACATCCTCCTCCAACACCGCATGAGCATTGTCGAGATTCGCCGAGCGGCGTCCCCCGTCGAAGATCGGGATGTTCAGCGCAGTGCCCGCCAGCGGCCCGAGCAGGAACGCCTTGCTGCTCCACTTGAATAGATCGCCAAGCGTAGCCGACTCGAAGCCGCCCGTGCCCGTGATCGTGAGCGACGGGAAGAACGCCGAACGCGCGACACCGATACGGGCGTTGGCCGCCGCCATCGCGCGCTCGGCGGCCGCGATATCCGGCCGGCGCTCCAGCAGCGACGAGGGCAAGCCAGCTGGCACGCGAATCTGTACGGCCTTTAGCGGATTCGGCGCCATCGAGAATTCCGCCGGCGCCTTGCCCAGCAATACCGCCAGGCTATGCTCCGACGCCGCACGAAGCCGCTGCACAGTCATCGAATCCGACTGCGCCGTCGCCAGTTCCGTCTTGGCCCGTGAGAGATCCAACTCGGTGATGTCGCCCTCGTCGAAACGACGCTGCACGAGCTTGAGTGCCTGCTCGCGTAGCGTCACCGCACCGGCGAACACTTCGGCCTCGGCATCCAGTTCGCGCAGCGCAAAGTAGTTCTGCGCCACGTCGGCCTGCAAGGTGAGCTGCACCGAGCGGAACAGCGCCTCGCTTTGCTGGACTTCAGCCTTGCTCGCATCAGTCGTTGCCGCCACGCGGCCAAACAGGTCGACCTCGTAGGACAGACCGGCTTGGGCTCGCCAGAAGGTCTGCTGCGGCACCGTCGTGCCGTCGGGCTGGAACATCGACGCCGCGGAAACCTGCTGCCGCGTCGGGCCGAACCCGGCATCGAGCGTCGGGAAGAAGCCCGCGCGCGCCGCCTGATTCATGGCGCGCGCTTCCTTCACACGCGCCGCCGCCGCGGCCAGGTTCTGGTTGGCGTCCAGCGCCTGCGTTTCAAGTGCGTCAAGCGTCTCGTCGCCGAACACTGTCCACCACTCGCCACGTGCCACCGCCTCGGATGGCTGTGCGACCTTCCACGTGCCCGCCTGCTCAGGTGTCAGCTTCGCTTCTTCCTTGAAGGCTGTCGGCATCGGGGTCGACGGCACCTCGTACTTTGGCGCCAGCGAGCATCCTGCGAGGAACAGCAGCGCACTGAGCAGCCCCGACCCTACGAATGCGGATTTCATTTGCATCATTCCTTTCATATCGGCCTCCGGCGCGCTCAATCGTGCAGTGCCGGTTGGGTGGCACGGCTGTCGGGGCGCACATCGGCGTCGCGCTCATCCGGACCATGAATCCCCGGATGGTTGCCATGCTTGTCACGCAGTTTTTTGCCCCCCGCCAGTTTGCGCAGCAGCACATAGAACACCGGTGTGAGCAACAGACCGAACAACGTCACCCCGAGCATGCCGAAGAACACCGCGATACCCATCGCACGACGCATCTCCGAACCGGCGCCAGTCGAGATCACCAGCGGCACCACGCCCATGATGAAAGCGATCGACGTCATCAGAATCGGGCGCAGACGCAGGCGGCAAGCCTCGATAGCCGCCTGCACGATTGTGCGACCCTGCATTTCAAGCTCCCGAGCGAATTCCACGATCAGAATGGCGTTCTTCGCTGACAGGCCCACCAGCACCATCAAACCGATCTGCGTGAAGATGTTGTTATCCCCTCGCGTCAACCACACCCCGAACAGCGCCGACAGAATGCTCATCGGCACGATCAGCAGAATGGCCAGCGGCAGCGTCAGACTTTCGTACATGGCGGCCAGCACCAGGAACACGAGCAGCACGCTGATCGGAAACACCCAGAACGCGGTATCGCCCGTGATGATTTGCTGATACGTCAGATCGGTCCATTCGAACTTGATGCCGCGCGGCAAGGTTTCCGCCGCAATACGCTCGACCGCAGCCATCGCCTGGCCGGACGAATAGCCGGGCGCCGGACCACCATTGATGTCCGCCGCCAGGAAGCCGTTGTAGCGAATCACGGTTTCGGGACCGTACGTCGGCGTGACCTTCACGAGCGACGACAGCGGCACCATGTCCCCCTTCGCATTACGCGTCTTGAGCGCGAGAATGCTCTCGGCCGTGGCGCGGTACGGTGCATCTGCCTGAGCCCGCACCTGATATACGCGGCCGAACTTGTTGAAGTCGTTCACGTACAGCGAGCCGAGATAGATCTGCATGGTGTCGAACACGTCGGTCACCGACACACCGAGCTGCTTGGCCTTCTCGCGATCGAGTTCGACGTTCAACTGAGGCACGTTGATCTGGTAGCTCGAGAACGACGGCCCGAGTTCCGGCGCCTTGGCGGCCGCAGCAAGGAAGTCCTGCGTGGCCTTGTTCAGCGCTTCATAGCCCAGGGCGCCGCGGTCTTCCAGTTGCAGTTTGAACCCGCCAATCGTCCCCAGCCCCTGTACCGGCGGCGGAGGGAAGGTGGCAATCATCGCCCCCTTGATGCCTGAATATTCCCGGTTCAGGTTCGCCACGATGTCGTTGGCCGACTCGCCCTTACCGCGCTCCTTCGACGGACTCATCACCGGGAACACCAGACCGCTGCTCGACGAGTTCATAAGACCCGTGACGTTCAGGCCGGGGAATTCCGGCGAATGCACCACGCCCGGTTGCTTACGGGCAATTTCGCCCACTTCGGCCACGACCTTGGCCGTGCGATCCAGTGAAGCGCCCGGCGGCAGTTGCAGAATGCTGACCAGATAGTCCTTGTCCTGTCCCGGCACGAAGCCGCCTGGCACGATCTTGCCGAGTAGCAGCGTCGCACCCAGCAGCACCGCGTACACGGCCATCATTTCGGCTTTGCGGTTGATGATGCTGCGCACACCGTGGCCGTATTTCTCCGAACCGCGATTGAACACTTTGTTGAACACGTTGAAGAACGGCCCCAGCACGCGATCCATCACGCGGGTGAGTCGGTCCTTCGGCGCATGGTGATCCTTGAGCAGGATCGCCGACAGCGCTGGCGAAAGCGTGAGCGAATTGAACGCCGAGATCACCGTCGAAATGGCGATGGTCATGGCGAACTGCTTGTAAAACTGCCCCGTCAGACCCGACATGAACGCCAGCGGCACGAACACGGCCACGAGCGTGAGCGCAATCGCGATAATCGGACCGCTAACCTCTCGCATCGCTTCGTACGATGCCTCCAATGGACTGAGACCGGCCGCGATGTTCCGCTCCACGTTCTCGACCACCACGATGGCATCGTCCACCACAATGCCGATGGCCAGCACCATACCGAACAGTGACAACGCGTTGATCGAGAAACCGAATGCCAGCATCAGCGAGAATGTGCCCACAATCGACACCGGCACCGCCAGCAGCGGAATCAGTGAGGCGCGCCAGGACTGGAGGAACACGATCACGACGATCACGACGAGGAGAATCGCCTCGAAGAGCGTGTGAACCACGGCATCGATGCTCTCGCGCACGAATTGTGTCGGGTCGTAGACGATTTCCGCCTTGACGTCCTCCGGCATGTCCTTTTGCAACTCGGCGACGATGCGACGAACGTCAGTCGAGATTTGCAGCGAGTTGGCGTTGGGCTGCTGGAAGATGATGAGTTGCACGCCGGGCTTGCCATCCAGGCTAGCCCGCAATGCGTATTCCGCCGCGCCCAGTTCAACGCGCGCTACATCGGCGAGACGCACGATAGCGCCGTCGGGCGATGTCTTCAAAATGATGTTGCGGAACTCTTCCTCGGTTTTCAGCCGCCCTTGCGCGTTCACACTCAACTGCATGGGCACGTCGGTGAGCATCGGGGCACCACCAACAATACCCGCGGCCACCTGCACGTTCTGTTCGCGAATGGCCTTCACGACATCGGTCGCGGTCAGATTCTGGCGCGCCACCTTGGTCGGATCGAGCCAGACCCGCATGGAGTAGTCACCTGCGCCCCACATCGCCACCTCACCGACACCCGCCACCTGAGCCAGCCGATCCTTGATGTTGATGAGCGCGTAGTTGCGCAGGTACGTGAGGTCGTAACGACCGTTCGGCGACACGACGTTCACGCCCATAGTGAGCGTAGGCGACGACTTCACTGTCGTCACGCCAAGGCGCTGTACGTCGTCCGGAAGCCGGGGCATGGCTTGCGACACGCGGTTCTGCACGAGTTGCTGTGCTTTATCCGGGTCGGTGCCGAGCTTGAAGGTCACGGTCGTTGTCATGTTGCCGTCGCTGTTGGCCTGCGACTGCATGTACAGCATGTTCTCGACGCCGTTGATCTGCTCTTCGATGGGCGAGGCCACCGTCTCGGCAATCACCTTCGGATTCGCGCCCGGGTACTTGGCGCGCACCACCACAGAGGGCGGCACCACTTCCGGGTACTCGGCCATCGGCAATTGCAGCAGTGCGATGAAGCCTGCCAGCACCGTGACTACCGACAGCACGCCCGCGAAGATGGGCCGGTCGATAAAGAATTTAGAGATATTCATGTGAGCGACTCCGATCGCTTTGGATGGCGTCGAATCACGCAGCCGATTTGGCCGCGTCGATCATGTTCACGACTTTCGCCTTGACCGGATCTTTGGGACGCACGCGTTGCAGACCATTCACCACGATGCGCTCGCCCGGTTTGAGGCCGGATGTCACCACGCGCAGGCCATCGCTCAGGCCGCCGAGTTGCACCTCGCGGTACTGCACCTTGCTGTTGGCATCTACCACGAGCACGAACTTCTTGGCCTGGTCCGTCCCCACGGCGGCGTCGTCAATCAGCACGGCCGGATGGGCATCGCCGCCGCCAACCTTGACGCGGGCATAGAGGCCCGGAACGAGCGCACCGTCGGCATTCTCGAAGCTCGCACGTACACGGATCGTTCCCGACGACGTGTCGAGACGGTTATCGACCGAGGTCACCACACCCTTACGGGAGTAGCCATTTTCGTTGGCCAGTCCCAGGGCAACAGGCACCTTGGCATTGCGGTCGCGGCCGAGATACTGCAGATAAGTCTGTTCGTCGACTTCGAACGAGGCGTAAATCGGTGAGACCGAAACCAGCGTAGTCAGCAGCGGCGCGTTCGGCCCCACCGTCACCACGTTGCCCACGGTCAGTTCGGCGCGGGAGACGCGCCCGGCGACGGGCGCCGTCACCTTCGTGTAACCAAGGTTGACCCGCGCTGTCTCGAGCGCCGCCCTCGCCGCCTTCACACCGGCGACGGCTTCCTTTGCGGCGTTCTGCTTCTCTTCGTAATCGCGCTTGGCGATCGCGTTGTCGGCAATCAGCCTGTCGGCCCGGGCAGCATCTGCCGTGGCGTAGCTCGCGCGCGCCTCCGCGGCGGCGACTTGCGCTGCGGCACGATCGACTTCCGCCGCATAAGGGCGAGGATCGATGGTGAAGAGCACGTCGCCCTTCTTGACCAACGCGCCGTCCTTGAATTGCACGGCCACGATCGTGCCCGAGACTTGCGGGCGCACGTCGACGCGATCGACAGCTTCCAGGCGCCCGGAATAGCTCTGCCACTCGGTGATGGTGCGTGAGATCACGGCCGCCACTTCGACCTCTGCCGCTGGCGGCGGTGCGTCAGCGGCATGCGCGACCCCTACCGGAGACGCCTCATGACGCGCGATGCCCGCCACGGCGATCACGCTAGCGAGCGCAAGCGCGCTCAATGAGCTGTAGAACAGCTTGCGATTGCGAATCATAGGTAGTACTCCTTAACAAAATAAGGTGTTCTCGAATAACGCGAGTGAGTTTTCATTTCGGAAATCACCGGGAAACCCGACGGGTTTCACTTGCAGTCTTTCCAGTTCGTATAGGCCGAAGTATGGATGTCGCACCCCGTGGGATAAAGACATCAATCGTGGTTGCTTTGTATCCGCGACAGATACAATTACAGCGCCGTGCCCCGGCCAGATGAGGGCGCGCGCTTACCGCGGATTCACGTCTCCGGTTCGTTGACCTTCGGGGGTGAGGTGCTTGCGCAAGAACTCCATCGCGTCGCCCAATACCGCATCGTTTTCCGCCAATTCGCTCGCGTCGCCAGCGCCATAACGGGTTGCGACGACAGGAACGCCGGCGGATATCAGCGCTCGGGCATACGCTTCACCGTCCGCGCGAAAGATGTCCTTGTCCGCACTGGCGATCAGGGTCGCGGGCAACCTGGCAAGGCGCTTGGACTCAATGGGCGCGGCGTACGGATGTGTCCGATCGCTCACGGCGGGCAAGTAAGCCCGGTAGCATTGGGCTGCGGCACGAGCGCGCATTTCGTCCGTCACCAAACGACTCGTCGGCTCGCCGACGCGGGTCATGCTTGGATCGAGCAAAGGGGCCAGCAAAACCTGGGCGCGCAGTACAGGCGCAGCACGGTCGCGCGCCATTGCGCTCACGCCCGCTACGATGCTGCCGCCGGCCTCACTGCCGACTGCGGCCATTCTCTGAGGATCTGCGCGGTAGCGCGACGCGTTGTCGGCGGCCCACCGTATCGCCAGATAGACGTCCTCAAGCGCGGCAGGAAAGGGCAACGACGGTGCCAGCGAATACTCGACGCCGATCACCCAGGCAGGGAGCATTCTCGCCATCCGAATCGAGAGGTCTCGAACATCGTTCACACCGCCCTCGACAAAGCCTCCGCCATGCAGGCAAAACAGCACAGGCAGCTTGTGCGCAACGACCGGACGGTACGAGCGCACGGCAATGCGCTGCGAGTATCCATCGATCATCACGTCGGTAATCTCCAATTCGGATTCCATCGTTCATCACTAAATGAGTCACGCGAGGTCACCGCTATCGGTCACCAGCGAGCGCTATTGTCCCGAGAACGATGTTCGCGATAAATCGCCTAGTCGCGATAGGACAATTCAGAATTTCCGAATCGTCCCGCGCGAATGCCATCGGCCGCCAGATGCGCGTAATGCTCATCGGTCGCCGCATCTTCTGTCACCTCGTCAACGTCCGCTGTGCTTACGGCTGCAGATACTGCCCGCGCGCGGGCTAACGCCGGCGCGACAGGACGTACGCTCTCCGTGCGCAGCAACGCGCACTTGCCGATCACCTCCGCCGACCAATCCACGAATGCGCGAACCTTCGGCGACAGATGACGGTTCTGCGGGTAGACGACCGAAATCGGGTACGGCGTAGGTCGAAAAGCCGTCAATACCTCGACCAGTTCGCCCGTGTCGATATGCGGTTGGGCGAGGAACTGGGGGACCTGAATCAACCCAAGCCCGCGCAAGCCGCATTGCAGATAAGCATCGCCGTCGTTCGCCGCGAGGTTCGAAGGCACGCGCGCCGTGACACCCTCGCTGTCAACGAGGAAGTCCATCTGCACGATGCGACCGTTCGAAAAATAGTTGACGGCGATATGCCGCTCGAGATCCTCGACAGTGCTCGGGGTGCCGTACTTGCGCAGATACTCGGGGCTGGCGACGGTCACAAACTCGGTGGCGCCCACACGGCGCGCAACCAACGTCGAGTCCGCCAGCGGTCCTACCCGGATCGCGCAATCCACGCTGTCCTGCACCAGATCGACGGTCTTGTCGCCGACGCCAAGCAGTAATTGGATGTCCGGGAATCGTTGATGAAAATCGTGCAGTTCGGGTACGAGCAACAACCTGCCAAGCGAGCCGGGAACATCGACCTTGAGCCTGCCTCTGGGTATCGAGAAGGTCGAGAAAGAACTCTCCGTCTCCTCGATTTCGGCGAGCACACGGACACAGCGCTCGTAGTAAGACGCGCCGTCAGGCGTCACGCTGATGCGGCGGGTGTTGCGATTGAGCAGCCGTACCTTGAGATACGCCTCGAGTTGCTGGATCAGCGTCGTTACCGACGACCGATTCATCGACAGGGCATCTGCGGCTCCGGCGAAGCTCTTTGTGTCCACAACTTTGGTGAACACCAACATGGCATGCAGTTTGTCCATGACACTCACTCACTTGTTCGCACGAGCCATGCCGAAGTGGCAAGACCGTTCATGCGTCAAAGTCAATAGAACCCGCCAGACCCGGCGTTGGCTCCGGTCGACCCACGCGACTTTCTAATGTCTGCACATACGGATCGCGTAGTCCCCATGCGTGCAACGCGGCGTGCAGCTTTGACAGGTATTCGGCGTTACTGCCGAAGCGCCCGTGCGCCTGATGAATCAGCGGCGCGACCGTCGCCACGGAAGCGTCCGACTCGTATTGGTCCCGCGATTCGTCCGCAACGAATGCGATTCCGTCGACCGTCTCGCCGCCCTCGAGGGCAAGCGACACCCAGGTCGGCCGGTACGAGCCAAGCACCATTTCGCGAACCCAGACAAGACGCAACTCTTCGTCGAGCGTGTCGGCAGCGAGCCTCAGCGCGAGGCCCTGTGTCGACCCGCCCGGTCGTAGCGCGAGCATGCGTCCCGGACGCTCCGCGGTGGCCCTGCCCGCCTCCATCCGCAGGCAAAACGCTCGATGCCAGTTGTCCAGCGACGCCACGCGCCGCGCATCGAACTTCACCGCCGGGTTCCACATCAGCGAGCCGTAGGCGAAGATCCAGACATCGTTCCCACGCCCCGGCCGCCGGGCAAGAGTCTCCTTCAA
Organism: Pandoraea sp.; assembly: GCA_031291335.1. Taxonomy (GTDB): domain Bacteria; phylum Pseudomonadota; class Gammaproteobacteria; order Burkholderiales; family Burkholderiaceae; genus Pandoraea. The sequence goes on along the minus strand of JARLJF010000144.1, from coordinate 8,602 downwards.
TGAGCTTTCGATACGCTCGATCGTCCAACGGTTGGGCGACGCTTCGAAACTCTCGAAGTACGCCCCGGAATGTATCGCCTGTCGTGTCAGCATCGCCGGTGCCAGCCGTAAATTGATCTCTCTGGCCGCGATGTGTGCGAAATGCCTTAACCACAGGCCAGACCCGGCGCCAGTATGAATGTGGCAATTGCTCGGATAAACCCGCATTTCGGATACGCTTTGACGCGTTGAGGGCGACAATTCTCACACCGCCTCCGCCGGGTCCACCATGCTTGCGGGCAGTGCAATGCCCATTGCTGCGTGAAGCACGACGGCCAGGATCATCTCGTTTGCATTGAGCGGCAGATGGGTCTTGCCGTACGTGCGCGGCATATAAACCAGCGCGCCCTCATGGATACGACGCCCCGAGAGGGCACATCGACCCGCGCGCTGTGCAGGGGTCGGCGCCCACAGTTGTTCTCCATAGTTGCAGAGCGTGGGGTCGTGCCAGGCCAGCGTGACGAACGAATTGGGTAGCCGTTCGATCAATCGGATAGAGAAGGGATACTTCCGGGGCTGCCCGGAAGTGCATCGGGACGCGCGCCGAGGGGCGCGACGGTGAACACTATCGCCCTGAGGCCGCGAGGCGGCGCCTGTCGAAGAAAAGTGCTCGATAGCGGCGAGCGTGCTCGACCAGGGATCCACCACAAAATCGGAGATTGCGTTCAACATCTTCGACTCCTTCACGAAACCCGACACATCGGCGGGAGACGTCGGTCGTCTCCCGAACGCGATGGTCGGCGGAGCCTTGTTGGCAGCACGCGGCATCGCGATGACTAAAGCGTAGATTCGCGACGCACACGAATCTACTCAACGATGAGATATCGCTGTGCCGCATAGGCATCGCCCGGCTATATCTAGGTATAAGTGTGCACACGGAGGTTTCGCGCGAAGATGCTTCGATACGAGGGTAAGCATTTAGCCGGATCGAGTACTCACCGATACCGGTGTATAAATAAATCGCACGACATCCGTGCTCTGCAAACCGTGGGTGTTGTCAGTGCCAACCAAACTCGCTGCAATTCAAGGTGAATCGCATGGCCGCTATCGGGTCGTCTGCGCGTCGCAGTCAGTTCAAATACCTTGCCTTCCTGTGGGCGTCCGGATGCGCGTTGCTCTGCGCTATCGCGGGGATCTGTCTAAGCCTTCATCTTCGCCTCGCCACGACGGGATTTCTGCTGCTACTGGCGATCGTCCTGCTCTCCTATTTCGATAGCTTTGTTTCCTCCTTCATCTTCTCGATCACCGCGGCACTGCTCCTGAACTATCTCTTCACGCCGCCGCTGTTCAGCTTGCTCATCGACAAGGCCACCGACTACGTTCCCCTGCTCACCTTCATCTTGTGTTCGCTGCTGGTGACGACATTGGTTCGCCGCATTCGGGATAGCGAGCGAACTCAGCGCGAACACGCGAAGCTGCTCGACCTGACACACGACACGGTGATCGTTCGTGACGCGCGCAACAGAGTGACGTTCTGGAACCTCGCCGCCGAACACCTGTATGGCTGGAGTAAAGAAGAAGCGCTCGGCCAGCCAGCTCATGCGCTACTGAGAACAGAGTTCCCTGCGCCATTTCATGAAATCGAGGCGGCGTGCGTGCGCGACGGGGAATGGGAAGGCGAACTCGTCCACACTCGGCGTGACGGGACCCGCGTTGTCGTTGCGAGTCGCTGGGCACTGCAGCGCGACAGCACCGGCCATCATGTGGGAACCCTTGAGACACACAACAACATTACCGGCCGAAAGCGGGCCGAAGCCAGGCTTCAGGAAATCCAGGCGCAATGTCTGGAGGAAGCGCAACGCTTGAGCAAGACGGGGAGCTTCGGTTGGCAAGTCGATACCGGCGCGCTTTACTGGTCGGCACAGGCCTACGAGATTTTTGAGACGAGTCTCGACCTTGTGCCTGACCTCGCGTTCGTTCGGACGCGGATTCATCCCGACGATCTTCCTGCCTTCGAAGCGACGCTCGGCCGCGTTATCATGCATGGCGACCTGTTCGATCTCGAGCATCGAATCGTCTTTCCCGACGGACGAATCAAGTACCTGCACGTAGTCGCACGGGAGGCCTCTCCGCCCGCCGAGGGGCGGCAGTTCGTGGGTGCCGTCATGGACGTGACCAAGTCGCGGCAGACCAGCGCTCGCCTGCGTCAGGCACAGGGCGATCTGGCTCGCGTGAGTCGTATTTCCGCCCTTGGTGAGTTGAGTGCGTCAATTGCTCACGAGGTGGGTCAACCGCTCGCGGCAATTACGACCAGCGGTGAGGCGTGCCTGCGCTGGTTGCGTCGCACGCCGCCCGACCTCGCGGAAGTCGAAGGCTGTGTCGTACAAATGACGGAAGAAGGCAATCGGGCGGCAGAGATCGTTCAACGCATCCGAAAGCTTGTGAAGGGCGCCACGCCCGAGCACCAGCAGATTGACGTCATCCGATTGATCCAGGATTGCGTGGCGATTCTTCGCAACGAGATCGAATCGTTTGGCGCCCAGCTCGAACTTGAGCTACCCATGCGGCTTCCCGTCGCGGACGGCGACCCCATCCAGCTTCAGCAAGTGCTGGTCAACCTGATACTCAACGCACTACAAGCGATGCGATCATTGCCGGAGCCTCGCAATCTGAAGGTTTCTGCGATGCATGTGGCCGGGGGCTGCCTGAGCGTCAGTGTTCGCGACTCGGGGACCGGCATTTCGGAAAGCGACCTGCCGCGACTCTTCGACGCACTTTTCACCACCAAAGCCACAGGAATGGGAATGGGACTGGCCATCAGTCGATCGATTGTCGAAGCCCATGGCGGCACGATTGTCGCCACCAATAACGAGGATCGGGGAGCGACCTTCACCTTCACCCTTCCCGAGGCGACCTGATCAGGTCGAGGCAACAGCGACACGCTGCCGGCTATACGTTCGTATCATCGCGCCCGACAGCGGATTGCACTACGCTGACAACATCGCCCGCTGGGTGCCATATTTGCGCCACAGCGACTTATTGAGGGCCGATATTTTGCAAATGACTCCTGTCGTGGCGATCGTCGACGACGATCGCGCGGTGCGCAACGCTCTCGCGAGCCTGGTTCGCTCGCTGGGTTTGGAAGCGCACATGTTCGCGTCGGCGGAAGCGTTCCTCGCCTCGGGAGAGGCCAACGCAACATCATGTCTGGTCTCGGATGTCAGGATGCCCGGCATGTCGGGCGTCGAGATGCACGAGACGCTGCTCTCCCGCGGCATTCGCCCCGCGATCATCTTCATCAGCGCTTACGCTACGTCTGCCATCGAAGCGAGGACATCGGCCAATGGTGCTCTGGTGCTTCTACCAAAGCCCTTTCAGACCGGCGATATGAAGCATTGGTTATCCGTCGCCATCGGCACGCCGCTGATCTGACAGGGCAGCGATTCAGGTAACTCAGGTCGGTGGCAGTGAAATCGGCACCGTCACGCCTATCGACTCGGCCTTTCTCACGAGATCGGGTAGCGAGCGAGCCATCATCTTCCTCATGACTTGTCCGCGATGGACCTTGACCGTAATTTCGCTGAGTCCCATACGCGCCGCAATCTGCTTGTTGAGCAGGCCAGTCATCACGTAAGCGAGCACTTCCTTCTCGCGCATCGAGAGGGAGTCATACAGAAGCCTCACTGTCCGATGCGAGGCTTCGCTGGCCAACCTCGCGCGGTCCTTCGTCAATGCCTGAGAGACGGCATCGAGTATGTCCTGATCCCGGAACGGCTTGGCCAGAAAATCTGTCGCACCGTCCTTCATCGCTTTGACGGACATTTCGATATCGCCGTGTCCTGTGATAAACACGACCGGTAGCCGGATGCCCTCGCTAATGATGTCACGGTGAAACGCCAGGCCGTTGACGCCGCGCAGGCGAACGTCGAGCACGAGGCACGCCGGCACGGGGGGACGCGCGTAAGCGAGGAAGTCTTGCGCACTCGCAAACGTCTCCACCTTCAGGTCGACCGAACGCATGAGCGACGCGATCGCTTTTCGCACGCCCGCGTCGTCGTCCACCACGTACACCATGCCCTCGTCGCCTCCCGTCAACTCCGGTCGAGCGGATTCTGAGCCGATCTGCATCTATGTTCCCCTCGAAACAGACTTCGGCTAGGCGCTCACAAGCGCTGGCATCGCTTCGGCGCCCTGTGCAGGCGGCGCGCGAAGCAGCGCTGTGTCGCCGAGTGCCCCGACGAGCATGTCGACCAAGCGTGTCAGCTTGGGTCTGGAATTCGTGCCCTCCAAATACAACAGATTGACCGGACGTGGCGGCGGGGCATAGCCGTCGAGTACGCGCACGAGACGCCCCGCATCGATGTCCTGTGCCAGCAAGGCCTCGGGTTGAAGAATGAGTCCGGCCCCCTCCAGCGCCGCCGCGCGAAGCACATACCCGTCGTTTGACGCGATGGTTGCGCTCTCGGGCCATCGAACCTCCGCACCGCCCGCTTCCCACCGGTATCCGGAGGGCAGTGCCAGATGGCACAGGCACCGATGTCGCGACAGGTCTCCCGGCACACGAGGCACGCCAGCCGATGCCAGGTACGCCGGCGACGCACAAATCACCATGCGGTAACGACGCAATGGGCGGGCAATCAGTCTCGAATCCTCGAGCGGCCCGATACGTACCGCCAGATCGAATCGGTCCTGAATCAAATCAACCCGGCGGTTACTGAGGACAACGTCCACATACACTTCGGGATTCTCCTGGGCATATCTCGTCATCAATGGCGCAAGCACCGTGGTCCCCAACGTGTGGGGCGCAGAAATTCGCAGGCGCCCTTGCGGAGTGTTCTGGAATCGCTCGATGCTTTGTTGCGCAAGCCGGGTCTGTCGCAGAATTTCCCGCGCATGTTCGAGAAATGTCGCGCCGACGTCCGTCAGACTTTGCTTTCGCGTACTCCGATTGAGCAGCCGGACATTGAGCTGCGTCTCAAGTGCAAGCATGTGTTTGCCGATCATCACGGACGACACGCGGAGCCGCTCTGCCGCCGCGCTGAACGTTCCGGTTTCGACGACGGCAACAAACGCTTCAAGGTCTCTGAGTCGATCCATATCGCTAACCTACGGTTTTCACACTTCTAACCGGGCATCTCTGGTTACCACCGGAATTCACGTCGACAATCGCTTCATCATCAATTCGGAGCGAATCATGAAGATTCTCGTTTTCGGCGGTACCGGCACCCTTGGCAAAGCCATCTTGGCGGAATTGCAGCATCACACCCTCATTTCCGTGGGCAAAACACGCGGCGACGAACAATGCGACATCCTGGACGACGGTAGCGTCGACGCACTGTTCGGCCGCGTCGGGCTGGTGGACGCTATCGTCGCGGCAACCGGCGACATCCATTTCGGGCCTTTCGAAGAGATGACACCCGCGCAGGTCAACATGGGCCTGCAAAGCAAACTGCTCGGGCAGATCCGGCTCGCCCTGATCGGCAAACACTACGTGCGCGATGGCGGCTCGATTACCCTGACGAGCGGCATCTGCTCGCATGAACCCATCGCCCAAGGGAATAACGCCACGGTCGTCAATGCAGCGGTAGACGCCTTCGTTCTGGCTGCCGCGACCGAGCTTCCCCGCGCCATTCGTATCAATGCAGTCAGTCCTTCGATCGTGACGGAGTCGGCCCCTCTTTATGGGCCGTTTTTCCCTGGCTTCGAAACCGTAGACGCTGCCGCCGTCGCCAAGGCGTATCGCCGCAGTGTAGAAGGCACTCACACGGGACGCACTTATCGCGTCTGGTAAATCGGAGCCGTTACGAGCGACGTATCGCGTCACCGGGATTGTCTTCCGGGAACGACGCGCGGTTGTTCGCAACGGCCGAATACACCATTTGGATAACATGGCGCTCGCCTCCAACTGGCTGGATCTGACGCGTATCTGACGCCAATCTGGCAATCCCGTCATTTTTATGACCGGGGGTTAACTCCATTCTCGACAAGAAGCTGCCGCCGATATAGAACGTAAAAACGGCGAATTGAACAATTTCACGCCGATGCGTGTCCGGTCAGCCGTGAAGTTCGACGTGATCATGGCAACGGACGTTATTCGTGACACCCGTTCTATATTCGCGCCATGTCCGTCAACGACGAAAACCCCGCGCAAGCCTCACCTGGCGATCACGCCGGCGAGTCGCCCGTACAGGACACGGTGCTCGCGCAGCAAACGCAGGGGCGGGGATTCACGCATGACTTTGCGAAGTTGTTCAATGCGCAAACGTCTCAGATGATCACGACGACGTCGCTCAAGACCCAGCAGATGAGCGCAACGCATATGAGCGCCTCTGTTCAGGGGCTGGGCATGAGCACGCCCATGCCCGTGGAGAATGGATACGTGCTCGCGCTTCAGCTCAAACACTCGGGGCGGGCCGAACTCTGGAAACAGGGGCGACATGTCAGGACGGCGCCGTTCGCCCCCGGGTCGATGATGTTCGGTCATCTGTCAGAGGAACCGACGGCCTATCTGCCCGATCCGTTCGAGTGCATTCTTTTCCACTTTCCCCGGTTGGCTATCGATGAACTCTCAGCCGAATCTGGCAAGCCTGCGGTCGGTGAGCTGCGCGAGGTCGACTGGGCCATTGATCCGGTGATCTTTCACCTCGGGCAGGCGTTGCTGCCGGCACTCGCACAGCCACGGCTCGCGGGCGTACTCTTTTTTGATCATCTCGCGCTGGCGATCACGAGCCGGCTGGCGTGCGCCTACGGCGAAGCGCATCTATGCGAAGACACCCGCGGACGCGTGCTGTCCCGCCGTGAGGAGCGAATCGCCAAGGAGATGCTTGTCGCCAACCTCGCCGACGAACCCAATCTGGCCGACGTTGCGCGAGCCTGCGATATGTCGGCGCGGCAATTCGTCGACGCGTTTCGCCGCACAACAGGGCTGCCCCCGCATCGCTGGCTGCGCGTCCATCGCGTGGAGATGGCCAAAGACCTCTTGCAACGCAGCCCGCTGTCGCTAGCGGACATCGCTTTCGCCTGCGGCTTTTCCGATCAGAGTCATTTCACTCGCACGTTCGCCCAAGCCACGGGACTGACCCCGGGCACGTGGCGACGCGTCAGCAAGGGGTAACCGTGATGGCTCACCGACTGTTGGCGAGCCGCGACTAGACAATTTATCGTCGCCTCCTACCGGCAAGCGCTCCGCTTACTTACGCTACAGGCATCGCGCTGAAGCGCTCTTGCCCAGCGCCGAGCCCACTTCGGATGGAAACGATCATGTCATTGAACAGCTTGCCGTCGGCGCTTTCGAGCCGATGTGCGTCCCGGCCCGGGAGTCGGTCGATCTCTCACGTTCCCCGCGTGCTGACACGGATTGAAGTGCAGAACGCGGCCCATCACGCCAGGCGCAGGCGGGATCTGACGCGACGGCCGCTTGCGCCGATGGAGTGCCTATGCGGGAGACGCCTCTGGTCCGAGGCTGATCTGTAGACCACGCTCGCACGGTGTGGGGGCGTCCAACGCGCAGACGGGATCAGGCGCGTTGTGCCCGTCGCCATACCGCCGGCGTCACACCGGCAGTCGAGGCAAACACGCGAGTGAAGTGGCTTTGGTCTGAGAAACCACAAGCGTAGGCAATTTCGGCCAAACCCAGCTTCATCTCCAGCAAGAGTGTTTTCGCCATCTCAACGCGATACGCTCGCAACCATTTGAATGGCGGCACACCGGTCGTGACGCGAAACGCCTCCACGAACTGTCTCACGGGAAGATCGCAAGCGGCAGCCACGGCGGCAAGCGTCGGTTCGATGCCGAGATCGGCCGTGAGAAGCGCTTTCGCGATTCGCTCTTCGCGACGTGATAGTCCTCGACGCCGAGTCATGGGCGTGGCCGTTCCCGTGCCGTAGGCCGAGCAAAGGTGAGTGCATACGGCCAGCGACACGTGGTCGATGAATTGCACACCCGACGCACCGGGATCCATCATCGCCGCCTTGAGCGCCATCGCGAGATGGTAAAGCACCGGGTCCTCACCATGATTCACATCCGCCAGTCTTGTGTTCAACTCACCGGTAGGAACAGTACCGATCTCGACAAGGGAGAGTTGGGGGATCATCAAGACAACGCATTCGAATTCGTTGGGCATGTATGACGTTGGTTCGTCCGCCAAATGCCCGAGGAAGATGCTTCCCTTGGCGTAGGTATCCGTCGGCACGTGACACCCATGCTTCCATAGTTCTCCGCCGATCGAATCCTTTAATTGCACCGACAACACGTAGGCGTTCGATACGGGCAACGTCTGACTCATGCCCGCGTCGCGCGTCACCCCATGCAAATAGGTGGCGATCAGTTGTTCCGATTTGAGCATCGCAGTCGCCAGCGAATGCTCGGGCACGGTCGGGAACAAGGGGGAGGGAATACCCACGCCGGGAGGCTTGAACTTCCGGGCGACTATGCTGGCGAACTCGCCATTTTCGTCGGCAGAAAGTCCTCTCTCAGGGTATTCGATAAAGTCCGAGGCGCTCATTGGCTATTGGGACGGATGTCGGATCAGTCCGGAGCTAAGGCGCCGATGAATGGTCTGATCATGCCGACGGCGCCGACGATATGATCCGCTCCATCGTAGTCAACATTCCGGGACTGCATG
>JARLJF010000019.1 GCA_031291335.1 Pandoraea sp. | reverse complement strand
GACCCGGGCTCATCGTGACCACCCTCGCTTCTTCGTCCGGCCAGTCTCATCACCGTGCCGGACGCACCATCGTCGTGACCGGCGCCGCGTCCGGCATCGGCGCGGCCATCGCCCGCCGACTCGCCTCCCCGGATACTCGTGTGCTGCTGCATACCCGTGGGGCATCTGACGCGAGTCAGGCGCGGCTCGCCGACGTGCGTCACGCCTGCGAAGCCCTCGGTGCACAGTGCGCCGTGTGGTTCGGCGATCTCTCGGAGCCGTCCGCTGCCGCGCGTCTGATCGACGCCGCGCACGATGCCTTCGGCTCCATCGACCAACTCGTCAGTAACGCCGGTTTCGCCACGCGGCAAAGCCTTGCCGACCTCGACGACGACGCTTTCGCCCGCACGCTCGCGGCAATGCCTGGGGCGTTTGCCGCGCTCCTTCGCTGCGCGCTACCCGATCTGCAAAGCTCGCCGCACGCCAGCGTAGTCGCGGTCAGCTCGTTCGTGGCGCATCGCTTCGCCCTCAATCAGCCAGGCTTTCCCGCAACGGCCGCCGCCAAAGCGGCCATCGAAGCGCTCACCAAGAGCGCCGCCGCCGAATACGCCCGCGCGGGCGTGACGATCAATTGCGTAGCCCCTGGCTACACGCGCAAAGACGGCGGACACTCCGCCATCGACCCGACCGCCTGGCAACGCGCGGCCGACGCCACGCCGACCGGTCGCCTGTGCGAGCCCGACGATATCGCGGCGCTCGCCGTCTTTCTGCTCGGCCCGCACGCGCGCCAGATCACGGGGCAGGTCATTCACGTCGACGGCGGCCTGACCCTCTGAAGCACGCGCTGCCCCGCGCACCGCACAAGAAAAAACACACGTCACACACATAACGACAAGCACACGATCCACCGAGGAGTCTTCATGGCATTTTTTTCCTGGTTCAAGGAACTCAACACGAAGGAGCGCAAGGCCCTGTATGCGGGCTTCGGCGGCTACGCCGTCGACGCGTTCGACTTCATGATCTATTCCTTCCTGATCCCCACGCTCATCGCAGCGTGGGGCATGACGAAGGGCGAAGCGGGCATGATCGCGACCAGCTCGCTCATCTCATCGGCCATTGGCGGCTGGCTTGCGGGCATTCTCGCGGATCGCTTCGGCCGCGTGCGCGTGCTGCAGTGGACGATCGCCACGTTCTGTCTGTTCACCTTCCTGTCGGGCTTCACGAATTCGTTCTGGCAGTTGCTCATTACGCGCACCCTGCAGGGCATCGGCTTCGGCGGGGAATGGACGGTCGTCACGATGATGATGGGCGAGATGATTCGTTCGCCGCAGCATCGCGCGAAGGCAGTCGGCACGGTGCAGAGCAGTTGGTCGGTCGGCTGGGCCGCCGCCGCGCTGCTGTACTGGTTCTTCTTCGCCGTGCTCGACGAAGGCACCGCATGGCGCGCCTGTTTCTGGATCGGCATTGTGCCGGCGCTGTGGATCACGTACGTGCGCCGTAACGTGTCGGACCCGGAGATTTTCACGCAGACCCGCCGCAAGATCGCCGAGGGAAAACTGCAAGGCAACTTCATGCAGATCTTCGCGCCCGAGCATTTGAGGACGACGATCCTCGGCAGCCTGCTGTGCTCCGGCATGCTCGGCGGCTACTACGCGATCACCACGTGGTTGCCAACGTATCTGAAGACGGTGCGCGGACTCTCGGTGTTCAACACGAGCGCGTATCTGATCGTGCTGATCGTCGGCTCGTTCGTGGGGTATATCGTCGGCGCGATTCTCTCGGACAAGCTCGGTCGTCGCGGCGCCTTCATCTTCTTCGCCATCGCATCGTTCGTGCTCGGCATGGCGTACACGATGCTGCCGATCACCGACAGCGCGATGCTGTTGCTTGGCTTCCCGCTCGGGATCGTCGTGCAGGGGATTTTCGCGGGCATCGGCGCGTATCTGACGGAGCTGTACCCGAATCACATTCGCGGCTCCGGACAAGGTTTCTGCTACAACCTGGGACGCGGCATCGGCTCGTTCTTCCCCATTGCCGTCGGTATGCTCGCGCAGACCGGCTCACTGGTGAAGGCGATCGGCATGGTCGCGGGCGGCGGTTATCTGCTCGTGGTCGTATGTGCGCTGCTGCTGCCCGAGACGCGCGGCAAATCGCTCGTCACGCCGGACTTCACGCACTAGTCCCATTAAGTCGCACTCATTGCTCGACCGCACGAGTTGCCATCGGCCTGCCGGTCGATGGCAAAACGGGACGCCGGACCGCCTACCGCTGTCGATCCGACGTCCCGCCGCCTCACCGGTGGCGATCCGTGTAAGCCAGCCAATCCGGAACCGCTTCCGCAGTGCTCGCCGCTTATGCGCTTGCGCGCGGCGTCGCTACCGACATACCCCCGCCTACACACCTGCCGCCGAAAACGTGCCTGCCGATCCCGCATAAGGCACTTCCGGCAAACCCTGTACACCGCAACGCACGGCGAACACATGACCATCGTGTTCGTTGGCGCCCGCGCCCGGACGAATCGACGTGACGAACAATGTATCGAAGTCGCGCCCGCCGAACGCGCACATCGACGGCTTCGACACCGGCAACACGATCTCGCGATCCAGCTCGCCCACAGGCGTGAAGCGCAGCAAACGGCTGCCGTCGTTGGCACACGTCCAGTAGCCACCGTCGGCATCGACCGCCGCGCCGTCGGGGCGACCCGGATACTGATTCATGTCGACGAACAGACGCTGCCCACTGATCGCACCGCTGTCGGCATCGAAGTCGAACGCCCACACACGACGACGCGTCGGATGCGAATCGCTCAGATACATCGTGCGACTGTCGGGCGAGAAGCCCAGACCATTCTGCGTGACGAGTCCGTCGACGAGCGGTGCGGACAGACGACCTTCGGCGTCGAAACAGAAGAGCGACCCCGCGTCGCTCGCGAGCGACATGTCCTGCACCATCGTGCCCGCCCAGAAGCGCCCCTGACGATCGCAACGGCCGTCGTTGAATCGCATGCCCGGCGCAGGAAACACCGGCGCCGCCAGTCGCTGCCATGCCGTTGCCGCAATCGTGCCGGGTTGCCCCAGCCGCGCCGCGAACACGCCGGTTTCACAACCCGCGAGCAACGTGCCGGACGCATCGAACGAGAAGCACGCGACCTGCTCCGGGAACGTCCATTGGCGATGCTCCCCGTCGGCTGGCGTCACGCGATGCAGTTGCTTCGCGGGGATGTCCACCCAGTAGAGCGCCTGCTCGTCCTCGCGCCATAACGGGCTTTCCCCCACGGCGTGCGGTGTCTCTCGCGACGGCTCGAGCCGCTCGATGGAGACACTCATGCCTTGGGCTCCATCGGCCCCATCAACACGAACGGGCCACCCTGGAAGCGCTGCGTCCAGTCATCCATCTGCGAATCGGGGGCCTTGGCCGGGAACAGGCCAGCGAATTCGGCCGAGCTGTCTTTCGGACGGAAGCCGAGGAACGCGGCCTTCGTGTTGTCGACCCACAGCGTCGGGTTGTCCGACACTCCATAGACGATCGCATGTCCCACGCGATTCGTGAACAACGAGCAGCGCACGAGTTCGACGAAATCGCGATAGCTCAGATACGTCACCATCATGCGCGGATTCTTCGGTTGCTCGAACGACGAGCCGATGCGCAGACACACGGTCTCGAGGCCGAAGCGGTCGAAGTAATAGCGCGACAAGTCTTCGCCAAAGCACTTCGAGATGCCGTACATGCCGTCCGGACGATGCGGCGCGTCGACGTCGAGCACTTCCGTCACGGGATGGAAACCGACCGCGTGATTCGAGCTGGCGTAGATGATGCGCTTCACGCCCTGCTTCTGCGCGGCACTG
>JARLJF010000143.1 GCA_031291335.1 Pandoraea sp. | reverse complement strand
GAAGGGCAGCGTTTCACGCTGCCGGCGTGGATTCCGGGCAGCTACATGGTGCGCGAGTTCACCCGCAATATCGTGACGATCGGCGCGACGTGCCGTGGCCGCAAGGTCGCGCTCGACAAGCTCGACAAGCACACGTGGCAGGCCGCGCCTTGCAAGGGCACATTGATCGTGACCTACGAGGTGTATGCGTGGGATCTGTCGGTGCGCGCCGCGCATCTCGATGACACGCATGGCTTCTTCAACGGCACGAGCGTGTTCCTGCGCGTGGAAGGTCAGGCGCATTCGCCTTGCGAGGTCGACGTGTTGCGTCCGCGCGGCGCGGCCTTCAAGGCGTGGCGTGTTGCGACCGCGCTTGAACCCGCGGAGGGCACGGCCGCGCTCGACTTCGGTCGCTATCTGGCGGTCGATTACGACGAACTGATCGACTCACCGGTCGAGATGGGCACGTTCGTGCATGGCACGTTCAAGGCCTGTGGCGTAACACACGAAGTCGCCATCACCGGACCGGTGCCGAACCTCGATCTGGACCGTTTGCTGCGCGACATGAAGAAGATCTGCGAAGCGCAGATCCGGTTGTTCGAACCGGGCGCCAGTTCGCGTTCGCGCGTGCCGATGGCGCGCTACGTCTTCCTGCTGATGACGGTCGGTGACGGCTACGGGGGGCTGGAACACCGCGCCTCGACGGCGTTGCTGGCGAGCCGCAACGATCTGCCCGTGCAGAGCCAGGCGCGCATGAGCGACGGCTATCGCGGCTTTCTGGGGTTGGTGAGCCACGAGTACTTCCACACGTGGAACGTCAAGCGCATCAAGCCGGCGGTGTTCGCGCCGTACACGCTCGATCAGGAGAATTACACGCGTCTGCTGTGGCTGTTCGAAGGCTTCACGTCGTATTACGACGATCTGATGCTCGTGCGCAGTGGCGTGATCGCACCGGCCGCGTATTACGACCTCGTTGCCAAGACGGTGGCGAACGTGTTGCGCGGCAGCGGCCGCCTCAAGCAGACCGTAGCCGAGAGTTCGTTCGATGCGTGGACGAAGTACTACCGTCAGGATGAAAACGCGCCGAACGCGATCGTCAGTTATTACACGAAGGGCTCGCTCGTGGCGCTGGCGCTGGATCTGACGATCCGGTCGCAGACGCGCGGGCAGAAGTCGCTCGACGACATCATGCGTGCGCTGTGGCAACGCTATGGCCGCGACTTCTATCGCGGCTCGCCTGTGGGTATCGACGAAGACGCCGTGCAGCCGTTCTTCGAAGAGGTCTCCGGACTCGATCTGTCGGAATTCTTCGCCACCGCGATCAACGGCACGCGCGATCTTCCGCTCGCGTCGCTGCTCGAACGCGTGGGCCTCACGCTTGCCCCGGTCACGCCGGAGAACGGCCGTCCCGCGCTGGGTGCGAAGACGGCCAAGCGGGGTGACGATCTCACGCTCGCTCAGGTGCTCGACGGCGGGGCTGCACAAGCGGCGGGACTGTCGGCGGGCGATGCGCTCGTCGCCATCGACGGGCTGCGTGTGACGCCGGGCAACATCGACAAGCTGTTGGAGCGCTATCGCCCGGGCGACCGGGTGACGGTCCACGCGTTCCGTCGTGACGAACTGCGCGAAACTGCGCTCACGCTTGATACGCCGGAGATCTCGCAATATCGCATCGCCGAGACGCGGGATCGCGCCGCGGCGCAGCGGCGCGAGAAGTGGTTGTCGGTCTGACGCGTTGGATCGCCTCGCGCGCCATTCGCGTGTGCGAGGCTTAGCCTTCTGCCGGACCCGGCACCGTCGGGTCCCGGTTCTCCTCCGGACACGATCTTGCGACCGCGAGCATATGCTCGATGAAGACCTGCGTCTTGCGCGGGAGGAAGCGTCGCGACGGCGTAACCAGATGCACCGGGCTCTCCGGTAACGACCACTCCGGCAGTACCTTCACGAGGCGGCCCGTGCGCAAGGCGTCCTCAGCCAGAATGTCCGTGAGTGCGGCGATGCCGCTGCCCGCGAGCGCCATCTCCTTGACCATCCCCATGCTGTTGACCTGAATCGCCCCATGCATGGTGATGTCCATGCGCTGGCGTCCCTTGTGCAGCGTGTCCGAGTTGAACAGACGCCGCGCGCCTTGCAGGATCACGAAACGATGTCCCGCCAGCTCATCGGGAGAGGCGGGCAGTCCCGTCGCACTGAGGTACAGGGGGCTGGCATAAAGACTGCGCGTGAGCTTGAGCAGCGGTCGTGCCACGAGTGTGGAATCGGAGAGTTGCCCGGCGCGAATGGCGACATCGACACGCTCCGCAATCAGATCGACCTGACGCGAACTCAGATCGACGTCGACGGTGATCTCGGGATAGGCGGCGCAGAAGGTCGAGAGCGGTACGGCCAGCCACTGTGCGGCGAAGTCGCCGGGGGCGGTAATTCGCAGACGTCCGCGCGGCTTGCTCGACAACTGCGAGGCGAAGTCTCGCGTCTCTTCCACCTCTTCGAGAATCGGCAGGCAACGCTCGTAATACGCCTCGCCCACTTCGGTCAATTCGAGGCGGCGGGTCGTCTTGTGCAGCAGCTTCGTGCCGAGACGTGTCTCCAGCCGCGACAGACGCCGACTCACCGTCGCCTTCGGCAGATCGAGCCGCTCGCCGGCGCGCGTGATGCTGCCCGAGCGCACGACCTCCGCGAAGATCAGCATGTCGTTCAGGTCGTCAATCATCGGGCGCGCTCCTCAATCATGCGAGTCATCCGGCGGGTCATCCAGCAAGGATGGGGCCGGAAGGCATTGTTCCAAAATAGGAACAAACAATTCGATTTTACCGGCTTGTTTCATTTTTGGGGGTAACTAGAATTCATCCCAAGCCGACGCACAATTCATGGCACTCCCGAAACGGGGTCCGGTGCGCACGGATTATCGAACCCCCAGGCTCAGGAGCCAGTGAAATGACCACCATTCTGCAAATCAATTCCGCCGCCCGCTCGCAAGGCGCCAACTCGACCACGCTCGCCAACGAATCGGTCGCGCAACTGGTCGCGAAGCACCCCGATGCCAAGGTCGTTGTGCGTGACCTGCTGGCCGATGGCGTGCCGCATCTGGACGAAGCCGTGATCGGCGCGTTCTTCACGCCTGAAGACCAGCGCTCGGCCGAACAAAAGGCCATCATCGCCCGCAGCGACGAGCTGATCGCCGAAATTCAGGCGGCCGACTATGTCGTGTTCGGCGTGCCGCTGTACAACTTCCAGGTGCCGACGCAACTGAAGTCGTACTTCGACTGGATCGCCCGTGCCCGTGTCACCTTCCGTTACCGCGAAGACGGCACCGTGGAAGGCCTGATCCAGGGCAAGAAGGTGATCGTGGCGTTTGCACGTGGCGGTCACTACAAGGACACGCCGGCCGACAGCCAGACCCCGTACATCAAGACGATTCTCGGCTTCCTCGGTATGACGGACGTGACGTTCATCTTCGCCGAAGGCCTGGCACGGGGCCCGGAATCGGCAGCGGCAGCTTTCGCGAACGCTCGCGAAGCCATCGCTGCGCTGTAAGCCCTCCAGTACCGCTGTTCTCCCGCACGCGCAGGTCCCCCAATGGTGAATCCGACGCCCCTGCATCCGCGTCAGACGAAGCGTCCGGCCGCCCATGCCGACGCGAGCGCCATCCCGCGCGTGCTTCCCGTCTCCCGGCCCGGCCGTTGTGCCGCCGCCGCGGGGGCGGGTGTTTTCGATCAGGTCGACGACACGGATCCGTTTTTGTCGGTCGATATCTTTCGTCGTCACGGCGCGTGCATCCCCCCGCACCCCCATGCGGGATGTGTGGTGGCGACGTATCTGTTCCCCGAATCGACCACCTCGCTGCGCTGCCGTCACGCCCACGGTGGCGACGACGCATTGCGTCCCGGCGATCTGCTCTGGCTGGAAACGAATTGCGGCACGGTGCACGAGGATGTTCCCGATAACGGCCGAGCCACCGCGCGAGGCATACGGATGATCGTCAATCGTGCTGGCCGTCATGCGCATGGCGCCCCGGCGCAAACCGTGATCCGCGCCGACGCCATGCCGCGCTGGCGCGAGGGTGCCGTCGATCTGACGTTGGTCTGCGGGCAGTGGGATGAACGCGAGGTGTCGCGTGCGGAGGGTGAGCGCACGACGTTGTTGCAGCTCGATTGGCGCGACGACGCACTGCGCACGCTGACCATTCCGTGCGATGGCCGCCGTTGGGTGGCGTTGATCGCGCAGGGCGAGGCGGCGCTGGCCGGTCACGCGTTGCGCGCGGAAGGTGGCGGGGCGGAAGCCGTGTTGCTGCCGCCGGGTGCGTGGCAACTGGCAGGGCGCACCGGTGCGCGTCTCATGCTCGCAGGCGGAGAGCCGCTTGCGGAACCCGTGGTCTATCGCGGCAACTTCGCAGCGCGAGACGAGAGCGATCTCGTCGCACTTACGCGTCGCTATCAGCAGGGCTCGATGGGCACACTGACGCCCGTCACGGATCATCCCTGATCCATCATCACTACGTTGTCACCATCACTGCGTGACGCCTGCGTCCGCGAGCGCCTTGCGAATGCGATCGACCTTGATCGCGTTGTTGTAGGTTGCCTTTTCGCTGTCTCCCCCGTATCCGCCGTAATGCAATCCGACGATCAAGCCATCCGACAGGCGCACGACCGGTGAGCCGGAGTTGCCGCCCCATGTCGAGGAATCGTACGAGAACTGCTGGGGGTCGAGGCTGGGATTGACCAGCAGCATGCCGGGCGCGAGACGCTCGGCGGGGAAGGGAATCTGGCTATCCGGCAACTTGAACATCGTGTCGATCTGCTGCTCGGACAGGTAGGTGCAGTCGTCGCTGGCGCTCGCGCCCGCGCAACTGACCGGACGCGACGGATAGCCGATCACGGCCACACGTGACCCTTCCGTCAGATCGAAACGTGTCGCCAGCGGCGCGGCGGGCGGCAACGCGTCGTCTTCCGTTCGCAGGATGGCGTAGTCGTCGTTCTCCCCTTCACCTCCCACGGCTTCGATGGCGACGATGCGCACCTCTCGCGGTGTGGTGCGCACAGAACAGCTCGAGTACTCCCACGGAAACGACACGATCAGCACTTGCTTGTCATACAGGCGCCAGGCCCCTTTGCTGTCGAGATACGCGTAGCTTTGCAATACGTGCCGATTGGTGATGACGTGCGACTTGCCCACGACGAACGCCGTGGCGCCGAGACTCATGTATCGCGGCTTGCTGTGGGTGTCCGCCTGGTAGTACTGGAAGATCACGCCCACACTACGGGCGACGGCGGCCAGCGGTGTCGATACAGCGTTGATGTAGTCGCGCCAGTTGCTCCAAGCCGTCATCTGATCGTTCGCCCAAGGGGCACCGGAACACAGACCGTAGACCGGGCGGGTGACGACGCGGATCGTTTCCGTCTTCTCCTTCAGATCCTTGAGTGATTGTGGTGGCTCACCGTTCAGCAGGCGTGTGGCGGCGGCAATGTTGTCGCGCGCCTGACCGATGTCCTGCACGCGTGCGGCGACCAGCGACGTCTGAGAGGCCTTGAGCAGCACGGCCTGTTCCTTTTTCAACGCCTGATCCTGCTTTTGGAGCAGTGCTTTGACGTTGACGGATTCTGCTTCATGCAGGGCTTGCGACGTTGCAGGCGTGGCCACACTCGGGGCTTGCGTCTGTGCGACGGCACTGCCCGTGACGCTCGAGGCCAGCAGGCCCGCCGCGATCAGATGGAGTAAGCGAATCATGGCTTCCATGCCTGCGGAACGTTGCGCACTGCGGCGTCGGCGGCAGCGTACTGCGTTTTGGCCTTGTCGAAATCGTCCTTCAACTCCTTGAAGAAGGCGACCAGGTCGGAAATCGAAACGTGTTTGTCGTCCACCAGTGTGACGAGTTGCTTCTCCGCCTCAACGAGCTTGTCGCGCAACGCCACGGGCGAAGGGCTGGCGCGCAGCGCGTCGTATTCGGCGAGTTGGTCGTTCGCCAGCATGCCGAGTTCACGAATGCGGATGTCGTCATCGGCGGGTGTGATGTTCGCGGGAGTGATCAGCAGTTTTCGGAACGTGGCCAGTGGCCGTTGCAACGACACGATCTGCCGGCGGTTCCACGCGCTTGCGAGGGTCGACGCCTTGAAGTCGTTGTTCATCACCGTTTCGAATTTCGGGTGAAACTCGTGAACGTATTTCGCGAAGCGCGCTTTGGCTGCCAGATCGTTGTAAGCCGTCAGCCCGGTCTGGAACAGCGCGGCAATTGCCTTGTACGCAGCAATGGCGGCGGGTACCACAGCGGTGATGCTCTCGGCGCTGACCTCGGTGGAGGGGCGGACTTTCCATTCCGTCAGCCGCGCTTTCAGATCGTTGGCACATGCACGAACCGCGTTCTTCGGCACGGTGTCGTCGGGCAAGCCGGGGACTTCGATCGGCTTGCGCAGCGCTTGAAATCGGGACCACTGACCGCCGATCGAGTCGTCGCCTTCGGAAAGCACCTGCTTGAGGCCGCCGGAGTAGGTGGTGGCGAAGGTCATTGCCGCGCGCTGAGTGACGAAGTCGTCGGTGCCCGCACATACGAAGCGGGCGAAGGAGCCCGGTTCGTCGTCGGCATCGATATCGAAGACGCGGACCTCACCCGGCTTGAGCCGGCGCGTTTGCACGTAATACTCCACGGCCTCCGCACGTCGCACACGCGCGCGCGATTTGAGTTCGGTATCGAGCGCGCCCTGCGACGCCTTGACCGCAGCGTCGAAGCCATCGGCAGCGCCTTGCAGCGAGTCTTTGCTACGGAACTGGACGGTCGAACATGCCGCGAGTGCGGCAATGAGGCCAACCAACATGAACGACCGCGCGGCTGTGACACCCGCGGTGATGACGACTCCCCGATTTGCCATCTCGAACCCCCGTACGAATAGGCAAAACTGCGTGATGAAAACGTCTTTTTTTGATTGTCGTGATGCGGTGCGCGGAGGGCTCGAGCGGCGCTTGACCGGCAACGCGGCGCCATCATGTCACGCACATCAAGGTCGCGCAAGGAAGGGGATGAAGTGAAGCGAGTGTTTGAAATCAGGCTTCGCTGCATGACCCGGCAGGGTGTCGCGTGGCGTATGAGTGCAAAAGCCAAATGGGGATCCGGCCACGATGGCCGGATCCCCGTTTCGGGCTTACCGAAGGGCGATTACTGATGGAAGTTCAGCGTCAGCATCGCGGTGCGACCCGGTGCCCACGTGGCGTAGATCGGGTAGGCGCTCGAGTAGTACTTCTTGTCGAAGATGTTCTGCACGTTCAGTTGCAGATCGACGGAGCGCGACACGCGGTACGTTGCCATGGCGTCGAAGCGTGCGTAACCCGGCGTCCACTTGCGGGTGGTGGACGACACCGACGCATAGGTGAGACTCGAGAGCGTCATGCCTGCGCCGACGGTGAATTTCGGCATCACTTCGTAGTCGGTCCACAGCGTGAGGTTGTGCTTCGGCACCATGACCATCGGCAGACCGTTAGAACCCGGCGCTGCGCCGGGACCTGCATCCGTCGTGACGGCGTTCAGGTACGAATAACCGCCGAACACACGCCAGTGGTTCGTCAGACTGCCGGCCCAGCCGAGTTCGGCGCCGCGCACGCGTTGGCTACCCGCGTTGATCGTGCCGCCGAGGCCGTCCGAGACGCGTGCATTCGTCTTGTCCGTCTGGAACAGCGCGGCGGTAAGCGACAGGCGCTGATCGATCACGTCCCACTTCGCACCGATTTCGATGTTGCGGCTACGTTCCGGCGAGAGGTTCGTGTTGGTCGTCGTGAGCTGGTCGGTACCGCCCCCCAGGCCGCTGTTCGCGCCTGGCGGATTGGCCGACGTACCGTACGACGCATACAGGCTCAGCGACGGCAGCACCTTGTAGATCACGCCCAACTGGAAGCTGAACAGATTCGAGGTGTTCTTCAGGTCCGGCGCGCCGGCTTGCACGGCGTTCACGTCGAAACGGTCGAAGCGCGCGCCCGCGTTGATGAGCCAGCGTTCTGACAATTTCACGCTGTCGAACATGTAGGCCGAGGCCACGTTGGTGCGCGTGTTGGTCGCCGCGCCCGGGAAGCTCTTGTCGCCGTTGAGTGCGATGCTGCCGGTCCAAGGATTGTCCGGATTCCAGTTGCCGATGGTCGTGCAGTTGTACGCCACCGAGCACGGGCCGCCCGAGCGGATGTTGTTGCCGGCGCTGTCGGTAACCAGATAACCCTCGTAGCGGCTTTGCTCGTTGCTGAACTCCACACCGCCAGTAAGCGTGTGCTCGAAGCCGAACAGCGTGGCCTTGCCCGTGAGTTCGGTCTGGTTTGCGATGCTGTTGGTCGCGTACTTCCCGCTCTTGGCTTGCAGCGAAATGATGTTCGAGGTGGCCGACTGGAACTGCGGGTTCGTGGCGATGTAATCAAGCGTGGAGCGGCCGACCATCGTGGTGTTCTTGATCTTCCACGTGTCGTTGATGCGGTGCTCGACCTTGATTTCGCCGGTGTCGGTCTGGCCACGACGGTAGTCGCGGTTGTTCAGACCGTAGAACTGATTGCGCTGGAAGCCACTGTCCGGCGTGCCGCCTGCCGAGCGGAACGGCGCGCTGAAGTCCGGCATGTCATACGAATTCAGGTGGTAGTAGCTGACCGTGACGGTGGTCGGGCTGTTCAGGCCGAACGCCACCGAGGGCGCCACGCCCCAGCGCTTGCTGTAGACGTTGTTGCGACCGGCTTGATCGGCATCATGGCCCATTACATTCAGGCGCACGGCCGTCTGGTCGTTGACCTGACGGTTCACGTCCATCGTCAGACGCTTGTAGCTGTTGGTGCCCAGACCCAGGCTTGCATTGGTGAAATCTTCCAGACGCGGTGTCTTGGTCGTGATGTCGATGCTGCCACCGACCGCGCCGCGTCCGGCGTACACCGAATCCGGGCCCTTGATGACGCTGATGTTCTCGATGTCGAACGTCTCGCGATTCTGCACGCCCGAGTCACGCATGCCATCGACGAAGATCGAGTTGCGCGATTCGAAGCCGCGAATCACCGGACGATCCGCCGACGGGTTCGCGGCGGCATCGCCACCGATGAACGTGATGCCGGGCACGGTCTTGAGTGCGTCGGCGAACGTGGTGGCGTTCGTCTGCTTGATCAGTTCTTCCGGAATGACCGTGATCGAGCGCGGCGTGTCACGCAGCGGGGCGACGAACTTGTACGACGGCAGCGTCTTCGTCTGCATGGGCGACGGCACGGCGTTGTCGTTCACCTGCGTGGTCGGCAGGGTGACGGCGGGCGTGGTGGATGAATCCGACGGATTCGACGGTGCGACCGGTGTCGACTGGGACGTTTGTGCCTGGGCGGTCAGGGAGGTGAAGCTGCCGGCGACGACAAGGGCGCAGGCTGAGGCGAGCAGACGCTGGCGCGTCTGGAAAGCGGTGGACATACGTGTGTTCCGGCAGTGGCGTCACCGTCGGACACTTCGCAGGCCGGGCAACGCACGGTTATAGTTTTTGATAATGAGACGGATTCTCATTACGGGCCGGAAGTGTAATATTTCCAAATAAATATGTAAATGCTTAATCTCGTGTACGACTTTGTATATCTCGTATCGTGGAAAGGATGGCGCGACGTGTCCCAATTTCCGCAGTGTCGGACGATCGGAAATCGGGACGAACGCGGACATGATCGCTAACACAATCGGGGCCGTGGGGGCCGTGTCGCGCAGATAAGTGAATGGGGGGCGGGGAGGCGCGGGTGAACCGCGCCAGGACTCATTCCGGCAACTGCCAGTCGATGGGCGTCTTGCCGTGTTGCTTGAGGAAGGTGTTGGCGGCGCTGAAGTGTCCGCAGCCGAGGAAGCCGCGATGTGCTGAGAGGGGCGACGGATGCGGGGCTTCGAGCAGCAGATGTCCGTGACCGGCGAGCAGCGGCGCCTTCGCCTGCGCGTGGCTTCCCCACAGCAGGAACACCAGCGGGCCCTGCTGAGCGGCGAGGCCGCAGAGCAGTGTGTCGGTGCACGCCTGCCACCCGCCTGTCTTGAACGGTTTCGCGTGACTCGCCGCGTTGGCGGCTTCCACTGTCAGCGTGGTGTTGAGCAGCAGCACGCCCTGTTTCGCCCAGGCGTCGAGATTGCCGTGCGACGGGGCGGCGATGCCGAGATCACGCTCGATTTCCTTGTAGATGTTGCGCAACGAAGGCGGCACGCGCACGCCCCGTTGCACGGAGAACGCCATGCCGTGCGCCTGCGCGATGCCGTGATCGTCGCCGTGATAGGGATCTTGTCCGAGGATGACGACCTTGACGTCCTTGGGCGACGTCATGCGAAGGGCGTGGAAGATGTCTGCGGGGTAGACGGTCTTGCCTGCGGCGACTTCGGCGTCGACGAAACGGCACAGCGGCGCGTAAGCCTCGCTCTCGACGAACGGCGAAACCAGTGTCTTCCAGTCGCTGGGCAACGCGTCGAACTGATCTTCGACGCGGCCTTTGAGCGGACCTGCCGCGTTCGTGTTGTCCACGTCGGGCTTGGGGGCGGTGGTGACTGGTTTCGAAGCTGATGGCGACGACGTGGCCGACTTCGGTGGACGCCCGCGACGGCGCGGAGGTGTCTCGGCCGCAGCGGCGGGCGCTTGCGACGGCGTTGCTGTGGCGTGCGCGCTAGCGTGGGGCTCCGGCGCCGGTTCGTCGAACAGCGAGCCTTGCCGTTCATCGTTTTTCTTCGGGGATGCGGCGCGTGATGTCATGCGATGGGTCTGTCGAATAGGGCGGGGGGGACAAGGGGACAAGGAAGCGTGCGACACGAGAGGCCGGCGCTTCAGGAACGTTGGTAACGTCCATCGCGCCAAGCATCCAGGCGAAGCGATCAGTGACCGAGTACCTTCTGCCGCAGACGATAGCCTCGCTGTGCCTTGCTTACGTTGTCACTGTGTAGTTCAGGCAACACTTCGCGCAAGTTCTGCGCGAGGGCGTGGAGAATGCGCTCGCCCTGGCCTTCGCGGTCGTCGTCCGGTGCGTCGAGCAGTTCCAGTTCAACTTCGATGAGCGGCGCCGTGTGACGCTTGCCGTCGGCCTCGACGGCAACGTCCCCCCGATCGAAAGCGATCTCGACTGCCGTGCCGTCACCCGCGACATAGCGCCACAGACGTCGCACGAAATTCGTCTCGAACTGTGCGACGACATTCGCACCTTCCGCACGCAACAAATCGGCGGTGGCGGGCACATCGCAAGCCGCGATCAACTTCGGGAGTTCGAGCGCTTCGCCTTGCACGGCTTGCTCCCACTCGTGGCGCACATGCAGCCCGTCACGAGCTTCGCCGACCGACTTGAGCGTTTGCAGCCATTGTCCGGTGTGGCCCTCGCGCGCTACGAAACGCAGTCGCAACGCGGCCTTGGCGCTCGCGAGGGCGAGTGCGGGGGTATCGAAGTAGCGATTGACGAGATGGCGTTCCCCGCGTGCGTCGGCACCGGGCAGACGGTCGAGGTGAGCGATCAGTGCGTCGGCGCGTGCCGTGGGGAGGTCGCCAGGGAGGGCAAGTTTGAGTTCGCGTTCGATGGCCATCGGGCCGCTCCTGTGAGAGGGGACGCCGGGCGTGCCGGGCGCCGCAACACCGTGCAGGAACGACGCATCTCGCCAGACATTGGACGGTGTCTCGCGTGAGACACCGTGCCATCGATCGCTTGCGTAACGCGCCTGGGTGCGTCAGCGGGGCATGTCGAACAGCGTGGCGAGGGCATCGCCCGGCTCGGGCGCGCGCATGAAGGCTTCGCCGACGAGAAAGGCATTGACGTTGGCCGCGCGCATGCGCGTCACGTCGTCACGCGACAGGATACCCGACTCCGTTACGACCAGACGATCGTCCGGAATGTGTTTGAGCAGGCCCAGCGTCGTGTCGAGCGACACTTCGAAGTTATGCAGGTTGCGATTGTTGATGCCCAGTAGCGGCGTGCGCAATTCGAGACCGGCATCCAGCTCGCGGCCATTGTGCACTTCGACGAGCACGGCCATGCCCAGTTCGTGAGCTTGCGCTTCGAGTTCGCGCATATGGGCCAGTTCCAGCGCGGCCGCGATGAGCAGAATGCAGTCGGCCCCCATGTCGCGCGCTTCATAGACCTGATAGGCGTCGATCATGAAGTCTTTGCGCAGCACGGGCAGATCGCAGGCGGCGCGCGCGGCCTTCAGATACTCGGGCGAGCCCTGGAAAAACTGCACGTCGGTCAGTACCGACAGACAGGCGGCGCCGCCTTGCTGATACGACTCGGCGATTTGCGGCGGAACGAAGTTCTCGCGAATCACGCCCTTCGACGGGCTGGCCTTCTTGATCTCGGCGATCACGCCGGACAAGCCGCTGTCGATCTTCGCGCGCATCGCGCCCACGAAATCGCGCGTGCGCAATGCGCTGTCGCCGACGGTGGCTTCGGCATCGCGGCGCAGGCTCGCGAGGTCACGGACGCGCTTCGCAGCGGCGACTTCTTCGGCCTTCACGGCCAGGATCTTGTCGAGAACGGTAGACATATCGATGAATGACTCGGGGGCTGCTGAAAGTGGCGGGCGCTCGAAAAGCAGGCCCGCCGTGGTCGTGTCTGACGTTAGGCCTTGAATCGCTGCGTGAAGGTCACGAATTCATGGAGCTTCGCGCGTGCCGCGCCGCTGGCGATCGACTCGCGGGCCATGTCGATGCCGTCGCCGATCGATGCCGCGCGGTTGGCCGCATACAGCGCGGTACCGGCGTTGAGCGTGACGATTTCGCGGGCGGTGCCGGCCTTGTTGTCGAGCGCTTCGATGAGCATCGTCTTCGATTCCTCGGCGCTGCCGACTTTCAGGCTGCGATTACTCACCATCTGCAGGCCGAAGTCTTCCGGATGAATTTCGTATTCGGTGACCTTGCCGTCCTTCAGCTCGCCGACCAGCGTGGCGGCGCCGAGCGACACTTCGTCCATGCCGTCCTTGCCGTAGACCACGAGTACGTGTTCGGCGCCCAGACGTTGCATCACACGCACCTGAATGCCGACCAGATCAGGGTGGAACACGCCCATCAATTGGTTCGGCGCACCGGCCGGATTCGTGAGCGGCCCGAGAATGTTGAAGATCGTGCGCACGCCCATTTCCTTGCGGATGGCGGCGACGTTTTTCATTGCCGGATGATGATTCGGCGCGAACATGAAGCCGATGCCGACCTCGCGCAGGCACTCGGCCACTTGTTCGGGCGAGAGCATGATGTTCACACCGAGGGCTTCGAGTACGTCGGCGCTGCCCGACTTCGAACTGACGCCGCGATTGCCGTGCTTGGCGACCTTCGCGCCCGCGCCGGCCGCGACGAACATCGAGGCGGTGGAAATATTGAACGTATGCGACACGTCGCCGCCGGTGCCCACGATATCGACGAAGTGCTGGTCGGCAGGGGCATCGACGTGATTCGCAAATTCGCGCATCACTTGTGCGGCGGCGGCGATTTCACCGATGGTTTCCTTCTTCACGCGCAGGCCGGTGATGATGGCGGCGGACATGACCGGGGAAATCTCGCCCTTCATGATGAGACGCATCAGATGCAGCATCTCGTCGTGGAAGATTTCACGGTGTTCGATGGTGCGCTGCAGGGCTTCTTGCGGGGTAATCATTGCGTGTTCTCTCTTCTGTCGTATCGGCTCAGGCGGCTTGTGCTACGCGCGGGGCGGCTTGCAGGAAGTTGCGCAGCACGGCGTGGCCGTGCTCTGACAGAATCGACTCGGGGTGAAATTGCACACCTTCGACGTCGAGGGTCTTGTGACGCACGCCCATGATTTCGCCGTCGTCCGTCCATGCGGTGATTTCGAGGCAGTCGGGCAGCGATGCGCGCTCGATAGCCAGCGAGTGGTAGCGCGTGACGGTGAAGCGTTTGGGCAGATTCGCGAACACGCCTTGTTGCGTCGTTTCGATCTCGCTCACCTTGCCGTGCATGATTTGCTGGGCGCGGATGACCTTGCCGCCGAAGGCTTCGCCGATGGCCTGATGGCCGAGGCAGACGCCGAGAATCGGAATTTCGCCGGAGAAGCGCTTGAGCACGTCGAGCGTGATACCGGCGTTGGCCGGACAACTCGGACCCGGCGAGAGGCAGATGCGCTCGGGGGCGAGTTCGGCGATCGTGTCGAGGGTGATTTCGTCGTTGCGAAAGACTCGCACGTCTTCGCCCAATTCACCGAAGTACTGGACGATGTTGTACGTAAACGAGTCGTAGTTGTCGATCATCAGCAGCATGATGGTCCCTGTTCGTCTGGTGACAAATGATTGTCGAACGCATGGAATTTGCGAATGTCCCCTGAGCGTGCCCCCATATTGAGTTCGCGATCCGCGGGGGAGGGCGCTATGGGGATGAAATAGACGTGGCGGGTTACCGCCACCAGCGCAGGGCGGCGGTCAGGGGCGACCAGAGGAGGGAGGAAGACTGATGCGACTTCATAGTGACGCCGATTGTAGCAGCATCTGCCGGGTGTCGTGGGCGGGGCGGCGCAAAAAGCGGCCAATCGGCGAATTTCACGCGTGAACGAGGCGTTTCTCGCAAGAATGTGCACGCCGTGGTGGTCGTCGTTAGACGATTCTGCAACGGCGAACGCGAACGGCCCCGCCCTTGACGGCCGTCCGCCAAAGACGTCAGAGAGGACCCATGACCGTCGCCAACGCCTCGGCGCGCGGCATGCCGTTGACGCGTTGAAGGCTGCCGTCTGCGTCGCGATAAACAATGCCTGGTGTGCCGCGGAAGCCCAGTTCCGCCATCAGTTGCTGATGCATGTCGAGCGTCCGGGCAATGTCGGGTGATACATGCGGCGCGGGCGCGATGCCGCCGTTGTCGAACTGTCGCTCATTGTGCAGCAGCGCTGCGGTGCGGTCGTCCGCGCCCAGGATTGCCGCTGCCTTGGTGCTGCTATTGGCTTTGATGACACCGACCATGATGTGTCGTAACTGCACTTTGCCCGAATCGACCCACGGGCGCGCCGAAGTCCAGAATCGATGGCAGTAGGTGCAATTCGGATCGCTGAACGTATAAACCACGCGCGGTGCGTCTGTGTTGCCATCCTGTACCCAGGTGGAGGCGGCGAGTTTCGACCATATGGCTTCGCTCATCGGCTGGGCGACGAGGCGACCGACGCGCTCGTCGTCCAGCGGCTTGCCGTCGGCGCTCAGGCGCGCGCCGACGATGGCGCTGCCATCGCGTAGCACGTAGACGGCGATCGGCTGCTGCCCGGCGACACCGGCAAAACCACGCAACTCCGTGCCGGTGTCGAACGGCTGCAGATCCTGCAAACCTTCGCGCGCCAGCGCCCGGATGACGGCAGGCGTGTCACTGCCGAGGGTTGAGGTGCCCGAGGCGCCTGAGGTGCCGAATGTGCCGGGTGCGAGTGCATAGACGAGCACTGCCAGCACGGGCACGGCGATCAGTATGGGAACGAGAAACTTGCGAGCGGACATAGATAGCTCCTATGGCTTACGAGGTGCCGGGGGTTGATGGAGACGGCCTTGCAGCGTGTCGCGCAGACGCGCCGCCGTCAGTTCGCCCAGATGGGCGTCGACCAGACGGCCATTTGTATCGAAGAACAAGGTAGTGGGCAGCCCGCGAGCGCCAGCGGCCTGCATGGCCTGAGAGGTGGGGTCCAGCAGCAAATCGTCGAACTGTAAGCCCTGCGATTGCACGAACGCTTCCAGCGTAGCCGCGCTTTCGCCCTGATTGATCATCAGAAATCGCACATCGGGATAGTCGGCTTGCGCCTTGGCGAGCACTGGCATTTCACGGCGACACGGCGGGCACCAACTCGCCCACAGATTCATCACGACCGGACTGCCGCGATAGGTGTCGAGTGAGACGGGCTGCCCATCCGGTCTGGAGAGCGTTAGCGACGGTAACGGCGGTGCGGTGCGTTGCATCACAGCCAAGCCCGCCTGTGCGACAGCCCAGATCGCCACGCCTGCGACGAAGCCGGAAAGCATCGGTCGCCGTTGCGACGGCTGACGTCTTACACGCCATAGCGCCCAGCCGAGGGCGGCAGGCAGGCCGGCCCAGACGTCGAAGCCACCGTCGCCAATCGCGACGATGGACAGCGGTGAGGCGGCGTAATCCGGCCACCAGCGCAACACGTAAGCGAGGCGCGCGGTCAGCAGGCCGACGAACAGCGCGTCGAGGAGTGTGCTGGCGCCTGCGCGGCGCGATGCGGCGTCTGAGCTACGCAGCAGGTAGCGCGCCACGAGCCATGCCACCAGCATCGCGAGCGCAACGGCGACGGTTTGTATCGAGAACGGACCGAGGCCGGTCATACGGCCCCCGCAGCGTCGAGACGGCGCAGGAAGCTACGCGCATCCAGTTCCCCGACCATGCGTTGCGCGCGCACTTCCTTGCCGTTCGCATCGATGAGAATGAGTGTGGGCGGGCCGAGTA
Source organism: Pandoraea sp. (assembly GCA_031291335.1). Lineage (GTDB taxonomy): Bacteria > Pseudomonadota > Gammaproteobacteria > Burkholderiales > Burkholderiaceae > Pandoraea. The sequence continues at coordinate 3,419 of JARLJF010000143.1, read as the reverse complement.
CGCCCCAGCGTTTCATCAGGGCCTGATCGATCTTGTCGTTCTTCGTCACGTCGGGGCGCAGCACTTGCATGCGAGCAAGGCGCGCCGCGACCGCCGGATCACCGAACACATTGCGTTCGATGACATGACAGCTCACGCACCAGTCCGCATAGAAGTCGATCAGCGTCCATTGGCCTTTCGCGGCCGCCTGAGCGATGCGCGCGTCCACATCCTCTGCCGATTTGACGCTCACATAGTCGACCCCATTGCCGCTTCGTTCGTTTGTGCCACTCACGACGGAAGCGTTCGCCCGTGCCAGTGGCTGCAACACCGAATCGCTGCCGGACGCCGCTCCCACGAGCATCAACACCGACCAGATACTGGCCAGTGCCGATATGAACGTGAGCATCCAGCTTGCCGAGGTTCCACGCATCGTCCATGCCCAGGCGCCGAGTCCGACGGCGAGTCCGAGGCCGAGGGCACCCCAGAGCAGAAGACTGACACTACCGGGCAGGAAACGGCTCAGCATCAGAATGGCCATGCCGGTCATTACGTAGGCGAATGCAATTCGCACACGCACCATCCACGGGCCGGGACGCGGCAGAACTCGTGAGCCGAACAGAGCAATGGCGAGCAAGGGCAGTCCCATGCCGAGCCCCAGCGCGAACAGGGCGACGCCGCCCATCCAGGCGTTGCCGGTCTGGCCGATGTAGAGCAGTGCACCGGCCAACGGGGCGGTCATGCAGGGGCCGACGAGCAGCGCCGAGAGAAAGCCCAGCGCGGCCGCGCCGGCGAGGCTGCCGCCGGTGCGTTGGTTTCCGGCGGCGTCGAGTCGATTCGTCACGAAGGCGGGCAGACGCAGTTCGAACAGGCCGAACAGCGAGGCGGCCAGCACGAGGAAGAGTCCTGCGAAGGCACCGAGCAGCCAGGGTGATTGCAACGTCGCCTGCAAATTGGCACCGGCCAAGCCTGCCGCGACGCCCACCGCCGCATACGTGAGCGCCATCGCCAGCACGTATGACAGCGAGAGTGCCAGCGCGCGTAGCGGTGCCGGACGATTGCCTACGATCATCGTCGAGACGATGGGGATCATTGGCAGCGTGCACGGCGTGAAAGCCAGCAACAGGCCCAGGCCGAAGAACAGCAGCGTGGCCGTCACGGGGCCGAGTGTGGCGAGCCGATGTGCCGTAGCTTGATCTTCCGCGAGCGGAACGGCACCGGCGGCGTCGGTGTCGGCAGGGGTAGACGTTGCCGAGATCGCGGCGCCAACCGCATTCGATGCCACGCCAGTGGGCAAAGCGATTGCCATCGCCTGCGGCGGATAGCAGATGCCGGCTTCTGCGCAGCCTTGCCAGTGCAGCGTCATGGGGCCTGCCGTTGCGGCAGGAAGACGCAGGCGAAGCGCGTCCCGGGTATAGATCTCCGTGTCGCCGAAGAACTCGTCCGTGTGTCGGGCGCCGTCGGATAGCGTCAGATCGACTGGCTTGCCGGAGGCGTCCTCTGCACGAAGCGAATGCCGATAAACGTAGTAGTCCTTTGCTACGTGCCCGACGACTTCAAGGTGACCGTCCACTTCATTGACGGGGGAGAGGGTCAGCACCTGCGACGCGTCGAGGAACTTCGGCTCGCTTTGCCAGGGGAATGCATCGGCGGCGCGCATTGCGCCGAACGTGCCGAGCAAAATCACAAAGATAAGAAAAATGCGGCGTAGCAAATCTGTCCTCCGGAGGGCGTGCTAAAGCAGGCAAGAGCTTGCCCTATGTCGATTAACCGAGAGTTAACGCGCGACGCCTGTGTTGGATATCGACCAACGCACATGGGCCTGACGTTCAACGCATTACGCAAACTACGTAACATGACGCGGTATTCACGGGAGATGCGAATTCATGCGAGTGCTGTTGGTGGAGGACGATGCGTTGATTGCGAGCGGCATTGTTGCGGGGCTGGATGCGTTGGGCGTAGCTGTCGCGCATGCGGCGAGTGGATTGGCGGCCGTGTCGGCGCATGCCGAAAACACGTTTGACGCATTGATACTCGATCTCGGTTTGCCCGATGGAGACGGCCTTCAGGTTCTCTCGAAAATCCGGGGGATCGAGCCTGACGTTCCTGTGCTCATCCTGACGGCGCGCGACGCTATTGAACATCGCATTGCGGGTTTGAATGGTGGGGGCGATGACTACATGGTCAAGCCATTCGATCTGCGAGAGTTGGCGGCGAGATTACATGCATTAGTGAGGCGCGCGCAGGGTCGGGCGACGCAAATCATCGAGGCTGGGCCGTTGCGACTGGAGCCGGCGAGCGGACTGGCGTGGCTTGAGGGCGAGCCGGTGGAGCTTTCGCGCAAAGAGGTCGACTTGCTGGCGCATTTGGCGAGTACGCGGGGTCGGTGGCTGACGCCGGACATGTTGCATGAGCGTTTGTATGGATTGTCGGAGCGGGTCAACAGTAATGCGTTGAACGTGCACATTCACAATGTGCGTCGTAAATTGGGTGGCGACGCGATTCAGACGGCACGGGGCTTGGGTTATCGATTGGGGTGGACGTTGTCATGAGTCTGCGTTTAAGGGCGGTGTTGATCGCAGGTATTGCGTTGATCGTGCTTTGGGTGGTGGCGGCGGGTTGGATGATGCGGGGGGTGCAGGCGAATCTCGACAGGGCGTTGGATGAGCGTTTGGCGATGTCGGCCCGGATGGTGTCAGGACTGTTGTCGCGGGTTGCGCTGTCGCCGTTGGGGCCGAGCGCGGGCCAGGCGGACTGGGGCGACGTCATTCGTGTGGGGACCAACGATGGGATTGCGTGTGAGATTCGTTCGGTGCAGGGGACGGTGCTGGCGCGAACCGATGGTGGCCCGGGGTCTACCGGGAAGGCATTACCGCTGGGTTTCAGCACTGTGGAGGTCGACGGTAAGCACTGGCGAGTCTATGTCTTGCAGGATGACCGGGGGTATCAGGTCATGACGGCGGATTGGCTTGAGAAGCGAGCGGGTCTCACGGGGGCATTGTTGAGGGCGGCGGGCGTACCGTTCCTGATTGCGGTGGTGGGCGGTTTGATGGCGTTGTGGATAGGCATTGGACGCGGACTGTCGCCGTTGGAGACGTTGCGAGCAACGTTGCGCAACAAGCGTGCTGATGACACGGCGCCGATAGACCTGGGGCGGGCGCCAACGGAACTGCGCCCGGTGGTCTTGGCGCTAAATGGTTTGCTGGATCGATTGACGCAGGCGTTGACCTATCAGAGGGCATTCACCGATGCGGCGGCGCATGAGTTGCGCACACCGTTGACGGCGGTCGACACGCATTTGCAGGTGGCGGAGATCACGAGGGGCGAGCCGGCGACACAGGCGTTGCAAAAAGCGGGTGTCGGTGTGCGTCGATTGCGTCACACGTTGGATCAGATGATGACGTTGGCGAGAGCGGAGGCGTCGACGCATGCACCGGACG
>JARLJF010000018.1 GCA_031291335.1 Pandoraea sp. | reverse complement strand
GGTCGTCCCCGTCAGCGTGTCGTTGCCATCGCCGCCGATGAGATTCTGGACATTGACGACCGTGCCACTACCGTCGCCACCGGAAAATTCGCCCGCTTTCAGATTCGCGATCACATCACCCGCAGTGCCCGCGAAGCTCAGCGTATTGTTGCCGCCACCGCCGTTGATGGCGACGTTAATGGCGCCGCCCGGATCGAACGTGTCGTCGCCCGCGCCGCCAGTCATGGACTTGGTGTCGGTCGTGCCCGTCAGGAAGTCGTTGCCATCGCCGCCGATGAGATTCTGGACGTTGGAGACCCTGCCGTTACCGTCGGCTCCGGAGAATTCTCCCGTTTTCAGATTCGCGGTCACATCCCCCTTCGTGCCCGCAAAGCTCAGCGTATTGTTGCCGCCGGCGCCGCCCTCAATGACCACATTAGTCGCGCCGCCCGGATCGAACGTATCGTTACCCCCGCCCCCTTTGATGGACGTGGTGTTGGTCGTCCCCGTCAGCGTGTCGTTGCCATCGCCGCCGATGAGATTCTCGACGTTGACGACCGTGCCGTTACCGCCGGCGCCGGAAAAGACGCCGTTTTTCAGGTTGGCGACCACGTCTCCCGTGGTGCCCTCGAAGCTCAACGTATCGACGCCACCACCACCGTCGATGGCGACGTTCAATGCACCGCCCGGCTTGATCGTGTCGTTGCCAGCCCCGCCGGTGATCCCTACCGTATCAGTCGTCCCGATGATCGTGTCGCCAAAGTCCGAGCCGATCACTTTCTGGATATGCTTGACCGTATCCGCCGCCACGCCTCCGCCGGTGACCGTCCCCGCCCCCAGATCCACGACGACGCCCGCCTTCGCATTCGCGTAACTCACCGTGTTGACGCCACCGTTGCCGTCGATGTTGTTACCGCCCGTACCGCTCACGATCGTATCGTCGTTTAAACCGCCGACGATCGTGTCATTACCGCCCGCCACGATGTTGTAGCCGATCCCTTGAGCCGGCAGCACAAGCGTGGATTCTCCTGTATGGGGGTCGACGTAGAGGCCGTCGTCGGCCGAACCCGGCGTCACGTCTTTGACGACGACGGTCTGCACCCAGTCAACGGTAACCAGATCGCCGCCCTGATCGACCACCATCGTGAAAGTCAGTTGGTTGCTGCTATGAATCACGGCGTTGGGATCGACCGCGACCATGGGGTACGTCACGGGAATGTCGTACTGATTCTCGCCGTTGGCGCTGGCGAACTTCGCGAGATCGATCGTATACGTGCCATCGGCATTCCGGGTGGCGCCCGGAATCGTCCAATCCGCCGGCACGCCGCTAAGCGTCAAACTTTTCGGCTCCCCCGCACCGGTCATGGTGAGGTGCATGATCTTGGTGAACGTCCCCCCATCGCCCTGATTGGCGATGAAAGTCTTACCCTCCGGCACCTGCACCGTTGCGATGGCCGTTTGCGCGGGTGGCGTCGAATCTTTATTCGCCCCCGGCGCACCGTACGGTCCGTAGATCGTATTGCCTGACTCAACCGTATCGGTTGAGGCAAGCAATACGACGTTCATCGTGACCTTACCGACATGGATCACCTGAGGTGAGCCCGGATCGCTCGGCGGGGAACCGGTGCGCCCGGCCGGCGGAACGATCTGCGGGGGCTCCTGAGCGTCAAACTTCCTCAGATGAACCTCGTCGGGATTGCCCTCGCCTTGCTCGTTGCCGTTACCCGCCTTGAGCAGCTCGCCGATCGCGGGCGTCGCAGGCGGCGTGGGCTCGGCCGAGGCCGTCGCCTTCTGTGACTGGTCCAGTTCCTGCTTCGTTTCGGCCAGCGTCTGCTTCGTGCTTTCGAGCGCTTTCTGCGTTTGAGCGAGCGCTTTCTCGGTATGCGCCAGCTTCGCGGCATTGGCGGCATTCGCCGCGTCTTTGCTCGCGTCTTGCGGCACCAATGTCTTGACCGCATCGGCGACAACCACTTGGCCCATGCTCGGCAGCAGATGGCTTTTCAACAGCGTTGGCGCACCGTGCTCAAACGTCACCTGCAACGGGTGTGCGCTGTCAAACGCCTCCGGGCCCGCCCCTGCGAGCACCACCCGTTCGCCGCTCTTGAGCTCCAGAACGACGTCGACACCCTGAACGTAATAGCGCGAGACCACCGACGCCTGCACGGGAATGTCGATTATCTGGCCGTGCGTGACCGGCACAATAAGGGCATGGTTGCCCGATGCTGCTTGCTGTTTCGTATCCATCTGAATCCTCCTGCCCCAACCTAGGTTCAAGCCACCACAACGAGGTCGCTCAATGTTCGACGATCGACCTCAAACCCATTAACTACTGCGCTCAAGTGCGCGCGTTTCAGCGGACGGCTCCCGACTTGTCTCCGTAATTTGCGCAGACACCTCACTGAGCAAGACCTCGAAGCTCGACTGAAACGTGAGGATGGCGCCCGACAGACGCGACACCGAATCTGCTGCCAGCTTGGCAGCCCTGACCATCGTGGCCGCTTCACCGGTGTGAGCTGCCTGAACCGCGGTCATCTCGGAAACTCGGCCGCTCAGGTCAGCCAGCATGTGCTCGACCTTCTCGTGCTCGCGCGCGTCTTGCACCTGACGGTGCGCGTCTTGAAGCCGGCGCTCCTTACCCTGCTGCTGCACGGTCTCGCGCAACTCTCCCAACACCGGAACCACCCCCGAGTGCAAAGACTCGTGAATGCGCGCCAGACTTTGCTGCGAATCCGTCTGCGCCTGACGTGCCGCCGCCATGTCTTCCATAAAGGCATCGGTTTGCCTTTGGATGTTGTCACTCAACCTCGCAGCGTCATCGTGATGCAGGTGCGTGGACGACAACAGGGAGTCCGCTTGCTGCGCAAATTGCTCCGAGAATTTCGTCATACGATCCAGGCCGACGGCCATCTGCGAAGCCAATTGCATGATCTGCTGGGGCGACAGCGCCTCGACAGGTGCCGTGCCTTCCTCTTCGACCGTGACAACCTCGTCGACAGTGCGGCGCGCCGCATGTTCGATGCGGTAACTGAACGCCGACAAGCTGCTGATCATCAGACCGAGAATCAGCGACCCCATCAAGCCGAACAACGACGCGCTGAAAGACGTGCCCATCCCTGACAGCGGCCCTTCGATCCCCTGGATCAGGGCCATCACCGCCTTGTCGGCATTGCCGTCAGTGTTCGACGACGTGATGCTGGTAATGAAGCTCGCCGTGTTCTGCAGCGTCTCCAACAGCCCGATGAAGGTACCGAACAGCCCCATGGCGATCATGAAGCCCGAAAGAAAATTCGGCAGCGACAAGCTCTCCCCGTAGGCACCCTTGACCGCCTCAAAGGCCCGCAGTAGCGATACCTGCTCGATACGGTTGTTCAGTTGCCCGCGCAATCCGCCGAGAACATTGAGCAGTTCCGCCATATGCGTTTCGCGATTGGCAATCTTCTTGGCCGCCGCCTGAGGATCAGCCACCTTCGCATAGACCGTGTTGAACTGGTTCAGCGCCTGGACTTCGCGCTGGAACGCCACCCCGCGTTGCAGACACACGTAAATCCCGATGACGCCCGCGGCCATAATCGACAGATTCAATGTCGGATTTCGGCTCACCACATCGACAATGAACTCCCGAAAAATCACCCCACCGACCAGGATCACGATCAACGGCAACATCAGCCCGACCCAGTACCTCGACGTTTTAATCATGTTCCGCCCCTCTTAAGTAAATCCGTTCCAATCTCATGAAATCTGTTCCTGCTCGCCGAGCCTTAGCGCGCCTCTCTAAACGCGCTTTCGTAGAATCGGAAAGCTGGCGAGAGCAGGTACTGCATCGCCGTTCGTTCACCGACCACCACATCTAGGACGGCTGTCATCCCCGGCACGACAGGCTTGGCAAACTTGCCATGTGCCTGAGTCTTTGCCAGCACGCGCACGCTCATCCGGTAAAAGCGATCGCCATGCGCGTCGGCGATCGTGTCCGCGCTCACTTCCTCGACGGTACCGGCCAGTGTTCCCAGGGCCGCGTAGTCGTAAGCACTGAAACGTATCTTCACTGGCAACCCGGCGCGGATTTCTCCACGGTCCGACGGCCTGATGCGCCCCTCGATCAACACGCTATCGTCGATAGGCGTAAGCTCCACGATCGGCTCACCCGGCTTGACGACGCCACCTATCGTGTTGATGTACACATGGTTGACGATCCCATCGACAGGTGAGCGCACTTCGGTGCGGTCAAGACGATCGGATTGCGAACGCAACTCCTGTTCGGTACGCGAAAATTCCAACTGACTCGTCGCCAGCTCCGCGCTTGCCTCTGAGCGCCGCCGCGCGTCGTACTCGGCGATGCGCGCCTGAGCTTCCTTGGCAGCGCCGCCGAGCTTGACCAGCTCGGCTTGCGTCTCCTGGATTGCACTGCTTAAGCGCTGCACGCGACTTTGCGCATCCAACGACTCCAGCGATGAAGCCGCCTTCTGCGCGACCAACCCGGTAATCAGACGCAGTTGGCTCTGCGCGATGGCGATCTCGCCTTGCAAGCTCGACAACCGTGTTCTTGCCACTGCAATCTCGCTGTTCTTCTGCGCAAGCTCTTCCTTCATCACCGAACGTTGCCGCTCGGCTTGCGTCCTTCGGGCCTCGAAGGCCTCGATTTCCGAACGGATCAGCGGCGAGTCTTTCTCCGTGCCATCGGCCAACACCATCGGACCGTCCTGTGCCTCGGCCTGCAAACGCGACATCTTCACGCGGAGATAAGCAATCTTGGATTCGTCGGCGCTGCGCGCGGCGCTGGCCTGTGTATCCTGCACCCGCACCAGCACATCGCCGCGACGAACCTGTTCGCCTTCGCGCACCCGTATCTGACTGATGATGCCGCCCTCCAGATGCTGAACAATCTGGCTATGTCCAGAGGGCACGACCCGGCCATCGCCGCGCACAATGCGTGCGATCGGCATGAAACACGACCAGACGAGGAGCGCCAGCACGCACACGGCCAACGCCACGACGAACCCCTTCGGGGTCACGGTAATGGGTCTAAGGTGTGCCATTTGATGCGGCCGCCTGTGGCGAAATCGGTTGGATCAACACATCCTGGGGTTGCCCGGTGTCTTTGTGATCGATGATTTCGATGTCGATCATCGCCGCAGACCAGCCCGCTTCGATCAAGGCGTTACGCACCCCAAGCGCCCGGTAATACGAAAGGCGCCGCGAATCCGAATACCCCACGCCCAGGGTCGCCGCAGCGATCACCTTGAGGTGTACTCCGGGACGCGACTTCAACGGCAACGTCAGGCTATTCAATTTCGCTTTGGCCTGGGTATCCAACTCGTAACCTTGATCCGTATAGACCACACGCAAGGCACCTCCTGTGCCAGTCACGGTAGGCGGATTTTTGCCCGCTCCGGCGCGCGCACCGAGGTAATCGCCGTGGTCCGCCTTGATAGGATCAGGGTCGCCAAGCACGCCTGTGACGTTTGTGCTGGCGCTGACCGGTTGCTGGGGCGATAGCAACGCCTGTGAATCCTGGCTCGTCTGAGCCGCCTCAGCCTTGGACTCCTGACTCGGCGTCCGAGCCGCCTGTGGCGGCGAGGGAGGTGCCGCGCCAGGAGGCGATGGGGATTCCGACGGGGCACTCGTCGCTTTCGCTTGTTGTTCCAGCGCCGACTGAACGATGCGCCCGGAATTGAGCTTGTAGTGCAGCATTAAGATCATGAAAATCATGACCATGAAGATCATGGCCATGATCATGTTCGCCAATGCGTCGACGAAGCCTGGCCAATAGTTGTTGTTTTCCCCGCCATGTCCGGCCATTTTCAATTCCTGTTTGTGCAAGCGCGATTGCTTGATGTGCTCTGGGCGACTTAGGGCGTCGCGGTCGTATTAGCGTTTTCGTCGTAGAGCGCCGCGAACGTGCCAACGTCCTTGAGGACCTGATACGTTGCTTGACGCTCGGCGACGAACAGCTTCACGATACTTACTCGGCTTTGATAGAGTTTTTGGTACGTATCGAGCACGTCGAGAAGCGATCGGTTGGCCGACGCCATCTGAGCATCGAACGCCTTGGCGACCTGGCTATTGGCCTTGCTTTCCTCGCGGGCGATGGACAACTGCAAACGGACCGAGTCCAATGCCAGGTAATTGACGGTCAATCGCTCGCGCGCCTTGGCAACCGTGTCGTCGAGTTTCAACTTCAGTTCATTGATCTGCTCGGCCTGAGCGCGAGCGGCTGAATAATCGCTGCCGCCGCTAAACACGTTCATCGACATGACAACCATCACGCGCTTGTCGCGAGTGGACCCGCTGATGCCGCTGGCATTGCGCTGGTAGTAATCGCCAGCCTCGATCGCCACCTTCGGCAATACGCCCGCACGCGTGCTGGCCCGGTCATAGTCGGCAGCTTCGATCTGCTTGCGCAATCCTTGAAGCCCTGGGTTGACAGCGAGCATCTGATCGATGGCCTCCTGCGGGGTATCCGGCAGCAACGTCTTGATCGGCGAGACCAGAAGCGCGGAAGGCCGCACGCGCGTCAACCGCACATAGGCCACTTGCGCCCGCTCGTATTGACTACGCGCATCGACCATATCCCGGTCCGCAGCGAGCGACATCGCGTAGACGCGGTCGCGATCCGCATGTGTCGCCCCCCCGCCCGCAGCGCGGCGCGTCATATACCCCAACAACGACTGCATGCGCTCCCGATGCTCCTGCGCCAAATCGCTCAGTAATTGAAATTGCAGCAATTGGTCGAACGCCTGCGCCGTTTCGAAGAAAACATCCGTTTGCGTCTGGTCTCGCTTGTCCGACGCTGCTGCGGCAAGCTTGTCGTCGCGCCGATAGGCTTGCAGCGCAGGTATATCAATCACCGGCTGACGCAACACGACGGTCGAATCCACTCGTGTGTGATTCGGCAAAGCGATCGGATTGTTCTTCGCAGTTTCGTCGGACGAGGTCGAATGCTCGTGGCCGCCCTGAATTTGGACATCCAGGCGAGGCCCGTAATGTCCGGCGGTACTGCGAGCCACCCAGCGTGCCGAATTGGCCGACGCTTGCGCGGCGCCTAGCGTGTCGCTATGGGAATCCGCCAGAGCGAGCGACCGACCGAGCGTCACCATGTCGTCGATGGCTGCATCCTGCGCGGCTTTCGGCGTGCTCAGCGGAATCGTGACTGCACGGCCGACGGTGCCGACTTCGAGCAGTGACGCCATGATCGTATCCATCGAATTGGTGCTGCTTTTCACGACAGGTTGCGGGTCGACCGCATGTGCCACACCCAATACGCCACTCAACAGAATGACAAGAACTGCCGCAGACACCTTATGACTCTGTCCGCACGGACTTTTCTTGACAGGACGAAATCGCCGCAGATTCTGCGAATGCCGAGACATATTTTTTTACCTTTCTAAGAATGAGACGATGGGCTTCGTTGCCTCGTTCACGCCTCGGCGCCCGGCCCGTCGCCCCATCGGCAACGAACCGCATCGACGTCGAAGCCTGTCACCGCCGCACACGTTCGGTGATCGGCTTGACCAACACAACGCCCAATTCGTGATGCATACGAACGCGCAACTTGCCTACTGACAGGACACGCTCCCCTTCACGCCTACACGTTAAGTGAGGGGAAGAAAATACTCATTTGAATAGCAGCAATTTCCATTTGAAACGAGGAACAGGACGCAAACGCACATCGCTTTCAGCGCTGAGCATCCAACAAAACGATGGGGAGGCGACCTCGACCGGCGACCACAGACGTTCGTCTCTGGTCGCGACAAGCGAAAAAAAACCGCCTCTGAAAGAGGCGGTTCAGGCTCCATGCCACTGCGGGGACAGGATATGGAGGATGCATGGTGTGCATCATCGGGGTAGACCACCTGCCGGGGCGCGCCCCCCTTGAGGAAGGGGGTGCACAGGCGATCCAAAAACAGAGTAACCGCCGGCACATCATCCATGCAAGCGCGCTCACGCAGGAAGGCCCAGACCAGGCGAACATTCAATCGCGACTACGGAAAATCCAAAGCACTCAAGCGGTCACGGCGTCATCTGACCGTGTACCCGCGCCCTTCCATGCACGCGCCATACGCGCGCCAGTAGGTATCGATCTGTGACATCTTCGCGCCTTGGGCCATCTCAGCCTCGGCGACGTAGCGACCACGCTGTCGCGCACCGCCCGCAACGGCACCTACCGTTGCCCCGACTGCCGCAGCGTGTCCCACGTTGTTGTGCCCAAGCTCACCGACGACAGCGCCTGCCGCAGCCCCGCGGGCGGCGCCCACGGCGCGCCCGCCTACCGGCACGGGCGGAGGCACCGCCTGCATCGCCATCACTGTCGGATCGATGCCGGTGTTTTGCCGCGCCCACCCGTAGCATGCACCGTCATCATTCATCTGCCGCTCCATACTTTGACCGTGGGCCGGATAGACACTAGGCTTCTGAGCGAATGCGGGTACGGCAAGCGCCAGCCCCAACGCCAATATCACAAGTTTCATGAAGATTTCCTGTTACTAGAAGATGAGCGTGCCCGTTGCCATGAACGTCTGCGTGCTCTTGAAACGATTGGTGCTGGAAACGGTCGGCACCCAGCGCGCCGAAACGGATAGAGGTAGCTTCCCATCGATCTTGGTGTCATAGGTAACGATCGGGCCAAGCACCACATCCTGCCCGCGAAAGCCCCCCAGACGATCGGCGGTAGCGCCGCTATCGTGGCCAAGTTGCTGCGTCGTGCCCACGACGAGCCCCACGCCAAGGCCATTCGCAAATTTTTTCAACCCCATCACGTCAAGCGTGAACAACGGCGCGTTCTGATAGCCGGTAGCGTTATTCCGCGTGTAGAACTGCACGCCTGCCACGACGTCGAACTCCAGTCCATACGACGGCACGTACTTCGTATAGGCCACCTGAGGAATGAAGGTCCAGTTGTTCAGGCCCGTGTTGGCCAACGAGTTCGGGTCGTACTGCCCGGTCGGTGCCCAAATGTTGAGCGAGAACGCAATGTGATCGTTCTGCGAGAAGTGGTACCCGGCGATGATCGGCGCGAAGCTGATATCAAACAGGTTGGATGCGCGCTGTGAGCCGCTCGCGCTGTGGCCACCCACCCCCAGCGATGCCCTCACGTCGGTCCACATATAGGGCAGCGTGAAGCTCGACGCAAAATTCCACCCTCCCACGCTCGCCCCCCACGTCCTCATCAACGTGGCGAGCGTGAAGGCAATCTGCCCATCAAGCCCGAGCGAAGTCTTGCCCGCTACCGGTACTTGACGGTTCCCCCCCACGCTCCCGTCGAAATAGATCTGGGAGAAGCTTGCGATCCAGATCGGCTCGGGCGACACGACCCCGATACCGGGCTGAACGGCCGTACCGGAAATCGGGCGCCCGAGCGCGCCTTCCGTGGCGTGCGCGGGTGCGGCCGCAACAAGAAGCGCCGCGGCACCCAATGCGAAGGCAGGCCGCCGAAGCACGGCCGCTTTAGTTGAAATCCGGCGAAACAGACGGGGTGGCATCACGAGAAAGTCCTCATGCATCAAGGCCGGGCTTACGCCTGGCGTTGGTCGAAATATCAATGGAAATGAAGGGGGCCGGTGTCAAGCGCAAAGGCGCCCGGCAACGGTTGCCGGGACGCGAGAGATGCCGGCCGACGAGTTGATGCAAACGCATTTGGCACCGCCTCACTATCGGATGCGATTGTCCTGTCGCGACGCGCTCGCACACATCGTTTGCCGCCAACGAAGACATCTGCCTGTTCGTGCGAGAAAAATAGTAGAAATTCGGAAGACCGACATTTGAATAACCGTCGTTTTTCTTTGATTCGCAACCAGAACCCAATCATCCGGGCCCCATAGGCTTTTGCGTTCGGACAACAAAAATCGCCTACGAGTGAAGTCGCAGGCGAGCATGCACGTTCATGTGATTGCAGCGCTCAGAATGGCACCGCGCGAAGCGAACGCGTCAAATCAGAATGTTTCAAATCTCTCGCGATGACAAGCCGCAAACGGCCGAGCGAGACGATTTGGAGAAGAAAATGAGACGGTGGGATCTTGTGCCCAAAGGGCTGCGTGACAGAATAAGCCGTACCGATAATTGACAGCGTATTACAACCAATAAGGAAGAACGATGCAGAAACGAAGCCCCATATCGATGGTCGCGGCTGCGCTCGTCGTCGGCAGCCTCGCGCTCGCCGGTTGCACGACCACCGCTGACAAACCTGACACCGCTGCGACCAATGCGTCGAAGAGCGCCGCAATCGACGCCAGCGTCGACGCTACGTTGTCGCGGCTTTACTCCACCGTAAAGGGATCGCGTGAGCTTGTCGCGAAATCGCGCGGCGTGCTGGTCTTCCCGGATGTGATCCAGGCTGGCTTCATCGTTGGCGGGCAGTCCGGCAACGGTGCGCTGCGCATTGGCGGCAACTCGGTCGGCTACTACAACACCTCGTCGTTGTCGGTCGGCCTACAGGCAGGCGCGCAGTCGAAGGCGATCGTCTTTCTGTTCATGACGCAGAGTGCGCTTGACGAGTTCCGTCATTCGGAAGGCTGGGCTGCGGGCGCGGGCGCGTCGGTCGCGCTCGTGAAGGTCGGTGCAAACGGTGCCGTCGATACCACCACCGCCACCGCACCGGTTCAGGTCGTCGTGATGACCAACACCGGTCTGATGGGCGATGTGTCGATCAACGGCACGAAGGTCACGAAGCTCAAGATCTGACACTGTGATGAGGGCGCGCGGGGAGCCGAGTCCGGCCCCTGCGCCAACATCGGAGACGGCGCAGTGCAAGGTGGCCGGAAAGCCGCAAGTACCTCAGGATCGAGATCAAACGGCCTTTGCAAAAGTTCAAAGGCAAGGCGTGGCCAGCATTGCTAAGGTGAATCATGGCGTCGAGCCCGTTTCGAGCCGAAAGCGCCCACAAGTGCGGTGGCAAGTCTGGGTAATACGGTTTAGCGAAAACTGCCAACGCATCTCCCGTGCAAGCACCGGATGCTTGCGGAGCCTCACGCCGTTCCCCGGATTTCTTGCCTACCTGACATGACAACTCGCGATACCACCACTGTTCTGCAACGCCTCAATACCCACTGCGCGATGGCGCTGGAGGCGGCCGCGAGTCTCTGCAAGCTACGACTTTCCGACGAGATCACCGTCGAGCACTGGTTGCTGACGCTTCTCGAAGCCGGCGATGGAGACATCCCCGCCATCATGAATCACTATGGCATCGACGTGGATGTCCTCTGGGATGTCTTGATGTCCACCATCGACCGCCTGCCGCGCAATCTGCGCAAAGAACCAATCCTGTCCTCACAGTTGGTGAGCTTGCTTCACGCGTGCGCCGACAATCGCCACTGGCCGATCCGTTCGGCTAACTTGCTCCAGGTCATCGTCGATTCCCCGCACGTATTGCGCGCCCCGTCTCTCTGGCCGTTGTTGAATTTCAGCAGCGTGCAAGTCGGCAAGCTTCTCCCTGAACTTGGCGCAAAGACATGCGAAACGCCGCAACCCCTCAGCGCCCCTTCTGCGCTCGTCGAGTCGATGTTACAGACCTCGTTTGAGTCTGACATGGCTGCCACGGTAGCGTCGTGCGGAACTTCGGCATCCAACGGCGTGGTTACCGCTGCACCGTTGGCACGCTACACAACCGATCTGACGGAGTGCGCACGCAGTGGAGAACTCGATGACGTTTTCGGGCGCGATCGAGAGATCCAGCGAGTGGTCGAGGTACTTGCCAAGAGTCGAAAAAACAGCCCGATTCTGGTTGGCGCCCCGGGCGTGGGAAAAACCGCCTTGATCGATGGTCTGGCGCTGCGCTTGGCCAACGGGGACGTCCCCGATGTGATTCGCGATCTTCGTATCCTGACGCTCAACCTCGAGTCACTGAGGACCAACGCCGAAAACGAGGCTGAATTCCATCAGCAGCTAAGTGCCGTCATCGATGCGGTGCAGGCATCGGCCGAGCCGATACTTCTGTTTATTGACGAAGTCCAAACGCTCTGCGGCCCCCATCGCACGACAAACGGCACCGACGTCGCCAATCTGTTCAAGCGCACACTCGCATGCGGCGACGTACGAGCGATCGCAACGACGACGTGGGCCGAATACAAGACGATCTTCGAGCACGATGCCACACTGGCGCGCCATTGCCAGATGATCGAGGTCGACGAGCCGGACGACGATGCCGCCTGTCTGATGCTGCGTGGACTCAAGTGGCACTACGCGACGTTCCATCGGGTACACGTTCGCGACGAAGCGCTGGTGGCCGCCGTCAAACTCGCACGTCGTTACATACCGACTCGCAAGCTACCGGAGAAGGCGTTCGACTTACTCGATACCGCGGCGGGTCGCGTGAGAATGGCACTGGATGTCGAACCCGGGGCGCTTCAACAAGCCTCGGCAACGCTCAGCGCGCTTGAAATCGAGCAGGCAACGCTCGAATTCGATGTCTCAGAAGGGGGCACCAGTGCGTCCAAACGATTGAAGGATCTGGAGGTCTCGCTTCATGCGGCCCGAGCGGAAGTCGACGACGTTCGCGTGCGCTGCGCGAGCGAGCGTGAGCTTGTCGATGCGATACGAGCACAGCGCGACGCGGCGCCTGAGGCGCGTGATGCCTACGCATTGGCTCTCGCCTGCGAAGCACTGGCTCAGGCCCAGGACGCACCGCCGCTGGTGTCCGCCGACGTCGATGCACGGGTTGTCGCGCAGGTGGTGTCCGAATGGACAGGGGTTCCCGTCGACAAGCTGATGATCGACGAGCCGCGCGATCTCCTCGCGCTGGACGGCCCTTTGAGATCGCGCGTGGCCGGTCAACACGACGCCCTGCAGGCACTCGTCGAACACCTGCGCACCGCCAATGCCGGCCTCACGCCAGAGCATGCTCCGTCCGGGGTGTTTCTGCTAACCGGTCCCTCAGGGGTCGGGAAAACAGAGACGGCGTTAGCGTTGGCCGATATCTTGTTCGGCAGTGAGGCAGCGCTTATCCCGCTCAACTTCTCCGAACACCGGGATTCGCACAGCATGTTCCGGCTGACCGGAACGTTGCAGGATGCCGTCGGACACGGCCTGGAAGGTGTCCTGACCGAGGCCGTGCATCAACGGCCATACAGCGTCGTTCTGCTCGATGAGCTTGAGTATGCGCATCGGAACGTTCTTGACCTGCTCTGCCGAGTCTTCGACGGCCGCGTGACGCGCGACGACGACGGACGAGCCATCGATTTCCGTAACTGCGTCTTTCTGATGACGTCGAGTATTGGCGCCGGCACGATCGAGTCTATCGCCGCGACCCACGCGGACGCGACCCAAGACACACTGCTCGACGCGATTCGACCAGCGATGTCGTCACGCTTCCCCAGCGCGCTGCTGGCTCGCGTTAAAACCCTCGTGTACCGGCCCCTGGATATGCCAGCGCTCAGGGACGTGGCACATATGAAGCTCGCTAAAGTCGCGCAGCGTCTGAAGCGCAAGCATGGGATAACGCTCTGCGCAGACGACTCGCTGGTGACGATGCTGGCTCAGCAGTGCCTCACGCTGTATGCTGGCGCACACGGCGTGGAGGCCTATCTCAACCAGCAAATCTTGCCCAGAATCTCGCGGGAAATCCTGACAAGTCGAGTCTCGGGCGACGTACCGCGATGCATCGCGCTGACCGTGTCGCAAGACGGTCAGTTGACTATTGATGTCACGCCCGACACTCCGCGTCGATAGTCATCGCCGTCTCATTTTGGTGCTCTGACGCCGGCACTGGCGGCCTTCAGAAGGTCGTCGGAAAATGGCGCCAGCTTTTTCAACGGTGTCGAGACCGGTTCGGCCAAATGCTCCGTGGTCGGATTTGCGTAATTCAACAGATGGGAATAGAGGCTCGCCACGCCCTGATCGGCGAGCTCAAACGAGAACGCCAGTTCGCGCGCCTCGCTCGGCGTTACCCCAAACCGCGCCCGAAAGGCCCGAAGAAAATGGTTGCTCCCGGAAAACGCAAGCTCATGTGCCAGGCGCGTAATGGACGAGGCACCCCGCCCGCCTCCCTGTGTCAATGCACGATAAGCCGCGTCCAGTCGCTTGTTGCGAATCACCGTTGCGATGCCACCGTCGGTTTCGAAAATGCGATAGAGATGCGCACGTGAGACGCGGAATCGCACGATGATGGCATCGAGCCCCAGGGATGGAGACGTGAGATTAGCGTTGATATAGGAGAGGACCTGACTGCGCAAGACGCGCGAAAGCACCGAATCTTCGTTGAATAGCGCCGCATCGGATTTCTTGGCGAGTATCTCGGCAAGCAGATTGACAGCGCCGCTCTCGACACCGAGCGCCTCCTCGCCCTCGATCTCGCCTGCAACGTCCGCCAAGCTAACGAGAAAGCCGGCGAGCAATCGAGTGACGGCATGTTCCGCCTTGAGTACGGTGCCGTGGATACTTCGCCCGCCTGTAGCTTTGTCGATCGCCTCACGTGGGACAATCAAGCTCACCGTTGCGCCAGGACTGATCTGCGTGTTTGCAACGCGCGACAGATCCATGGCGATGATGTCCCCGGGACGCACAACAACTGGCCGGCCATCGCAATCGCCATCAAGCGACCCCGAAACAAATAACTGGATCAGGTATTGATCGAGACTGGTGCTCAACGCCAACTTCCGGCTTCGCTCATGTCGCTGCGAATTGAACGCAGTCTCGCCGACCAAAAGCCTGCCGATATGCGTCGACGTCAATGCGCCCTCGAGATTCCCCCCCTTTTCACTCTTGATATGACGTGCATCGAAGAAGGGGCTGATGATCTTGCGGCACGCGTCGTTGCGCACCTCGGGAAGAAGATAGGCAGTCGAAAATGTCACGCCGTTAGTCGACTGTAGGCCGTAAGCGTCCTCTCCGGTGTTGGTGGGCATACCTTAACTTCCTTAGCACCATCGTTCAATATGTGGAACCCGAAGACATCGCGCACTAGTCGTCTTCGCCGGAACCCATGTCAAGGGCACCTACAGAAATATGAGGAAGCGATCTCACTCGCAATTGGTAGAAACACCACCAATTTGGCCAAATCAAGCATCCAAACTCCGTTTTTTGCAACATCGCTTCTGCCCATTCGTCCTATTTGGCCTTGCATGTTCCGCTGATTCCGTCATTCAAATTACTTTGCATCCACGCAAAGAATGCTTATCACCCCGCATTATCTATAAATATATGGAATTTTTTATGCGAGGCAGATGAGGTAATTCAACGCGCGGAAGTGACCGAATTGTCCTCCCCCTCGTGATCGACAATTGAAGACTGTCCATTGGTGCGGAATTGCGAAGGCGTCAGTCCAGTGTGTTTCTTGAATGCGACGCTGAAATTACACGGACTCCGAAAACCGACCTCATGCGCAACATCCGTGATCGAAATGCCTGAGTGCTGCAGCAACCACGCCGCGCGTCCGAGCTTTTCCCGCCGCAGGTACTCGGATACCGACACCCCAAGCTTTTCCTTAAAGTCCCTAGACAAGCGACGATCACTCGCCCCTACGGCGTTAGCTAACGTCTTCGCACTCATGTCGGCGATCCGACCACCGTTGATCAACGTCATCGCGGTGCGAGTGCTCCGGGATGCGCGGTCGACACGCTGAAGCTCCACCGGATCGCTCGCACTTCGCGCAATGCGAATTTGAAGACGCAGCCGCGCAATCAATTCCTCCGGCATGAAGGGGAACACGATGCAGTCAGATGCCCCTGAAGCCAACGCGCGGCTACGAGCCTCACTGGCCCCCTCCACATCGATGTAAATGACAGGAACGCCGCGAAGGCGAGGTGCACCGCTCATCAGGCAACAGAACGCCCTTGCGTCCATTCCTGCGAGCGCGCCATCGACAACGAAAGCTGTCGGCGGAGATACGAGGGCTTCGTAATAGCTCGTCCACCCATCGCTCACCACCCTAACGTCGAAGAGTTGCGCGCGTAGTTCGCCAACCACATCGGCGAACGCTTCGGGGCGCTCGTTCAGTATCCAGATCGTAGAGCGCACCGTTGCATTGGTGCCAGCCCGACTCCCATCTCCATGAGAGGTATAGGGGGGCAGCGGGTTCAGCATGGCGTCGCTCCCGCATAACCGCTGAACTTCCATTGAGACGCGCCGGCGGCGGCAATCTGATCAGTGACAGTCACGGCACATCCGTTGTCGCGGTCGTCGCTCAATCCAAACCGGTATTCGGAGGGGGTTTTTCCAATCTCCTGCCGGAATGCCGTCGCAAAGTTGGCGCCGTCGCAAAACCCCAGAAGTTCGGCGATCGCCGTCACGCTCATGTTGCTTCCCTTGAGCAGCCTCGTGGCAATGTCCATGCGGCGTCGCTTGAGAAATCGCACGATGCTATAGCCCAGAACACTCCGGAAGGCGGCGTCGAGATGTCCCACCGAAACGCCGATACGTGAAGCCAGGGATTGCTGAGATATGTTGCCAATCTCGGTTTGGGAAAGGTACTTCACCGCGAGATGATAGATTTCGTCCTTACGCGAACCCGTGATCTCCCGTCCTTCCCTTGGCGACGGAACTGCGACAAACGTTGGCCGATGCTTGAGATGCATGCCAATGCGCAAATCCAACTCCTTGGCAGATGCGCCCGAGTCGATGTAGTCGATGGCGCCAGCTCTGAAACACCGGACCCGCAGCGCAGGCTCCTGCACGGGGCCGAACGCAATGATCGATGTATCGTGTTGTCGCAAGACGTCATGACAACGAGAAATCGCGTCGACGTTTGAATCTCGAACCCCGACCAGCACCAGATCGGGCAATTCGCCATCTGTGCAGCCCCCCAAAGCCTCGATAAGGCTTCGCACGACGCGAAGACTGATGCCGCTTGAATTCACGCTGTCTCTGATGCCCCTCATGTGGCTGATTCCACCGTCCACCAACACATAACGATCGGATTGTGATTGCAGTTGCATGGCATTCCCCCGTTGATACAAGCCAGACACTCTCGCTATCGGAAGCCGATAAGTCCGTTTTTTCCCGTATGGCACGCCTCCACCGTTAATCGTTCGTGGTTGCTGCTCATCCAATCGATCCGGCCGAATGGCATCTCAGGGATCATGGGAGCATTTTCGTCAACATGGGAGAACATGACTCTCCCTTGCGTCTCAGAATTCGGTCTTTTTTGTCCCCCCCTTTTTCAATCGGGTAGCAGCAAGGGCCGAAAAATCCCGTCTACGCTTACAGATCATCGACGCGATGCCATCGTTACGCGACGCTTGCATTGCCACGATAGAAGCTGATGAGTTGTTGATTCGTTACCAGGCCCAGCTTGTGTTGCGCACTTCGTTTGTGCTTACTCACGGTCTTCGGACTTCGATTCAAACGTCTGGCAATTTCGGAAATCGTTAAGCCGTCGTTGGCGTACAGTCTGACGACCTCGAATTCCGACCGAGTCAGCTCCACATCTCGCCCGAGCTGACTGTCGGGAATTTCCGCATCGCGAAGCAAACTCCGGATCTCCGGGCTGATGAATCGTTGGCCCCGGGAGACGGCCCGCAGGGCCAGCACCAGATCGTGAAGACTGCCGCTTTTGTCCACAATCCCGGCAACGCTCCGCGCGATCAGCATATTGACGACACCGTGATTGCGGATCTCTGTGAAAATGACAACCGGGATGCTGGGAAACAATCGGCGCAAGCGTTCGACCAGCACCAGTCCATCGCACTCCGAAGACGACGGCATCGACAGGTCGGCGACAATGACATCGCACGGCGTTTCACGCAGCGCGCGAATCAGTCCCTCGACCGATTCGGCCTCGCCCACCACGCGCCCCATGTCATTGCTCTCGATCACCGCTCGCATGCCATAACGAACCACAGAATGATCGTCAGCAAGAATTACGCGCATTTCCTCCTCCCCACCTTGTGAAAAACATATCGCAGTCGTTAAACGGATTCCGAGCCCTTAGGGCACGTGTGTTGCACTTGGCCTGCGCCCGTCTGGCATCGTTCAGCCAGGCGGGAAATAAAAAGATGAATCGGCATCGGGTGGCCGAACAGATAGCCTTGCAGAATCGGGACGCCCCGCTCGTACAGGTAATCGCGCTGGCGCGACGTCTCGACGCCTTCCGCAATGATGATCAGACCCAGCTTCATCGCCATCTCCAGGATGCCGTCGAGCACTCGCTGAGAGAGGGCACCCCCGCCGATCTTGGCCACGAAGGTCTTGTCGATCTTCACGGCATCCATATCGAAGTCGCGAAGGTAGCCAAGACTCGAATGCCCGACGCCAAAATCATCGATGGCAATCTTGATGCCGCGTGCGTGCAACGCGTTGAATATCGCCATCGTGCCAACCTCTGAGTCCAGCAAATCGCGCTCCGTGACCTCGAGCACAAGTTGCACACGCCCTTTACCCAGCGCCTCCTGCAACGTGTCGCAATCGGAGATGATCGAGCGCTCGCTGATATGACGCGCGCTCACATTGAAACTCAGCCGGAAATTCGGTGGCAGCGTCACATCGGCCATCATTTCCCCAACCGAATGAAACAAGGCCTTCGTCATCGGCACGATGAGTCCGCTCGACTCAGCCAGCGGGATGAAGCTGTCCGGCATCACCACGCCCTCCTTCGGATGAATCCACCGAACGAGAATCTCCGCGCCAATCCAGTGCCCATCCTGCGCGCAAACCAGCGGCTGAAAATAGGGGACGAACTCACCGAACTGCAATGCCTTCGCCATCTCATGACGGCGCGAGCCGACGGCCGCCAGCCCTCGCTTTACGGCGCCACCGACAAGCACGCACAGCACCGCGAAGGCGACCAATAATCCGGAATAGTCGGAGATCACGCGCCGCGCCAGCTCCAGCTTGGGACTATCCGCTCGGACCATCACCGGGAACCGCTTGGAACGCACCATAACCGTGCTACTCGGAGCGCTCGACGGCACCGTAATGAGCCCATCTTTCCCGATGGAAACCGACCCGACGTGCACCGTCATGTCGATGCCGTCACGCGCCATCAGCACCAGCACGTCGCGGACGTGCCGTCCATCAATGGCGACAATCGCACCGCGACCTTGCTCCGCACTTCGATATAAAAACAGAGTGGAATCGGGAA
The DNA here is from genome assembly GCA_031291335.1 of Pandoraea sp. Classification (GTDB taxonomy): domain Bacteria; phylum Pseudomonadota; class Gammaproteobacteria; order Burkholderiales; family Burkholderiaceae; genus Pandoraea. Next base: position 2,875 of record JARLJF010000018.1, on the reverse strand, counting down.
GGGTCCCGCTATGGGGAAGTATCTGCAGACGACCGTCGATGTAGTCCGAGACGTCGTGTTCGCGATGGTAGTTGCCGTACAACGAACTGCAGTAGACAGCTGAGGTATTGACGAACAAATCCACCGACCTGACGAACAATACCGAGTCGACTTGCTTACGCAGGTCCAGCACTACGTCGTCACAATTCCTTCCTGCTTCGTCGCGCACTCTCGCTGCCGACTCGGCCGCATTGCCCAGCATCCAGTCGACATGGGCAAGCACCCGGTGGGCTTGCAGTTCGACCTCCTCGTCCAGCGCTCGGCTCGCATGCCAATACGCGAGACATACCGCCACGGTCATGGGGACGACGGCTGCGGCAATGGCGATCCAGAGGTGCCAACGCCGAGGAAACGCAAATCTTCCCGCATCATTCGCTTGCACGCCCCCCCCTTGGACACAGACTCGTGGATGATCAGGTGCATCGCTGGTTGGTCAGCGCTCCCTGCAAGACAAGCCTATTGAATGTCCCCCGCCACCATCTTTGACAAATACAAGAACGATATTGAATTAGCGCACCGCCTCGCCCTGATGCGCGAAAGAATGTGCCGATGTTTGAAATTCGGCGCAACGCGGTCTTACTGCCAAGTTCGCTGTGAGACCGGAGGCCACTCGCTATTCTCACCAAGAGGTTTTGCCGAACGCAGAATCCGATAACCCTGCCCTCGTACAGCGGCCAGTTGCAGCTCGCCCGTGAGGCTGAATTGCAGTTTGTTCCGTAGCCGGACCACAAGAACATCGATGCGACGCGTTTCCCGATCGATATTCAGGCGCCAGACATTTCGCAATAGCGCCTCTCTTGAGACGGTCTTCTCGAAGTTGGAGAAGAGCGTCCAAGCCACATCGAACTCAAGATCCGTTAACGCGATGGGATGCCCCGCGACCTGCACCGAACGTGTGGTGACGCACAGCTCGTAAGCACCGATATGGACGTGCGTGGGACGTCTGGTGTTGCGCAGCGGACGCCGCACCAGCGCACGCAAGCGCGCCAGGAAGACGAGGGGCGCGCAGGAGGCATCGACGCATTCGCTGGCGCCTGCGTCGAGTGCCATCACCTCTTCGTGGTCCGTCATTCGAACGCCGATGACCAGAATCGGCACCGACGGATTGCGCAGGTGCACGACTCTGATCTGGTCGAGCGAGGCCCAGCGCACCCGTCTCAAATCAATGACGACGACATCGGGAACGCCTTTTTCGATCGCCATCAGGGCTTTTTCGAGCACGTGAAACGTCAGGACGTAGTGCCCGTCGTCCACAATCGAGCGCGCGAGCCCTTCAACTTTCGCGTGATCCCCGCTTGAAGGCGCCTCAACCGGCGACGTGTTCGTGTCGAGAAACGTCGACTCAGTCAGTATCAATGCAAACACCCTGTTTCCTCCGGCTTGCCTCAGTCATCGACGTCGCGTGCCGGTCCGTCGTTGAGAAACGCCGAACACGCCTCGACCGAGCAGTCCCTTGTCCGAAGCATGGAAACCACCATGACTCGGATGAACGCGCGAATGTCTATCATGGGCATACAGACGCAGCAGGCGTCCGAAGCGCGCACCCGATATCCCGCACCGAAATAAGATTTCGGTGCGTAACCGTCGGACCGCACAATTTGCCTCCAATGCGACGTTCGATAAATCTGCATGGCTTTGTTATCTCGTCGTGGGGTTCGCCGGACGCGCTCGTTACCGGGCCAGAACCCAAGCCCAGCCGACGCCCAACAATCCGAGCGCCATTCCCATCAAACGTCCCTTCACGTTGCTTTTCATGGTGCTTATGCCATCGAACAGACGGTGCCCCTCCATCACACCAAAGATGACCAACACCGGGCGGGCAAAAAGCAATAGCGCCAGCGCCACTTCAATGGCGACCCAATGCCATGTCTCATCCAGGGCACCATCGGCAAGCATGAATATCGCGAAGTTGACACTTAGCGTAATGATTCCTGCCCACCCAACACCACCCATGAACGCCTCGCCTTCAACCATTTGCCACCTCCATGTCGTTGACTGCACCTGCCGCCCTCTCCGCAGGGCAACGTGCATCGCTCGACGCAAATGTGTCCAGATACGCCTTCACTCGCGAAACGACGCCCCCCCAATTCTCGTGCAACGGCCGGCGAAATAGAGCGGCCGACGGATTCCAGGGACTGTCGTCGCGGAGGTAGTGCCAACGCCAATCGCCATAGGGTGGGAGTAACACGCATAGCGGCTTGCCCATCGCACCGGCGAGATTTGCGACCGAGGTATCGACACTGATGATGAGATCCATCGCCGCCACGCACGCCGCTGTGTCGCTAAATGTCTGGAGCGTTGGTCCAAGATCGATGAAATTGGGAAGTCGCGCGGCATAGGTCGCTGCCTCAACGGCCCCCTCCCCTTTTTGCAGGCTGTAGAAGATGACGTCGTCTCGTTCGAATAGCGGATCGAGCACGCTGAGCGACGAAAGCGATCGCCACTGGTCGTTCTCATGAGTCGGTGCGCCCTTGAAAACGATGCCGACTTTCAGTGCGCTTTCCCTGCCGGGTTTCACCGGGAGCAATTCCGTTCTCGTCGCATGACAGTACGGAACCGACGCAGGCAAATGCTCGAGGTCCAGAGACAGATAAGCCGGGATGTCGTAGGGGTACACCCAGCAATCGTGGTAAGGCACTTCGCCCGCTTGAGCTTGGGAGACCGAGTACACCGCATCGACCCGCAACGCAGTTTGAAACAGTTCATACAGCGGGTCCTGGCACACAACGCTCACACGACTAGCGCCCATTTGATCCTTCAGCATTGCGGCAAAGCGCAGGAAGAAAATTTCGTCGCCCAGACCAAACTCGCTCCAGATCACAATGGATCGCCCTTC
>JARLJF010000142.1 GCA_031291335.1 Pandoraea sp. | reverse complement strand
CCGAAGAAGAAGTGCGCGAGCGCATGCTTCATCTCGGACGCCGACGTCACTGATCGCCGGTCAAGCGACGCGCCGCCAGCCCCATTGACGCGCGTCGCCCCATTGCATCACCATCGGGAACTTCATCCCACCGAATGCGCACGGCAGCGTGCGCGATCCCCGATGGCGACGACTCAATCCCCCAAAGCATCGACCGCGGCACACACCTCGTCCGAGAATCGCATCCGCATCGGCATCGGTGGCTGGAATTTCGCACCGTGGCAAGGCACGTTCTATCCCGAGAAATGGCCGAAGCGCCGCGAACTCGAATACGCCAGCCAGCATGTGACTTCCATCGAAATCAACAGCACGTTCTACGGCTCGCAAAAGCCCGCAACGTTCCGCCATTGGTTCGAGGAAACCCCGGACGACTTCGTGTTTTCGGTCAAGGCGTCGCGCTACGCCACGCATCGACGTGTGCTTGGGGAAGCGGGTGAATCGGTCGCACGGTTCTTCGACAGCGGCGTGCTGGAACTGGGCAAGAAGCTCGGTCCGGTGAACTGGCAGTTTGCGCCGACGAAAACGTTCGATGCGCAAGACTTCGAGCATTTCCTGAGTCTGTTGCCGTCAACGGCAGGCGGTCATCCGATCCGTCATGCACTCGAAGTCCGGCACGAGAGCTTTGCCGTGCCCGAGTTCATTGCGTTGGCGCGCAAGTACAAGATGGCAATCGTGCTGGCTGGCGACGCGAAATTCCCCTGCATCGCGGACGTCACTGCGCCGTTCGTCTACGCTCGGCTCATGGGCACCGAGGAGCGCTACAAACTCGGATATGCCCCCAAGGCGATGACGCAGTGGCTCGAGCGCGCGCAAACCTTTGCACAAGGCGGTGCGCCGAAGGATATCGACACCATCGCGGGCGCGCCACCCAAGGCGAAACACCGCGATGTGTTTCTCTATGTCATCAGCGGCTTCAAGGAGCGCAACCCTGCGGCCGCCATGGCAATGATCGACGCACTCGCGAAACGCTGACCTTATCGCTGCGGCTTTGCCTCGTGGCATAAAAAAACGGCGCCAGAGGCGCCGCTTGAGGTACCGCTACGGCCAATCGATCTGACGAGCGTCAGTGCATGGCCGCGGAGTTGCGTGCGTCGCTCGAAGGCGCCGGATGCTGACCGCTGGCACGCTCCCACGCATTCTTCGCCAGCAGCGCGAGGGTGGCGATCACGGCCGGAATGGCCAGCAACGAGAACGTCGCAGAAAACCCCAGATGGCGGCGCATCAATTCGGCGCCCAGCAACGCACCGGCAATGCCGCCGAAGCGCCCGACCCCGAGCATCCACGCCACGCCGGTGGCTCGACCGTGCGTCGGATAGAACATGGCAGCGAGCGACGGCATCGACGACTGCGCACCGTTCATCGCCGTGCCGGCAAGGAAAATGAGGGCGACCAGCAAACCGATATTGCCCATCGCCTGACCGACCGCGTACACCAGCACGGCGGTGAGTGCGTAGCCCACGGCGACCACCTTCTGGGCGTTGAACTTGTCCATCAGCCAGCCCGACAGAATCGTGCCAATGCCACCGCCCAGCGGGAACAGGGCCGTGATGAGTGCCGCGCGTTCGATGGTGAAACCCGCATCCTTGAACAGGATCGGCATCCAGCTAGTGAGCAGATAGAAGATCACGAGTCCCATGAAGTATGTGAGCCACAGCATCAGCGAACCGAAACCGTACTGCTTCGAGAGCACCACGCTCATGGCAGAACCGGCGCGCTTCGGTGCCGCTTCGTTGACGGTAAACGTGCCGACGTCACTGAGCGACTCCCCCGAGATTCGCGACAGAATGCGGCGCACGCGCTCTGCCGGCTTCTGACGAACCACGAGAAACTTCACCGATTCGGGCAGGCAAACAATGAGCAGGACCGAGAGCACTAGCGGCAACACGCCGCCGAGCACCAGCACGCTGTGCCAACCGAAGTGCGGAATCAACCACGAGGCGACGAATCCCCCCACCGACGCACCGAGCGGGAAGCCGCAGAACATGGTGTTGACGATGACGGCGCGACGCGACTCCGGCGCGTACTCCGAGATCAGCGTGACGGCGTTGGGCATGGCCGCGCCAAGCCCCAGTCCGGTGAGAAAGCGCAGCGCGGTCAGCGTCTCGAGATCCTGAGCGAAAGCGGTCGCGAGACTCGCGACACCAAAGAACACGACGGAGAGCACCAGTAGTGTCTTGCGTCCCAGCTTGTCAGCGAGCGGCCCGGCGAAGATCGCGCCGCCGGCCAGACCGAAGAGCGCCGCCGAGAGTACCGGACCGAGCGAGCCGCGGTCGATGTGCCACTGCTGCACGAGCGACGGGGCGATGTAACCAATGGCTGCGGTGTCGAAACCATCGATCGCCACGACGAAGAAACACAGGATCAGCACCAGCCATTGATAGCTGGAAAACCGTTGTGCGTTGATATAGGCGGGCACGTCCACCGTGCGCGATTGATTCATGAAACTGTCTCCTCGGAGCGTGACCGCCCCGTTTGTCATCCCATTATTATTTTGAATTCGTCGCCGCCAGTGCGCGCCCGTGTCTCTGGGGGTGGCGCGCCTCTCACTGCCTTGTTGCAGTGGTTCTGCGGCGTCGATTTCTGCCGCTACTGTACGTCCTTCAACTGCCCGTCAAAATGATCTTTCGTCAGGCCATCCATAACGCACGGTTATGCACGCGGCTGCCGCTGGCGTTTATAGCACACCGGTCGCCGCGTCCCGACGCGCTCGCCCCCTCGCCGTCCCCATCAAACGAGCGGCAGCCCCACGTAGTTCTCTGCCAGCATGAGCGACGCCGCCCGCGAACTCACCACGTACTCAAGCTCCGAGCGCTGCATCTGTTGCTCGAACGGTGTGGCGTCGTCAATGCGATGCAGCATGCGCGTCATCCAGTACGAGAAGTGCTCGGCACGCCAGATCCGCTTGAGCGCCGCCTCGGAGTAGCCCTTCAGCCCCGCCTCACTGTCGCGGTGAAAGAAGTCGTCGAGTGCGCGCGCCAGACGCCAGACGTCGGCCACGGCGAGGTTCATGCCCTTGGCACCGGTCGGCGGCACGATGTGCGCGGCGTCGCCCGCGAGGAACAGGCGGCCGTATTGCATCGGCGTGGCGACGAAGCTCCGCATGGCGACCACGTTCTTCTGAAAGATCGGCCCTTCCTTGAGACGCCACCCATCGTGACTTTCCGTGCGCGTGTGCAGCTCTTGCCAGATACGCTCGTCGCTCCACTCCTGCGCACGCTCGTTCGGATCGCACTGGAAATACATGCGTTGCACCGTGGGAGAGCGCGTGCTGATCAGTGCGAAGCCACGGTCGTGGGCGGCGTAAATCAGTTCATCGGATGACGGCGGCGCCTCCACCAGCACGCCGAACCAGCCGAACGGATACACGCGCTGGTATTCCTTGCGCACCGACGCGGGCATGGCCGGACGGCACACCCCATGGAAGCCATCGCAACCGGCGATGAAGTCGCACGTCAGACGCCGCGTCTGGCCGTCCACCGTGAACCGCACGCTCGGCTGGGTGCTGTCGATGTCGTGCACCGAGACATCCGTCACATCGAACAGGATCTCGCCCTGCGCCGCCTCACGCGCCGCGATCAGGTCCTTGATGACCTCGTGCTGCGCGTAGACGGTAATGGCGCGGCCCGTCAGTTCGGTCAACGCAATGCGATGACGCTGACCGCCGAACGCCAGCTCGACCCCCTGGTGCACGGCGCCCTCACGACGCATGCGCTCGCCCACGCCCGTCTCGTTGAGGATGTCCATCGTGCCCTGCTCCAGCACACCAGCGCGAATGGTCGATTCGACCGCAGCACGCGAGCGCGATTCAAGCACGATCGACTCGATGCCTTGCAGGTGCAGCAGATGGGAAAGCAGCAAGCCGGCGGGGCCGGCGCCAACGATGACGACGGGGTAATGGGTACGCATGAGTTGTCTCCTGAGATTTGCACCGCCCTCGTCCGGCATATTCGGGCCGGGTCATTTCGCGACAGGAAAACGGCATGCGTGCGGATTGCATTTCTTGGCTGCCTTGCGCACGCATGCACCATTTAGGACTGCGCGTAAACGAGCATGTCGAAAGGTGCTTTCACGCCTTGTCACGAGGGGCGAATGCGTCATATCTTATGGAGCGCGCGCGTCGCGTTGAATGGATGAATCGACGACTTTCTTGTACTTTTTTGACAACTTCGCCCAAGGGAAAACCAGTATGTCAGGCGCGTCATCCCGGCTGCGCGCGGCTCGCGAGACGATTCCGGAATTTTCGCTATACGGCGAATTGACGGAAACCGACAGCGCCGATTTCGTCCATATCGAGTGGATCGAAACACGCAGCCGCCTCTACGACTGGCATATCGATACCCATCGGCATCTGGGACTCTTTCAGGTACTCGCGATTTTCGAGGGGACGGTCGAGGCAAACGTCGACGACGCGACGTGGGAAGTCGAAGGCCCGGCCGTCATCACGGTGCATCCGTCCGCCGTGCACAACTTCCGCTTCTCTCGCGGCGCCCATGGCTTTGTCCTCACGATGGCGCAGAGTGTGCCGTTCGATGCCGCCATCGGCGCCGACGCGGATATGGAGTCGCTGCTGAGCAAGCCGTGGCTCTTCCCGCTGGGCGACGCACCGCAAACGCGCGACCGCCTCTACACGCTGCTTGGCCTCATCATGGACGAGTTTTCGCGCCCGCAACTGGGGCACGCGGAGATGGTCGGATGGCTCACACGCAGTGTGCTGCTACTGCTCGCACGACTGCATGCCCATCAGGATTCCGCGACACGCTCCGGACGCACCGAGCTGGATCTGTTCGCCCGCTTTCGTGCGCTCGTCGAGACGCACTACACCGAAGCGTGGGCGATACCGGCCTACGCCGAACGGCTGCACGTGACCGAGAGCAAGTTGAACCGGTTATGCCGTCGTATCGCGGGAAAATCGGCGTTCGATCTGGTGCAGGATCGACTGATGCTGGAAGCGCGCCGCAAGCTGATCTACATTCCGGCGCCCGTCTCGCACGTCGCCTACGAACTCGGCTTTCAGGACCCGGCGTATTTCTGCCGCGTCTTCAAACGGCATGTCGGCGTCACGCCATCGGCCTTCCGGCGCACCGCACAAAACGCCCATCTGGGCGACGAGTGACGACACACGGCCGGGTTGGCGGGGCAGCTCCGTCGAGTGCCCCGCCCCCGCGCTCACGCCGGCCATCAGCGCTTACGCGCTCGTCGGCGTCTTCCCCCGTAGGAAGGTCAGAAGCGCGGCGGTGACAGCCGGCGCACACTCGATATTCGACAGATGCGCACCCGGCACGATGACCTGCTGTGCACCGGGGATACGCTCGACCATCGCGCTCGACATGACCGGCGGTGTCGCCAGATCCTCTGAACCGGTAATCACGAGCGTCGGCGCCTTGATGGACGCAATCTCGTCGAGCTGGTTCATGTCGCGCACGGCCGCACACGCTGCCGCATAACCGTCGGCCGAGAGCGAGCGGAACATCGCTTTCATGCGCTCGATGACGGCGGGTTCGCGCTGCGCGTATTCGGGCGTGAACCAGCGCGACACCACAGCGTCGGCGACCGCGTTCATGCCATCGACCTGCACGGCACGGATGCGGGCATTCCAGCCGTCCTCGCCACCGATGTGTGCGGACGAGCAGACAATCGCCAGCCGGTCGAGCCGTTGCGGCGCATGAATGCCCAGCCACATGCCTGTCATGCCCCCCATCGACACGCCGGCCAGGCTCGCGCGCTCGATACGCAAAGCGTCGAGCAGCGCAACCACGTCGCGTCCGAGTTGGTCGATGACATACGGCCCTGGCGTTACCGACGAGCCACCATGTCCACGCGTGTCGTAACGGATCACGCGGAATTCACGGGCGAGCGCAGGCACCTGCGGCGCCCACATGTCCAGCGTCGTGCCCAGCGAATTGGACAGCACGAGCGCCGGTGCACGGTCATCACCATCGACGGCCACACGCAGCGTGGCGTCACCGATTTCGATCAGACATTCCATCGTCATTGGGTTCGTCTCCTCAGCCTTGTGCGTCATCGCGCACGCGGGTGGTCGAACCGGGCTCGGCAGCTTCCATCTCGGCGAACACCTTCTCGGCGTCGTGAATCGCCTGATTGGCCGCAGGCAGACCGCAATAAAGCGCGGCGTGCATGAACAACTCCTTCATTTCCTCGCGCGTCACGCCGTTGTTGAACGCGGCCCGCACGTGCATGCGGAACTCGTCACCCCGGTTAAGTGCGATGAGCAGCGAGAGCGTAATCATGCTGCGCATATGACGCGTGAGGCCCGGGCGCGTCCAGACATCGCCCCAGGCAAAGCGCGTGATGAAGTTCTGAAAGTCGTCGTTGAATTCATTGCGACGCGTGAGCGTGCGGTCCACGTGCGCGTCGCCGAGCACGGCGCGGCGCACCTGCATGCCGTTGTCGTAGCGTTCCTGGTCGTTCATTTGGATTTCCTGCCGGATTGAGAAGGCGGCAATGCCGCGTCGGCGAGCGCGAGAACCCGGCTCACGAACGTCTCGGCAGCGCCCAGATAATGTTGCGGGTCCGTCAGACGCGCTAGCGCATCGGGACAGAGAATGCGTGTGATCTCGTCGTCTTCACGCAGCACATCGAGCAGATGGCGCTGCTGTGCGAGCGCGTCGCGACAACGCGCCTCAACGCGCCGGTGCGCCTCGAGACGCCCCATCGTTTCCCCGAGCGCCATCGTCACCGCCTCGGCCATGATCAGTCCGTGCGTGATATCGAGGTTCGCCCGCATGCGCGCCGTGTCGACCGTCCAGTCGCCAACGAGCGTGCGCGCGGTGGCCAATGCACCGCCGCACAGCATGAGCAACTCGGGCAGCGTCTCCCACTCGGCGTGCCAGGTACCCAGACCGCGCTCGTGGTCCTGCTGCATCGCAGCGAACAAGGTAGCGGCAAGTTGCGGCGTGCGGGCGGCGGCGGCCAGCATTGCGGCGCATCCCACAGGGTTGCGTTTGTGCGGCATGGTGGATGATCCCCCACGTCCCGGCCCCGAGGCTTCGGCAATTTCGCCGACTTCGGTTTGCGTCAGCATGGCCGTATCACGCGCGAACTTGCCAAGCGAGCCGGTCAGCGACGCCGCCCAACTGCCCACGCGCACGATGCGATCGCGCTGACCGTGCCACGGCGTGGCCGCGTCCGGCAGGCCGAGGTGCCGGGCCAGCGCCGCCGCAACGGCAGGCCCGTGCGTACCCAGCGATGCCAGCGTGCCCGCCGCACCGCCGAACTGCACACATAGTGCCTGTTCACGCACGTTTGCGAGATCGGCACGCGCGCGCAGCAAGGCGTCGAGCGTACCGGCGAGCTTGAGCCCGAACGTGATCGGCAGTGCGTGTTGCAGCCACGTGCGCCCGATCATGACCGTCGCACGATGCTGCCGGACTTGAGCCGCGAGTTGGAGAATGAGGCCGTCGAGATCGGCGCCAAGGTCGTCGAGGGCGCCGCGCACTTGCAGGACAAGACCGGTATCGATCGCATCCTGACTGGTGGCACCCCAATGCACGAAGCGCGCGGCGTCGGCATCGAGCGCTTTCACGCGCGCCGTCAGTTGCTTGACCAGCGGAATGGCGAGGTTGCCCGCGCGAGCCGCGTCGTCGCGCAGGGCGGTCCAGTCCAGGTCGCTGGCACGGGCGGCGGCGGTAATCGGCGCGACGGCTGCGGCCGGGATCAGACCGACCTCGGCTTCGGCAGCGGCGAGTGCCACTTCGAAGTCGAGCATGGCCTGAAGCGTAGCGTCGCGCGAGAAACGCGCCGTCACGGCAGAGCCGCGCAGCAAGGAGTCAAGCAGTTCCGTCATCGGAGAGTCGATGGTGGTTAAGGTCCGTTCTCACGAATTCCAGACTCGTGGCCAGACCTTTGTACGTTGCAAAAATGCGGATACGGCCACGGGCCGCGGGCACTTTCATGCCAGCAGCCCGAAGCCGCGCCAGTTTCAGCCTTGCACGACCGACTTCAAAGGTCGAGGAAAACCGTCTCCTCGTCGCCCTGCATGCGAATGTCGAACCGGTAAGCCACACGGCCGCCGCTCACCTCGCGGCGTGCGATCAGCGTGTGGCGACGCTCGGCCGGCACCTGTTGCAGCACGGGATCGGCCTCGTTGGCCGCTGCCTCGTCGTCGAAATAGATACGCGTAAACAGATGATTGAGCAAGCCCCGCATCGTCAGAATGACATCGATGCGCGGCGCCTCGCCCGGCGCGGTCGAGCCCGGCTTGATTGTCTCGATGACGAAACGGTACTCGGCGTCGGTGCCCGTACCGCAACGGCCCGCGCCGGCAAAGCCCGTGCGCTCGATCTCGTCGGCATTCTGCACGTAGCGACCATGGGCGTCGGCCTGCACAACCTCGATCAGGGCGTCGTTGACCGGATTGCCTGCGCCGTCGAACACTTGCCCGATCAGGCGAATGGCTTCGCCTTCGGCGCGATCCAGCGCCACCACCGGGGTGAAGGCACTCTTGAAGTCGTAAAGGTACTGCTCCGGCGAGAGGCCATAAGCGAAGTACGGGCCGACGGTCTGCGACGGCGTTTGCTGATAATCAGACATGGCTCAGGACTCCATCGGCGTTTGGTCGGCACCGCGCAACACGATGTCGAATTCATAACCCAGCGCGTATTCGGGTTCGGTGATGTCCATCGAGAAGCGCGCAATCAGGCGGTCGCGGGAATGCGCCGGCGTGGCCTGAAAAATCGGGTCATAAGCGAGCAGCGGATCGCCGGGGAAGTACATCTGCGTGACCAGGCGGGTCGCGAAGTACTGACCGAACACCGAGAAGTGCAGATGCTGCGGACGCCACGCGTTGTAGTGATTCTTCCACGGATAGGCGCCGGGCTTGATGGTCAGGAATTTGTAGCGACCCTGGGCGTCCGTCAGGGCACGGCCGGCCCCGAGAAAGTTCGCATCGAGCGGCGCGTCGTGCTGGTCGACCTTGTGCACGTAGCGGCCGCAGGCGTTGGCTTGCCACAGCTCCACGAGCGTATTCGGCACGGGACGGCCGCCTTCGTCAAGCACACGGCCCGTCACGATCATGCGCTCCCCCAGCGGCTCGCCATTGCGAACTGCGTTGCGCGTGAGGTCGCCATCGAGTTCACCGATGATGCCGTGGCCGTAGACCGGCGAGCGCAGATTCGAGAGATTCTGCTTTACCGGGACGAGCAGTTGCTTGGGGCCGCGCAGCGCCGTGGACTTGTACCCGCTGTCGATGAGCTTGGGATGCGAATCCCAGTCGCGGGGGCGCAGGACGGTGGTCGTTTCCGACATGGTCTCACTCCATTTTGTGTTGACTGATCTGGCTTGCCGCCAGCTTGTTTTCCACACTATATCCATAATCAACGGATATATTTATTGACATTTTCTTAGGTTTTTCATAACTTTTCGGCATGGAAAGACACCTACTCGACGGGCGGATCAAGCTGCGCCATCTGCAATGCCTGCTGGCCGTGGCACAGCACGGCAGCCTCCAGCGCGCCGCAGAAGCGCTGTCCATCACCCAGCCGGCCGTCAGCAAGACCATTGCCGAACTCGAAGGACTGCTTGGCGTGCGGCTGTTCGACCGTGGACGCAACGGCGCGCGGCCGACCGCTCAGGCCGAGTTGTTCCTGCGGCACGCGGGGGCGAGTGTGAGCGCGCTGCGCCAAGGTATCGACGTGCTCTCGCGCGCCGTTGGCCAGACCGGCGGCGTCATCGAGATCGCTGTCTTGCCCACGTTGGCCGCCGCCATGATGCCGAGCGTGCTCGAAGCCTTCCGGCGCGAATGGCCTGGCATCGTGGTGCAGGTGCACACCGGGGCGAATCAGCATTTGCTCACGCAGTTGAAGTCCGGTCAGTTGACGCTTGCGCTCGGCCGGATGTCCGACCCCGAGGGCATGGCGGGGCTCACCTTCGAACATCTGTGTGCGACCCCGCTGTGTGTGGTCGTGCGCCCGGAGCATCCGCTCGTCCGGCAACGCAGCGTGTCGATGGCCGACATTGCGAACCATCACATGGTGTTGCCACCCCATGGCACGATCCTGCGTCATACGGCCGACAGCTTCCTGCGCGCGCACGGCGTTGGCACGCTCGACGACTATTCGGAGTTGCTCTCGATGTCGCTCGCCCGCGCCATGACGCTGCGCGACGACGTCGTCTGGATCGCCTCGGAAATCACCGTGCAGGACGATCTCGCCGATGGCGTGCTGTGCGCCCTGCCCTTCGCGACGAAAGGCACCGAGGAATCCATCGGCATTCTGTGGCGCAACGACACGATCCCCACCCCGCCGGAGCAAACGCTCATCAGCGCCATGCGCGAAGCTGCACGTGTGCGCTACGGCGTGCAGGGGCTTCGCTGACGACGCTGCGCGTCACACGTCACGCCACCGCACGCGCCGTAGACACCGTCTGCACAGGGGCAAGCCCGAGCATGCGCACCGCGTTGTCCTTGAGCACCAGCGGT
>JARLJF010000017.1 GCA_031291335.1 Pandoraea sp. | reverse complement strand
TGGGTGTGCGCGAGTCCCGCGTATTTGCAGCAACACGGTACCCCGGCGGGCCCGGACGACTTGTTGCGGCACCGCTGCATCTGCATTCGCGAGAACGACGAGGACGTGACGTTGTGGCGATTCCGGCGGCGGGCGAAGTCGTCATCCCCTGCTGCGGCCCGGCGTTCGTCGACGCGGGACAGTGTGCGCGTCGTGCCCGCTTACACGAGCAATGACGGCAGTGTGGCGCGGGAATGGGCCGAGCAGGGGCTAGGGCTGGTGTTGCGTTCGGAGTGGGACACCCGCGACGCCGTAGCGGGCGGCAAGCTGGTGCGGGTGCTGGCGGACTGGGAGTTCGACAGCGCCCCGGTCACGTTGCTCGTGCCGACAAGGCGCGGGCGCACGGCACGGTTGCAGGCGTTGATGGCGTTTCTGGAAGACGCGTTGGGCGCGTCGGCATCCGCGCGCCGCAAGCGTCCTCAGGCGGTTTGAGGTGTCTGTCTCGCGCTGACGGTTCGGGCGCGATTCGCCAACAGACTACAGCCGACCAGCAGCACGGCCGTCATGAAGAACACCGATGGCAGGCCGAATAACACGGCGATCTGCCCGCCGATGACCGGGCCGATCACCTGACCGCTGAATTGTGCCGATTGCAGATAGCCGAGCATCTTGCCGGTGCTGCGTTCGTCGACCGCATGACGGGCGAGCTTGCCGATGGCTGGCAATAGTCCTGCCAGCGTCATGCCCATGAGTACACGCAGTATGGCCAATTGCCACCACGAGGTGACGAATGCTTGCGGCACCATGACCACTGCCGTCGCGATCAGGCAACCAACGATGACACGCCAGCTTCCGATCCGGTCGGCCAGCGCCCCCAATCGTGCTGCGGTGAGCATACTGCCGAGCGCCGAACTGGCCATCACGACGCCAGCCACGCGCGTGAGATGCGCGCTGTCCACGCCCAATTGCCGAATGTAGACGGTGATGATCGGCTCGATGGACATGTTCGCCAGCAGCACCATCATCGCCGTGACGAGAATGGCCGCGATGATGCCGGCGTGGGCGCGATGCCCGCCCGTCGTCACTGTCGTCGTCGAGGTCGATGTGGTGCGATGTTTCGTGTCGCGCGCCGGATCGAAGTCTTCGCGAATGCCGAAGAGGGTCAGAAGCGCCGTGATGGCGATCATCCCGCCACCGGCGAAGAAGGTGCCGCGAATGCCGAGCAACGGTGGCAGCAGACCACCGACCAGCGGCCCGATCAGATTACCCGCCAACGCTCCCGTCGACAGAATGCCCAACGCCCAGCCCGCCCGGTCGCGCGGTGCCTGCGTGCCGACCATCACCGTCGACGCCGAGGCGTAACCGCCGATCAAGCCGGCCACCAGTCGAAGCGCCACAAGTTGGTAGACGTCGTGCGCGACACCGATGAGCGACATCACGATGGCCATGCCGACCGCCGCGCGGATGAGCATTGGCTTGCGGCCGAACCGGTCGGCGAGATGCCCCCAGAGGGGGGCGGTTACGGCCGTGCCGAGAAACGTCGCGCTAAACGCGACGCCCGACCACTGAATCACGGCAGATTCAGACTCGACGCCCAACTGATGAACGTAAAGCGGCAGGAATGGCAACAACATGCTCAGGCTCACCAGCGTGGTGAACGAGCCAAAGACGCAGATTGCCAGGTTGCGCCGCCAGTAGAGCGCGTTGCGCTCGGGGTAGCTGGCGACGCTGGTATCTGACATGACGGGCGGGGCGGATTCGGGGTGGGGCTTCACAAAAACCTCTGCATGGCGCAATGCACTCGCAAGCGATCGGCGTGCGGCCGACGTGCCGAGTCTAGTCCGGGCGCTGTGATGTTGGAATCCCCGTCGCGCGGAAGTCTCTCTTACGGGGCGCGGTCGAGTGCGCCAGCGTCTGCATCAGAAAATCGACGAAGACCCGTGCGCGCGACGGCAGTGTCTTGCCATGCGGATAGATCAGGCTGACAGGACGCGAGCGGCCCGCGTATCCGGCCAGCACCTCGACCAGACGTCCGGCGGCCAGATCGGCTTCGACGATGAAGCGATAGGTCTGGAAAATCCCGGCCTCTGCCTTGGCGAGCGTAACGCCTGCCAGCACGTCATCCGAGCAACGATAGTTGCCGTGTGCCTGATATTCGACGTCGCGGCCGTCGTCGCGGAACAGCCATGGAATCGCACGGCCGGTACTCGGCAGGTCGAACTCGACACATTCATGCGCGGCCAGATCGTCCGGTGTTTGGGGCGTTCCCGCGCGCTTCAGATAATCGGGATGCGCAACGACCACGAGCCCAGCGTCTTCCAGATGACGCGCCACCATGCGCGAATCGGGCTGCGCACGAAAGCGGATCGCGAAGTCGAAGCGCTCTTCGTGCAGATCGACATTCCGGTTGCCCACGTGCGTTTGCACTTTGATGAGCGGGTATTGCGCCCGGAACGCAGGCAGCAGCGGCAGCAGACGATAGTGCGCGTAAGTCGTCGGCACGCTGATCCGGAGCGTGCCCGACGGCTGGGCTTGCTCGCCCGAAACCCGGCGCTCTGCCTCAGCCAGCAGGCCCAGCGCGGTCCGGCATTCCTCGAAGTACGCAGTACCGCCCTCGGTCAGGCGAATGCTACGCGTCGAGCGCACGAACAGCCTCACCCCCAAGCGTTGCTCGAGTCGCGCGATCGACCGGCTCACGGCGGCTGGCGTCACGCCCGCCAGATTGGCCGCCGCAGTGAAGCTGCCGGCTTCGGCGGCAAGGCAGAACAGTTCGATGCTGCCGAGCAAAACGTCGTCGAATTGCCGTTGCATATTTATTACACAATGTAAAAAGACAAGTGTAATCGTATGCGTTTTTCGCGTCTCGAATCACGAATAGAGTCGTTCTCACCCCGCGGGGCGTCCGGATACGCCGACGTCCCGGCAGGCAAATTCAAGACGAGGAAACGCATCATGAGCAAGTCGGAACAAACGGTCATCATCACGGGTGCCACGAGCGGCATCGGACTCGGGCTGGCGGAAGCTTTCCTGAAATTCGGCTTCAACGTCGTCGGCACGGGACGCAGAGTTGCGCGGCTCGAGCAGACGGCGGCACACCTCGCCGCCGGCGAGCGATTCCTGCCGGTCACGGGCGACGTCGGTCATCCGGCGGTGGCCACCGCAGCGTTTGCCAAGGCCATCGAGGCGTTTGGGCACGTGGACGTACTTATCAACAACGCCGGCATCTTCGCAGCCAAGCCGTTCGTGAACTTCACCCCGGACGAAATCGAAGAACAAATCGCCACGAACCTGAAAGGCACGCTGTACTTCTCGCAGGCTGCGGCACGTCATATGAGCGAGCGCCGCAGCGGCAAGATCGTCAACGTGACGGCATCGATCGCCTTGCAGGCGAACGCCGGTGTGCCCGCGTTGATGGCCGCTGCCCTCAAGGGCGGGATCAATCAGGCGACGCGTGCGCTCGCGCTCGAACTGGCTCCGTTTGGCGTGACGGTCAACGCCGTGGCGCCGGGTGTCGTGGACACGCCGATGCACGCGCCCGAGACCCACGGGGCGCTGGCGCGGATGCACCCGCTGGGTCGGATTGCCGACGTGGCCGACATCGCGCAGGCGGTGCGTTACCTCGTGCAAAGCGATTTCGTGACGGGCACGATTTTGCCGGTGGACGGCGGCTACAGCGCCGGCCGTTGATCGCGACGACGGCTTCACCGCATTCCATACCCGACATATCGACAGATTGAACAGCGGCCCCGCGAGTCAGCGGGCCGCGGCATCGCAAGGAGTCAGACATGCCATTCGTCAGCATTCGTATCACCCGTGACGGCAACACCGCCGAACAGAAGGCGCAGGTCATTCGCGAAGTCACCGAGACGCTTGAGCGCGTTCTGCACAAACCACCGCAACGCACGCACATCGTGATCGAGGAAGTCGACACGGACAATTGGGGCTATGCGGGGCAAACCACCACGGCGATTCGCAGGGAAGCGTCCTCGGCCTCCGAGGCGTCGTGATGGCGACGGGATAGCCACGTAAATGGGGGGCATGATGCGCCACCGCCCGGTTGCCGGACGGTGGCGCGTTTCACGTCAGAAGGGCTTGGACATCGCAAGATAGAACGTGCGGCGCGGCCCGAACTGCGGTGCGCCAACACCAATGCCGGTGCCGTCACGCAACTCGTAGACACGATCGAACAGGTTGATCACCGAGAGCTTCGCGTCGAAGCGGCCAAGGCCCGGCACGTTGATCTTCTGCCCCACGCCGAGGTTGACCTGGTAGTACGCCGGCAGGTGTTCGCTGTTGGCGAAGCCGCTGCGCAGGCCCGAGCCGAACAGAGCGTCGGCGGAGAGCAGCGTCTGTCCCCACTGATACGACACACCGGCCGACGCCGTGATCTGCTGGTCGTGATCCAGATGGACCCAGTGGTTGTTGATGTACGCCAACTCGTCGGCATCGAAGTTGAATTGGCCCGTCTCGATGCCCTGGCCCATCGCGCGCGAGACCGCCACGTTCATATAGGCACCCACATTGCCCTGACGATAGTTGACCGTGCCTTCCACGCCGTAGATACGACCCTTGTCGTAGTTGAACGTCGAATAGATCAGCGCGTTGCCGAACTGACCTTCATCCTGAAGGTGCCGCACATTGCGGTAGTAGGCATCGAGGCCGACGGTGATCGACGAGGTCAACTGATGCGAGACACCGAGATCGAAATAGTCCGATCGCTCCGAGCGTACCGAGGTGTTGGCGTCCGACGGCAATGCGTTGGTCGTGTTGAGGAATTTCGCGACCGACGTGGTATCGATCTTTTCGGTGGCGGGCGGCGTGAAGTAGCGCGCGTAGCCCGCGTGCAGCCGCGTGCGGCTCGTCAGGTCGTAAGTCAGGCCGAGTCGCGGGGAGAGCTGGCCCTCGTCCGTGACCGTGTTCACGTGATCGTAGCGCGCACCGTAGTTGATCGTCAGACGATCGGTGGCCTTCCATTCATCCTGCAGATACAGCCCGTACGTGGTGCCGCGGTCGCTGGCATTGTCCACAATGGTCATCGGCGTGCCGCTGGTTTGCTGGCCGTCCACTGCGGGGAACACGCTGGACGTGTTGTCGACGCTGAAGTGTTCCTGCTGCACGAACAGACCGAAGCGCAACGTGTGGCGGTCGGTGAGCTTGTAGCTGCTGTCGGCCTGCACGCCGTAGGCTTCGTTGCGCCGGGTGATGTCTGCCGCTACGCCGTTATAGACGAGGTCGCCAATCGGATCGGGCGTGTAATCGACGCGGCTCGTGCGATGAAACAGCGAGATCTGCGTATCGAGCTTCGGCGAGATATGGCTCTGCCATGACAGCACCTGAAACTCGGTGCGCTCCTGCTGATTGGCATTGAGGCTCGA
The DNA here is from genome assembly GCA_031291335.1 of Pandoraea sp. Taxonomy (GTDB): domain Bacteria; phylum Pseudomonadota; class Gammaproteobacteria; order Burkholderiales; family Burkholderiaceae; genus Pandoraea. The sequence goes on along the minus strand of JARLJF010000017.1, from coordinate 10,175 downwards.
CGAGTCGGGAATCGCACCGTTGTCGAGCGAAAAGGCGGGCGCAACCCCCGGCAGATTCGGAATCTGGAAACGGTTGTTGGCCGTGCCGAACATGAACGAGACACGGTTATCGGCGTTGAGCAGGTACGACATCATGCCGAACGCATTCGTCTGATTCGTGTGGTCGTGAATCGCGTTGCGCTCGCCCGTCGGGTTTTCGATGCCCAGGTCGTTGGCCGATACCCGGGCGCTGAAGTAATAGCTCAGCGCGCCCTTGGTGCCGTACAACTGCGTGTTGACCTCGCGATCCGCATGGCTGCCGAATACGACACCCACCTCGCCGCCGAACGCTTTGGGCGGCTCACCGGTGTCGTCCACCAGACCGGGCGAGCCTTTGGTGTGGATGTCGACGATGCCTGCCGTGCGATACCCGAACTGTGCCGGGAGCGCTCCCGTAATCAGATTGATCTGCGACGCAATGCGCGCATCGATCGCCTGCCCGAAGCCGCTGATGGCTTCCGGAATGATCACGCCGTCGATGCGGTACTGCAGATTGGCGTGGTCGCCCCGCACATGCAATTGACCGTACGAATCCTGCACCACGCCCGGTGCCTGAAGCAGCACTTGATTGAGGGGGGTATTGGCACCGAGCGGCAGCGTCTCGATATCCGTCTGGTCGAAGTTGTAGACAGAGCTGCCGGTATCGGGCGATAGCGCATTGCGCGCGGCGTCGAGACGTTTGGCCGAGATGGTCGTTCCTGAGAGCGAAACGTTGCCATCACTGTCGGTCGGCGTGGCGGAACTACCGCTGGCCGGGGACGCGGTGGTTTGGCCGGCTGGCGGGGTCTGCGCGTGAACATTGACGGCAAAGGCCGAAGCCGCCGCTGCGGCGAGCGCGTGACGGGTGAACGCGCCGAAGCGCGAGAGATTGGAGCTGGCAAACATGCCGATCCTCAGTGTGCGTTGCGTGTGGATGCCTGACGGCCGGCGGCGTACCCCCGAGTGCGGGCGCGCTATCGACGGCGAATGTTCTGATTCAGAGGGAGGTCAGACGGACGACACTGAGCGGCGAGGAGGATCGCGATTGCGTGTGGGGCCCCGCGAGACGGAGCGCATGCGCACCGGCGTGCGCGAAGGGTAGTGCCACTGACGCGACTCGGGAAGCGCGGCAATGACCGGGAGTGTCGGCAACGCGACATCGACGGCGATGAACGCGAGGCACTGCTCGCAGACGCCATCGCCATCTTCATCGTGCTGGCTGTGCTGACCCGGCAAGTCTCCCGATGTGGCCAAGGCGAGTGCCGCCGCCGTGTGCAAGACGACATGGCGTGCCAGTGCCGTCTGCGAGACAAGTACGCAGACAACGAGCCAGAGAGGAAACCAGCGGCGAAGCATGGGCCGAAGAGGACGCTGAGACAACGAGACACGAAGGTGACGGCACGCTGCACAACGAGACGGGCAGCGTGGACAATAAAATGCAACTCAATTGCAATGCAACTGAGTTGCGAATTCTGTCACATTCGCGGTGGCTTTGCCAAGTGCGGAAAGCCGGAGGCGGAAAACGTAGGAACGACGGGGACGAGCGGGTTAGCCGGCGGCGATCGGCAGCGTGGCGTCGGCCACGCGGATTGGGCGTGGGATCAGCTTGAGCTGGAGGAACGCGTCGGCAATGCGCTGTTGCGCGGCCAACACAGGTTCGGAGACCGGCTTGTAGATATGCGCGTAATGACGCAGCCCTTTCTCAATGATCTTGGCGTCGAGTCCTTGAATCGGTGCGAGCTTGGCGGCGGCACCGGCGTAGTCGGCGCGAATCTGCTGCCCGGTCTGGCCGAGCGATTCGAGCGTCGCCTTGATGATTTCAGGACGCTTCGAGGCGAATGTGCGCTGGCTCAGGAAGAACTGGTGATGATCGGCAGCCCCTTCGGCGTTGGCCAGCAGGCGTACCGGGCTCTGCTCGAGCACGGCCGTGAAGAACGGGTCCCAGATGGCCCAGGCGTCGACCGAACCGCGCTCGAGTGCGGCGCGTGCGTCTGCGGGGGCGAGATAGACCGGATTGATGTCACCAAAGTCCAGACCGTGCTTACGTAGCAGCGCGATGAGGAACCAGTGCACATCCGAACCCTTATTGAACGCGACCTTGCGGCCTTTCAGATCGGTAACGGTCTTGATGGGCGACGTGTTGGCGACGACCACCCCTTCGGCCAGCGGCGTCGGGATCTCGTAGGCGCTGTAGACGAAATCGGCACCGGCGGCCTGCGCAAAGACCGGCGGCGCTTCGCCAACGTAGCCGAAGTCGATGGCGCCGACGTTCAACCCTTCGAGCAATTGCGGCCCGGCTGCGAACTCTGCCCACGTCACTTCAACACCGAGCGGGCGCAGGCGGGCTTCGGGCGACCCGTTGGCCTTGGCGAGCACCAGCGTGCTCGCCGCCTTCTGGTAGCCGATGCGGAACTTGCCTGCGTCATAGGCGGCGCGCGCTGGAAGGGCTAGCGACGCGGCGCTCGCGCCAAGCGCGGCAAGAAAATGACGACGTGAGAGAGAGTCGAGAGGTTTCATGAGAGCGTTGCCCCGTTGGAATTGGCCGAACCGGACGGATTATCCGTGGCGGCACGTCGCGGGCAACGAAGCGTTTGTGCTATCGATATTCACGCTCAGGGGCGATGTAGGCCACGCAAAGCGCGATGGGCGACGCGCCGCCGTGATACGAGAACGGCACGGTCTCGACGGCGTCGATCACGAGCGTTGGCCACTGCGCCAATGTGCGCGTGAAGCTGGTGCGTCGGCAAGATCGCCCGGGTTGGCCGAGCAGGAGGGCGCCGTGCGCGCGCACATGCGCCTCGTCGATGGCGTTCGTGTAGATGTTGGGACGGCGCTGTGCCGACCACCGCATGAGCAGACGCGGGTTGCCCGGCGCGTAAAACGTCAGCCACGCGGCAATGTGGTCGTGGCCCACATAACGCAAAGGCATGTGATAGCGCGCCTGCCAGCGCTGTTCGAGCATGCCGCTCGCCGTCTTGATCCCGCTGAACTTCTGCCCTGCATTGCGGAGATTGGCGCTAAGGAAAACCACGTATCCGGCCAGGACCAGAACACCGGCGGCGGGCAGCCAGCGTGCAGTGCGTCGTGAGCGGGCGGCCGTTGCCGGCTGCACGCATGCCATGAGCACGGCGGGCAGCGGGACGGCAAATGGCTGGAGCCATTCGGAGATGCGTCCGCCGTTATGCCACGTGAAGTACAGCAGGATCGGGAGTAGCGGAAGGATCACGACGCCGGCGACGATTCGCGCGTCCACCGGTGGACGCGTGAAGCGCACGCCGCTAACGCGTAAGACAAGCGCCAGTATTGCGACGGGATAGAAGGCGCTCAGCGCGCCGTACAGCGCCCGCGCGTTCAGTCGCAGCGTGATCTGATCGTCGACCCAACGGAAGGCCGCGAAGTCATGATGAGCCAGCCAGACGACATTGGGTGCGATCAGGGCGATGAAGATCACCAGCCCGAGCAGGAAGGCCGGACGGCGGTAATGGCGTCGTGCCTGTGGCGTCCAGAGAGTGACGACGAATATCGCGCCAAGCAGCGCAAAGGTGGAGTACTTCGTCATCGCGGCCAGTCCTGCGACCGCAGCAAACGCTGGCCAGTAGCGTGGCGAATCGAGCAGGGCACGCACGAACAGCCAGAGCATCCACGGCCAGAGCATGACGAGCAGATAGTTGTCGTTGTACGGCAAGACGTCGATATTGATCGCGCCCGATAGATGCAGGCTCAGCATGGCAATCCACGCGAGCTGGCGGTCGCCCGACAAGCGCTGTGCCAAATGCCAGACACCAAGCATGCCGATGGCGACGGCGGCGAAATGCGAGGCATACCAATACACCGCGAGCCCCTTGCCGCCGAGCCCAAGGACGGGCCACATCGAGAACCCGACTAGCCACGGGTTCTTCGGCGTTCCCCATTCGGCATTGCGCGCCCAGTTGAAGGCTTCCACGGCGTCGAACGGAACCGTCGGGTCGAGTGACGCACTCACGAGCGTCCAGATGATCGCGTAGATCGTGACGTAAAGCGCCGGCGCACGTTGAACGCCGCCGCTCAGGCGGACAAAACGTTCAACGGGGACTGGCCCGGGGGCCGTCAGGTATTTGGTGTCCGGTGCGGACGCGTCGTGTTTTTGCATGGGCGCTTCGACCGAAAGCGCACACACGTGTTCGCGCCACTATTTTGCAATCCGAAGTAAATGAAACGGATTGAAAATCTGATGAAATTCCTTGTTTTTATTGGGTTTTCCGCACTCGATCATGTGGCCGGAAGCGGGGTTTCGGCCAAACCCGTTCACAAACGAGAACAAAACAAAACGAATGAAAACGGATGACAACAACTTTGCGCGGGGATGCGCAACGTCTCACACATCATTGGCGGGCGCATCCACGATCAACGCCGGGTTCACATGCCGGACACGCTGATCGACGAAGTATCCGCCGCCTTCCTGATAGCGCAGGTAGAGTCGGCCGCACTCGCGGCAGCGACAAACGTTCGCACGGTTGTAGGGAAAGTAGCGAGGCGCAATGGGCGCATCGACAGCCCAATACGACGTGCCGTCGGGGTGATATTCGGTGAACGTCGGTTCCTGCGGGTCATGCAGCGCCATGAGCGTGCCGACGGCTTCCAGTTGATCGTCAGGCAGGGAATTGGGCAGGCTGGCCCAGCCGTCGAGCGCGGTCTTGGTGCAGTCGCAGGCGATGGAGATGAGGCCGGTCGATTGGGCAAGCGCGACGAACGCCGCGTGATCGAGATAAGGAAGATCGTTCATGGTCAATATCGGATTGGCTTCGTGCCGTGTCACGGTGTCATTGAAGCGTGACGCCCGTCGAAGGGCAATGCGACACGAGGCAGCGGCGTCCGACATGGTAGCGCGACACCGGTCGTTGAAGCGAATTCATCGTGGCAGGCTGTCGAAGTTCGGAGGGGGTCACATCAGTGGACGTCTACTGATATATGATATTCGTTATATATAAACCTATATAACGGAGTCCAGGCTTTGAAGACGATGGGGTTTTCCGCGCGCGCTGTCGCGACGATGAGGCAGGCACTGTGCGTTGGTGCGACCGCTTTGCTGGCCATGCAGGCGCAAGCCGACGATACGTTCCGCGTGGCGTATGCCGGGTCGATGGGGGTGGTGATGGACAAGGCGCTCGGGCCGGCATTCGCGCAACGCGAGCATGTGACGTATCAGGGACAAGGCGAAGGCGCTTATGGATTGGCGCGCTTGCTGGCCTCGGGCCGGTCGACGGCGGACGTCTTCGTTTCGATCACGCCGGGGCCGATGGCGATTCTCAAGGAGGCGGGCCTGATCGACGACGCGGTGCCGGTGGCGAGCACCCGCATGGTCATCGCCTATAACCCCAAGGGCCGCTTCGGCGAAGCCTTCCGGCTTGCCGGCACCGACGCCGCGCATCCCGCCTGGTGGAAGGTGCTGCAAACGCCGGGACTGCGCTTCGGTCGCACGGACCCTGCGACGGATCCGCAAGGTCAGAACATCGTCTTCACGATGATGCTCGCCCAGAAGTACTACGCGCAGACGGGACTCGCGCAGTCAGTGTTGGGTGACATCCGGAATCCGCAGCAGGTCTTTGGCGAAGGCGGATTGCTCACGCGTCTGGAGGCGGGGCAAGTGGACGCCGCATCGGGCTACGAAAGTGCCACGCGCTCGGCGAAGTTGCCCTACGTGGCGTTGCCCGATGAGATCAATCTGAGTAATCCGGCCTTCGCGAAGGCCTGGTATGACACTGTTTCATTCTCGCTGCCTGCGGCGAACGGCAAGGAAAAGATCGTGCGTCCGCAACCGCTCGTGTTCTACGCGGCCAAGCTGAAGAACGCCGCGAACCCGAAGGCGGCCGATGACTTCCTCACGTTCATGACGTCGACGCAGGGGCAGCAACTCTTCGACGAGAACGGCTACGGCAAGCCGAAGGGCGATCCCCTGTACCACTGATTCACTGACTCACTGATTGGCGGACCATTTCGTGCAGAAGCTGAGGGAGGGCCTGTCGCTCGGGGCTGGGCGCGGGTTGCGCCGCTTGAGCGACAGCGTGACGTGGGCGTTGCTTGCCGTGCCATTCCTGGCATTGGCCATCGAGACACCATGGCGGCATTTCCGGCTCGCCTATGGCGACTGGAACGCCGTGGCCGTGTCGATCGGCCTGTCTTGTCTGTCGATGGCTATCATCGTGATGCTCGGCACACGGGTGGCGTATTGGCTGGCGTCTACCCGATCCCGGGTGGCGCGCGTAGCGGAAGTCCTGGTGCTCGTCGCGCTCATGACGCCGCCGCTCGCGATGGGCATTCTGCTCGCTACGGCATACGGGCCGGTCGGCACGTTCGGCGCGATGCTCGCTCGCGGCGGCATCCTGCTCGGCAACAACGCCCCGGCGTTCGTGCTGTCGCAGGTCTATGGCGGGCTGCCGTATTTCATTCTGGCCGCGCGTGCGGCGTTCGAAACCGTGCCGCCCGAGCTGCCGATGGCTGCTCGCAGCCTCGGCGCAACGCCGTGGCAAGTCTTCCGGCGGGTGACGCTGCCATTGGCGCGCGGCGGGTTGGCCGCAGGGCTCGTCGTGGCGTGGGTGCGGGTGATCGGCGAGTTCGGCATCGTCATGATCTTCGCCTACTTTCCGCAGGGCATTCCGGTAAAGCTGTACGTCAATCTGCAGAACGACGGACTCGGTGCCGTGTACGCGCTGCTATGGCTGTTGCTCGTCGTTGCGCTGCCGTTGCCGATCCTCGTGCTGATGATGACGCGCCGTCGTCATCGTCACGCCACCGCCAACGACGACATCGTGTATTGAGCACTACGATTCACCGCCCTGGATTTCATTTCAGATGTTAATCTTCCGGGCGTCCGTCCTCGACGGCGGACGTTCTGGATAACGAGACAATGATTTCATCAGGAGGGTATGTGTTCGAAATGTTCCGTCAACGCGGCGCCGGTCTGGCTCGACAATGGGCTTTGGGTGTGATGGCTGCGACTGCGCTGGTCAGCGTGTCTGCCAACGCGAGCGAAGTGCTCTCGAGCGAGGTCTACAGCAAGAATCTGGCACGGCCGCTGACCTATAACGTGTATTTGCCGACGGGCTACGAGGCGAACGGCAGCACCACCTACCCGGTGTTGTACCTGCTGCATGGTAACGACGGCGTGAAGAATGATTGGGTCGTCAAGGGACACATGCAGTCCACCATGGACAAGCTGATCGGCCACGGCGACATTCCGCCGGCCATCGTCATCATGCCCGACGCCAATACCAACTGGTACGTCGATCTGAAAGAGCGCATGGAGACAGCGTTTTTCAGCGAGTTGATTCCGCATGTCGAGAAAACCTATCGCACGATCAAGACGCGTGACGGGCGTCTGATCGGCGGCCTGTCGATGGGCGGGTACGGGGCGATGCGCTACGCGCTCAAGTATCCGGAGAAGTTCAAGGCCGCTGCGTTGCTGAGCCCGGCCATTTACAATCCCGAGCCGCCGAAGGATTCGTCGGCCCGCTTCGTGAAGGTGTTTGCTGAACCGAATACCAACGGCGAGTACAGCGCGCGTGTCTGGCAGCAGAACAACTATCCGGCGTACTTCGACGAGTTCCTGAAGAAGGGCATCAAGGTGCCGATGTACATCAACTCGGGCGACGACGACGACTTCAACATCGAAATGGAAGCCACGCGCTTTTATGAGTTGTTGCGCGCGAACAAGCAACCCGCCGAGTTGCGGATCGTCGATGGCAAGCACGAGTGGTCGGTCTGGTCGAGCACGCTGGCCGATGCGCTGAAGTACATCTTCCGCGATGTTCAGCGTCCGCAGCGAAACCAGTGATCGGATGGTGAAACGGCCCCGCGAACCTCGTCATGACGGTTCGCGGGGCCGTCAGCGTTACAGCGATCGCTCGATGGCCTGAGCGAGCAACGACAGACCGAGATCGACTTCGTCCTCACTAACGGTCAGCGGCGGCGCGATGCGGAACACGCCACCCATGCCGGGCAACTGAACGATGTTCATGCTCAGGCCAAGATTCATGCACTCGCGCGTGATCTTTGCGCCGAGGCCGTCCGCAGGCGCTTTGCTGCGCCGATCCTTGACGATCTCCATCCCCAGCAGCAGGCCGCGCCCGCGCACATCTCCCACGCAGTCGAAGCGCTCCATCAGGCCAAGCAACCCGTTCCGAAGGCGCTCGCCCATGACATTGGCGCGGGCGACGAGGCCATCGCGCGCCACCACATCGAGCACGCGCAGGCCGACGGCCGCGGGCAGCGGGTCGGAAACGTGGGTCGTGTAGAACAGATAGCCTCGCTCATGGGCGCGTTCCTCGATGTCGGCCGACGTCACGATGGCGGCGAGCGGCAACCCGGCGCCAAGGGTCTTGGAAAGCGTCAGGATGTCGGGGGTCACACCGTCGCGCTCGAACGCGAACATCGTGCCGGTGCGCCCGACGCCCGTCTGCGCTTCGTCGAGAATCAGCAGCATGCCGCGTTCTTCGCACTTGCGTTTGAGCGCCGCCAGATAGCCCTGCGGTAACTCGATGATGCCGCCCGAGCTAAGAATCGGCTCAGCGATGAAGGCGGCGAGATTGCCGCTGGACTGGCGATCGATCAGATCGAACGCGTAGTCCAGTTCGGCGAGATAGTCGTACTGACCGGCCGGGCCAAAGCGTGGGCGATAGGTGAACGGTGCGGGAATCGCGAAAGAACCGACGGCCGCCGGCCCGACACCTTTGCGTCCGGCGCTGTAGGTCGCCGATGCTGCCGCGCCCGTCATGCCATGCCACGACTGTGCGAACCCGACGATCTCGTATTTGCCGGTCACGAGCTTCGCCATGCGAATGGCCGCCTCGTTCGACTCGGCCCCGGTGCTGAGCAACATGACCCGGTCCAGACCTTCGGGCGTGATGTCGGCCAATCGTTTGGCTAAGTCGACCACCGGGCGCGAGAGCATGCCGCTGAACAGGTGATCGAGCTGGCCGATGGACTCGGTCACGACCGAGACAATGTCGGGGTGACTATGGCCGAGCACTGCGCTCATCTGGCCGGAAGTGAAGTCGAGAATCGCCCGACCGTCGGCGTCATAAACGAAGCTGCCTTGCGCCCGTTCGATGATCATCGGCTCGAACGTACCGCCATAACGAATCAGATGCTGCCGGGCATTGCGCCAGAAGTCGGCGTCTTGGTTCTTGGACACGCGGGATTCTCCGATAGACAAAGCGACGGGGGGAGGGGCAACCACCGCTTGCAGTCTAAGCAGCGCTCTGCTTTCATAGAAGCGAATAATGCTAATGAAAGATAGAAGCGAGGCTAATACCTTGGGTGTGTCTCTTGAAATCGATTTGCTGCGCTCGTTTGTTGCGATTGCGCAAGCCGGTTCGCTCAGTCATGCGGCGCAGCGAATCGCGCGGACTCAGTCGGCGTTGAGCCAGCAGATGAAGCGGCTGGAAGCCATCGTCGACCAGCCGTTGTTACAGCGCACCGGGCGCGGCGTGGTGTTGACGAGTCCTGGCGAGCGCCTGCTTGGGCATGCTCAGAGAATCTTGCGGGCGCACGACGAGGCCATGGCCGACATGTCGGGGCGAGGGCTGAGCGGCACCCTGCGCTTCGGTTGCCCCGACGACTACGCGGCGGCGTTTCTGCCTCATTTGTTACGTGCGTTTGCGGTGGCGCATCCGCAGGCGCTGGTCGAGGTGATTTGCGAGCCGACGCCGCGTCTGCTGGAACAACTCAAACGACACACCCTGGATCTGGCGTTGATCTCGCTGCCAGAGGGCGTCGACGAGGGCAGTGTCATCCGGCGAGAACCGCTGGTGTGGATCGGGAATGCGGGACTGGAGGCGGTGCTGTCCAACCCTGACGAGCCATTACCGCTGGCGTTGTCCGACCCCGACACGCTGGACCATATCGCCGCTTGCGACGCGTTGACGAAGGCAGGCCGCGCATACCGTATCGCCTATGCCAGCAGCAATCTGTCCGGGCTGACCGCACTGGCCCGTTCCGGGCAGGCGTTTGCGGTCATGACGCAGACCGCAGTGCCCGCGGATTTACGCATTGTTACAGGTGATACGCTGCCGCTGTTGCCGTCGGTCGGGATTACGGTAAAGTTCGATCGCGCACGCCCGAATCACCTGAGCGTGGCGTTTGCCGATCACATCCGGCAGACGCTGGCGGTGTTGTAGGCC
>JARLJF010000016.1 GCA_031291335.1 Pandoraea sp. | reverse complement strand
GTCGCTGTGCAGATAACGGACCTTCACACCGTTATCGGACAGGTAGTCGGTGAGCTGCTCCGCCATGCGCTTCGTGAGCGTGGTGACGAGCACACGCTCCCCCACCGCGACACGCTTGTTGATTTCCGACAGGACGTCGTCTACCTGCGTACGCGCCGGACGCACCATGATGATCGGATCGATCAGCCCGGTCGGGCGCACCACCTGCTCTACGACCTGCCCCGTTCGCTTGGCCTCGTAATCGGCGGGGGTCGCGGAGACAAAGACCGCCTGACGCATCTTGCGTTCGTACTCGGCAAACTTGAGCGGACGGTTATCCAGCGCCGATGGCAGACGGAAACCGTAGTTGACGAGATTTTCCTTACGCGCCCGGTCGCCGTTGTACATGCCGTTGAACTGGCCGATGAGCACGTGCGACTCATCGAGGAACATCAACGCGTCGGGCGGCAGGTAATCGACAAGCGTCGGCGGCGGCTCGCCCGGGGCCGCCCCGGACAAATGCCGCGAATAGTTTTCGATGCCCTTGCAGAAGCCCAGCTCCTGCAACATCTCCAGATCGAAGCGGGTGCGCTGCTCCAGACGCTGCGCCTCGACCAGCTTGCCTTCCTTATAGAAGAAGTCGAGCCGATCGCGCAGTTCATCCTTGATCGTCTCGATCGCACGCAGCACCGTATCTCGCGGGGTCACGTAGTGTGAGGACGGGTACACCGTGAATCGCGGCACCTTCTGCCGCACGCGTCCCGTGAGCGGATCGAACAGTTGCAGCGTGTCGACTTCGTCGTCGAACAGCTCCACGCGCAACGCCAATTCGGCGTGTTCTGCCGGGAAAATATCGATCGTGTCGCCACGCACGCGGAATGTGCCCCGCCCGAAATCCGTTTCGTTGCGGGTGTACTGCATCGCGATCAACCGCGCGATGACTTCGCGCTGGCCAATCTTGTCGCCCTGACGCACCGTCAGAATCATCTGGTGGTATTCGTTCGGATTCCCGATACCGTAGATCGCGGACACGGTGGCCACGATCACCACGTCGCGCCGCTCCAGCAGGCTCTTCGTTGCCGAAAGACGCATCTGCTCGATGTGTTCATTGACGGACGAATCCTTCTCGATGAAGAGATCGCGCTGCGGCACGTACGCTTCCGGCTGGTAATAGTCGTAGTACGACACGAAGTACTCCACCGCATTGCGCGGGAAGAATTCGCGGAACTCCGAATAAAGCTGGGCGGCAAGCGTCTTGTTGGGCGCGAACACGATCGCCGGGCGGCCGAGCCGCGCGATCACGTTTGCCATCGTGAACGTCTTGCCCGAGCCGGTCACGCCGAGCAAGGTCTGGAACGCAAGTCCGTCATCCACCCCCTCGGTCAACTGAGCGATGGCCGCGGGCTGGTCGCCGGCGGCAGGGAATGGGCAGTAGAGCTGGTAAGGCGAATCCGGGAACGTCAGGAACTTGCTTTCGTCCAGATCGTGGTCAGCCGCAGGGGTCATGGCGAGGGCGCGAAGCATGAGAGACGTAATCTGCCATTCTAGCGCGTCGTCCGATTCCCTGAGTCCGATGGGTGACAACGGGGGCATTCGACGGCACGCGCGAAATCAACGGCAGCGCCACGCGGCGCCGCTCGCTGCGATTTCGTCAAATTCTGGCAATACGTGGCAGTTTTCGTGCCGAAATGGCATGAAATCGCGCTTTGCGAGCCGGTGTTTACCACAAGCGCGGGTAATCTTCGCTAAAATAGCCCGTTGGGCCGATCCTGCGTCAGTTGCGGCCGACCCGCTGCATTTTCCTACTACCTGCCTCGAGCCGTCGAAATGACCCTCTTTTCCGCTGTCGAACTCGCCCCGCGCGACCCCATCCTTGGCCTGAACGAAGCCTACAACGCCGATCACCGCACTGAAAAAGTGAATCTGGGCGTCGGCGTGTATTTCAATGCGGAAGGCAAACTGCCCCTGCTCAAGGCTGTGAAGGCAGCGGAAGAACAACGCGTGGCCGCCGGCCTGCCGCGTGGCTACCTGCCGATCGAAGGCATTGCCGCGTACGACAAGGCCGTGCAGGAAATGCTGTTCGGCAAGGAATCGCCCGTGCTGGCCGAAGGCCGCGTGATCACCGCGCAGGCGCTGGGCGGCACGGGTGCCCTGAAGATCGGCGCCGACTTCCTCAAGCAACTGAACCCGAACGCTACCGTCGCCATCAGCGACCCGAGCTGGGAAAACCACCGCGCCCTGTTCACGCAAGCCGGCTTCAACGTCGTCTCGTACCCGTACTACGACGCCGAATCGCACGGTGTGAACCTGTCGGGCATGCTCGACATGCTGAACAAGGAGCCGGAAGGCACCATCGTCGTGCTGCACGCCTGCTGCCACAACCCGACCGGCGTCGACCTGACGATGGACCAATGGGCCCAGGTCGTCGAAACCGTGAAGTCCCGCAAGCTGGTGCCGTTCCTCGACATCGCCTACCAGGGCTTCGGTGACGGCATCGACGCCGACGCCGCCGTAGTGCGCCTGTTCGCCGCCGCCGGCCTGAACTTCTTCGTGTCAAGCTCGTTCTCCAAGTCGTTCTCGCTGTACGGCGAGCGCGTCGGCGCCCTGTCCATCGTGACGGCCAGCAAGGACGAATCGACTCGCGTGCTCTCGCAACTCAAGCGCGTGATCCGCACCAACTACTCGAACCCGCCGACGCATGGCGGCTCGGTCGTCGCCGCCGTGCTGGGCAACGCCGAACTGCGCGCCCTGTGGGAAGAGGAACTGGCCGAAATGCGCGAACGCATCCGCGCGATGCGCCTGGCACTGGTCGAGAAGCTGCGCGAACACGGCGTGGAACGCGATTTCTCGTTCGTGATCAAGCAACGCGGCATGTTCTCGTACTCGGGCCTCACCGCCGATCAGGTCGAGCGTCTGCGTGAAGAGTTCGGTATCTATGCCGTGAGCACGGGCCGTATCTGCGTGGCCGCGCTCAACGACAAGAACATCGACGTCGTCGCTTCGGCCATCGCCAAAGTGCTGCGCTGATCGCCTCAGGCATCGTCGACGAAAAAGCCCGCCCCTTCGGCGGGCTTTTTTACACCCGACAATTGTTGCACCGCAGCAACGATAGTTAATAACAATCGGAGGAATAAGCTAAAACTATCGTCATGATGCGGAAATGCCATAGATCAGGGTTATGCTGCGTTGCACAGCCGCGATAAACGGTTGCATAATTCCCCCATCATTCGCCCCAGGGCACACAACATGCTGTATCAGATTCATGAGTACAACCGTGCGTGGCTGAATCCCCTCACCACGTGGGCAAAGGCAGCGGCGACGACTTTCGTCAACCCGGGCAGCCTGCTTGCCATGATGCCGGGCGCGCCCCGCATCGCCGCCGGATACGAATTGCTCTACCGGCTCGGCAAGGACTACGAAAAACCCGAATTCAATATCAAGGCAGTCGAAGTCGACGGTCACAACATCCCCGTCGTGGAAATGACGGCGATGGAGAAGCCCTTCTGTCGCCTGTTGCGATTCAAGCGATACGCCGACGACGCCAGCGCCGTGGGCCAACTCAAGGACGATCCGGTCGTGCTGGTGGTGGCTCCCCTGTCGGGACATCACGCCACGCTGCTGCGCGACACGGTCACCACGCTGCTCAAGGACCACAAGGTCTACATCACCGACTGGGTCGATGCGCGCATGGTGCCGCTTGAAGAGGGCGAGTTCCATCTCGACGACTACGTGGCGTACATCCAGGATTTCATTCGCCACATCGGCGCGGAAAACCTGCACGTCATTTCGGTGTGCCAGCCGACCGTGCCGGTGCTTGGCGCGATCTCGCTCATGGCCTCGAACGGCGAAAAGACGCCCAAGACCATGACGATGATGGGCGGCCCGATCGATGCGCGTAAGAGCCCGACGTCAGTCAACTCGCTGGCGACGAACAAGTCGTACGAGTGGTTCGAGAATCAGGTAATCCATCCGGTGCCGGCCAACTATCCGGGCTCGGGGCGTCTGGTCTATCCGGGCTTCCTGCAGCACGCCGGGTTCGTCGCGATGAATCCGGATCGCCATCTGAAGTCGCACTGGGACTTCTATCTCGATCTGATGCGTGGCGACAACGACGATGCCGACTCGCATCGCCGTTTCTACGACGAGTACAACGCCGTGCTCGACATGGCGGCCGAGTACTACCTCGACACGATCAAGACCGTGTTCCAGGACTTCAGCCTCGCGCGCGGCACATGGGACGTGGCCGGTCAGCGCGTGCGTCCGCAGGACATCAAGACGACCGCGCTCTTCACCATCGAAGGCGAACTGGACGACATCTCGGGCAGCGGCCAGACGCAGGCGGCACACGAGCTTTGCACCGGCATTCCGGCAAAACGCCGGGCGCATTTCACCGCGCCGTCGTGTGGTCACTACGGGATCTTCTCCGGCAGCCGCTGGCGCAACGTGATCTATCCGCAGATCCGCGACTTCATCGCGAAGAACGCCTGAACGGCATTCGGTTTTCCGGACTGCCATACCAAAACCGCCGCGGGGGCTCAGGCCCACGCGGCGGTTTTGTTTTTGACTGGCAGTGCGGCCGGCGCAGATCGCGGCTACCGGGTCATCTCGTACGTAGCGAATCCAACAGCATTTGCGTATTGAAGGACGAATACGTCGTGCGCGAATCGGCGGCCATCACGTCACGGCCCATCACGATGGACAACGTGTGGCGGTTCGACATCACGTAATAGCCCATTGCCGAGATCGTCACGTACAGATCCACCGGATCGACGCCCACACGGATTTCTCCGCTGGCCTCGCCGCGCTTGAGCGTCTGCGCGAGCAATTCCACAATCGGTGAGACCTGCTGGCGAATCTCCGTCGACTGACGCATCGACTTCGCTTCGTGCAGATTTTCGTTGTTGATGAGTTGAATCAGTTCCGGATGTTCGGCGTAGTAGTCCCACACGAAGTGAGCCAGTTCGGCCACCGCGTCGAGCGGCGCGAGGACATCGAGCCTGAGCCCATGCTCTGCGCGATTGAACTCGCCGTAGACCTCTTCGAGCACGGCCAGATAGAGCTGGTCCTTGTTGCCGAAGTAGTAATAGAGCATTCGCTCATTGATATCTGCTCGGCGTGCGATGCTGTCCACACGCGCA
Source organism: Pandoraea sp. (assembly GCA_031291335.1). Classification (GTDB taxonomy): domain Bacteria; phylum Pseudomonadota; class Gammaproteobacteria; order Burkholderiales; family Burkholderiaceae; genus Pandoraea. The sequence goes on along the minus strand of JARLJF010000016.1, from coordinate 88,145 downwards.
CCGCTCGAACCACGTTCGGCAAACTCCTCGATCGCAGCGGCAAGAATGCGCTGTCGGGTGCGTTCGGGGTCCCGTTTGATCTTGGTTTCTGGTGTTGTCATGATCGGCCGGTCGTTCTCAACGGGCGGAATTATGGCACAACGGTTTCAGTGTTTCCGCAAAATGCAGGATAATTCGACTTTCCGCCGAATCCCCCACAAAAGACGTGTCAGAAGTCAGCGCGCTCGCGCAGCGCATCGATGCCCTATTGCCCCAGACGCAGTGCACCAAGTGCGGTTACGCCGGTTGCCGTCCGTATGCCGACGCCATTGCGAGCGGGGAAGCCAGCTATAACCAGTGCCCGCCGGGCGGTGCCGAGGGCGTCGCGCGTCTGGCCAAGCTGCTCGAGCGCCCCGTTATTCCGCTCAATCCGGAGAACGGCGTAGCGCGCCCTCGCCCACGCGCCATCATCGACGAATCGCTGTGCATTGGCTGCACGCTGTGCCTGCAGGCCTGCCCTGTGGACGCTATCGTCGGGGCCGCCAAATTGATGCATACGGTGATCGAAGACCGCTGCACGGGGTGTGATCTGTGCGTGCCACCCTGCCCCGTCGACTGTATCGACATGGTGCCCGTCACTGGCGAACGCACCGGTTGGGACGCCTGGTCGCAGACACAGGCCGACGAGGCCCGCACACATTTCGAAGCGCATCAGGCACGGCTCGAGAAGGACAAGGCGCAACGTGAAGCACGTCTCGCAGCGCGTGCCGCACGCGTCGCTCCGGGTGCACCGTCGGCGCCGGGCGCAGAGCACGGCACCCCACCAGCGACCGAGACGCAGACGGCAGCCGCGCCGGTTTCATCTGATGCGACAGCGGCACCAGCTTCAGCTCCTGCGCTCGACGAGGCCGCCGCAGCCGCTGCCCGCAAGCAGGCGATCATTCAGGCGGCGTTGGAACGCGCACGTCAGAAGAAAGCCGCATTGGCCGCCGAAGGGCTTGGCCCGAAGAATACCGAGAATGTCTCGGCGAACGTGCAGGCGCAGATCGACGAGGCCGAGTCCCGCCGCAAGCGTCTGGGTCTCTCAACGAACAACGACGACCCGGCCTCCGAGGCAAATCCGCCCCCGGGCAAGGCCTAGACACGCCGCCGCACGCTCCCGTCCCCGATAACAAGACAGACGCCCCAACCCACGCGCTACCCGCCATGAACGACGCCAAACGCCGTGCCCTGTTCGAGACGCTGCAACAACTCAATCCGAATCCGACAACGGAGTTGGAGTACACGTCGCCCTTCGAGTTGCTGATTGCCGTGCTGCTCTCCGCACAGGCGACCGACGTGTCGGTGAACAAAGCCACCCGCAAGCTTTACGCGGTGGCGAACACGCCGGCGAAGATGCTCGCGCTCGGCGAAGCCGGTGTCTCCGACTACATCAAGACCATCGGCTTGTACCGCACGAAGGCCAAGAACGTCATCGCAACCTGTCAGTTGCTGCTCGACGTGCACGGCGGTGACGTGCCGCGCTCGCGTGAGGCGCTGGAGTCCCTGCCGGGCGTCGGTCGCAAGACGGCGAACGTGGTGCTCAACACCGCGTTCGGCGAAGACACGATCGCCGTCGACACCCACATCTTCCGCGTGGCGAACCGCACGGGCCTGGCCCCCGGCAAAGACCCGCTGGCCGTGGAGCTGGCGCTCGAACGTGTGACCCCGCGTGAATTCAAGCACGACGCGCATCACTGGCTCATCCTTCACGGCCGCTACGTGTGCAAGGCGCGCAAGCCGGAGTGCTGGCATTGCGCCATCGAGCCGCTGTGCGACTTTCGTCCCAAGACGCCCGCGCCGAAGGGTTGATCCGCGCCTCTCAGACCACGAACGCTGTCAATGACAACGGGCGGCCCCGACATCGGGACCGCCCGTTTTTTTGGCTCGGCCTGGCTCGCCCTGACAACGTACTCAGAGCGTCGCGTGGTGCGCTTAGAGGATGCGGGCCGCCTCGTCGAACGACAGACGCGGATTGCGCGGGAACAGCTTGTCGTGATCGCCGTACCCCAGATTGCAGACGAAGTTGACGCGCCAGTCAGTCCCGGCGAAGAACGCATCGTTGACCTTCTGGCCATCGAAACCGGCCATCGGACCACAATCCAGGCCCAGCGCACGGGCGGCGAGAATGAAGTAGCCGCCTTGCAGCGAGCTGTTCATGTGCGCGGCACCGGCGGCCTTCGCTGCGTCGCCCGAGAACATCGGCATCATCTTCTCGGCACCGTTCGGGAACAGCTTCGGCAAGTGTTCGTAGAACTTCAGGTCGAACGCGATGATGGCCGTCACGGGTGCCGTGCGGGTCTTGTCGACGTTGCCCGGCGCCATGCATTCCAGCAACTTGGCCTTCGCTTGCGCGCTCTTCACAAAGACGATGCGTGCGGGCGTGGTGTTGGCCGACGTCGGGCCCCACTTCACGAGGTCGTACAGCTCGCGCAGCGTATCGTCGCTGACCGGTTTGTCGAGCCACACGCTGTGCGTGCGGGCATCGGTGAACAATTGGGCGATGGCTTCTTTGGCAATGGTGCTCATGACGATTGACCTCGGCTGTTGAATGGCAAATGATGCGCGATTGTACCGTCGGCATGCGACGCGCGCTGACAAGGCAAAAATCCCCGGAAGATCAGGCGCTTGCGGACGCACCGCGGGCCGATAGCCAGACCACGCCAGCCAGAATCAACACACCTCCGCCAAGCTGTGCCGCCGTGAGCGTTTCGCCCAGCAGCATGGCCGCAAGCAGCACCGTAACCACCGGCTCCAGCGTGGAGAGCATGGATGCACGCCCCGCCCCGAGCCGCTGCAAACCGGCGAAGAACGTCAGGATAGCGATGACCGTGGAACACACCGCAATGGCGGTGAGCGCCGCCCAGCCACCGGCCCCGGCAGGCCAATGCAGCGGCAGCCCTTGCCATACACGCACCGCCGCCATCACGCCGAAAGAATCGGTCGCGGCCACGCAGACGAGCGTTGCGGTGGCGCGCGCATCAACGCCCCGCGTCAGACGTGCGCCGACCACGATATACCCCGAGTAGATCAACGCAGATGCCACGGCGAGCGCCATGCCCAGCGGTTGCCCGTGGCCGCCGCCGACCGTCAGTGCCGTGCCCAGCGAGCAGAGTACGAGCGCCCCCAACTTCACGGGGGTCAGCCGTTCATGCAGGAAGATGGCCGCCAGGATCGTCACAAATACGGGGTACAGATAAAGCAGCAGCGCCACTAGCGACGCCTGCGCGTATTGCAGCGCCCCGAAAAAACAAAGTGACTGACCGACGTAGCCGATACCGCCCATCAGGGCGATGCCGAGCGCCTGACGGCGCGACGGGAAACGCACCCGTTGCACGCGGCACCAGACCAGCAGCAGGACAGCGGCCACGAAGAAGCGAAACAGCAACATCGCGAACAGATCGACACCGGATGCCGAGGCCGCACGGGCAAAGATCGCCATGGCCCCGAACGCAGAGGCCGACACGGCAATCAGCGCGACGCCAGCCCAAGTCGAAGGCGGGGGCGCCGGGTGCATTACGGAGACGTCGCCGACGGCGGCCGGCACGCGAGAGCTTTGCGACATGATTGGGAAAATTGAGCGACAATACGGCCTGTTTTCATGCGATACCGGCGCGTTCCACCCACGAGGGCACGCCCCGGCGCACTGCGGCAATTGATCCGCCATTGTAGTCACGGCATGGCGCGCCGCAAGATGCCTTACAAGAACCCCACGGAGTCCCCATGTTCAATCCGAGCCGCGACGAAGTCCGGCAATTCTTCTGCACCACTTGGCAAAAGCAGCGCAGCGGCAGCATCCTGACGCCGCTCGAGACAATTGCCGCCGACTGGATCCACGAACATCCCGAGTATCACGACGCACTGACCGACACGGAAGAAGCCAGCGCCCGCGATTACTCACCCGAGGCCGGACAGACCAACCCGTTCCTGCATCTGTCGATGCATCTGGCGATCAGCGAGCAAGTCTCGATCGATCAGCCGCCGGGCATTCGTGCCGCGTACGAGAAGCTGACTCAGCGCCTCGACTCGCCGCATGACGCGCAGCACCGCATCATGGAGTGTCTGGGACAAACGCTCTGGGAAGCACAACGCACCGGCCAGCCACCCGACTCGGACGCCTACCTGCAGCGCATCGAGCAGCAAGCCTCACGCTAGTCGCGCCAGGCACGTACGGCCGCGAACAAGCCTCACCCACGCGGAGAACAGCAGACGACGGTTGCCATCGGAGCAACCGTCGTTTTTTTATGCCGACGGCGTAGCGCTTACTTCTTCGTCACGAGATCGCCGGGCAGCGATTCGATATAGGCCGAAATGTCCTTCAGCTCCTGCGAGGTGAACGGACGCGGCTTGCCGTCCTTGCCGACGGTCGCGGGATTGGACATGACCTGCGTCTTCATGATGGCGTTGCTACGGCCAAACACCAGACTGGTTTCGTTCTGATAGGCCCGCAACGCGTTATAGACATAGTCCGCGTATTGACCGGCCAGCTTCGGATATTCCGGGGTGATCGGCGCGTTCAGATTGGCGCCGTGGCAAGTGGCGCACATGCCCTTGTCGACGAGCGCCTTGCCGTTGGCGATGTTGCCGGCGGCGACCGCCGAGCCGGTCCAACCCGCGAGCATGGCGCCGAGCGCCAGAGATGCCGCAGCCGCGGCCTTTACCATCGAATGCTTCATCGTGTTCTCCTCAGCCACGCACGTTTTACTTCTGGGGATTGACCGGCGTCGACGCCGTTTGCGCCGCGTAGTACGCGGCAATGTCGACGATGTCCTGATCGGTCAACGTGGCTGCGATGCCATGCATCGTCTGGAACTTGCGGTCGCCCTTGGCATATTCCTTCAGGGCGTTTTCAATGTACTTCGCATTCTGTCCGCCGATCCGGGGCACGTGATACACCTCGGGAAAGGCGGTGCGATAGTCGGGAATGCCGTGGCAGCCGATGCACATGGCCACCTTGTCCTTTGCCGCGTCCAGATTGGGCTTGAGTTCGGCCGCGTGAAGCGCACTAAGCGACGTTAGCGACATTAGCGACGTGCTGCCGAGCGCCAGCGCCATCATCGTGAGGAACTTTTTCATGGTCTTCTTGGGAACGTTTTTGGTTGGAATACCGGCCCGCAACACGCAGATCGACGTCCCGACTCCAAGGCCGCCGACCTGTGAAAAAAGCAATCGATTGTAACCCACACCTCAGCCCCCGCAAACTCGGGGCTGACCCGCACAGTTCTCCGAAGTTTTTCCGCAAACCATTGATGCAAAGACACATTTTGACTGCCCGAGCGAGGCATATGCGCAATGTCTTATACTGAACTTTTTCCCTGCCCGGCCGGTTGGCCGGCTGTTTGCGGACGGCACAGACAATGCGCTTCGAAGGCTCTTCCCAGTACGTCGCCACCGACGACCTCAAGCTCGCCGTGAACGCGGCGGCCACGCTGCAACGACCGCTGCTCATCAAGGGCGAACCCGGCACCGGCAAGACCATGCTCGCGGAGGAAGTCGCCGCCGCGCTCGACATGCCGCTGCTGCAATGGCATGTGAAGTCCACCACCAAGGCGCAACAAGGTCTGTACGAGTACGACGCCGTGTCGCGTCTGCGAGATTCACAACTGGGCGACGAGCGCGTGCGCGACATCGCCAACTACATCGTCAAGGGCGTGCTGTGGCAGGCCTTCGAGGCCGACCACCCTGTCGTGCTGCTCATCGACGAAATCGACAAGGCCGACATCGAATTCCCCAACGATCTGCTGCGCGAACTCGACCGCATGGAATTCTATGTGTACGAGACGCGTCAGCTCGTGAAGGCGCGCCACCGTCCGCTCGTCATCATCACGTCGAACAACGAGAAGGAACTGCCCGACGCCTTCTTGCGCCGCTGCTTCTTCCACTACATCAAGTTCCCCGAGCCGGCGACGATGCAGTCGATCATCGACGTGCACTTCCCGAACATTCGCCGCGAACTGGTGAATGCCGCGATGGCAACGTTCTTCGAAGTGCGCGAGATCCCCGGGCTCAAGAAGAAGCCGTCGACCTCGGAGCTGATCGACTGGCTCAAGCTGCTGATGGCCGAAGAGATCGGCCCCGAAGCGCTGCGTAGCGCCGATAACAAACTGGCCATTCCACCGCTGGCCGGCGCACTGCTCAAAAACGAACAGGACATGCATCTGTTCGAGCGCCTCGTTTTCATGAATCGCGCTAACCGGTAAGCGCGCCACCGTCATGCTGATCGACTTCTTCTACACCCTGCGCGCGGCGAAACTGCCGGTCTCGGTCAAGGAATACCTGACGCTGCTCGAAGCGCTGCAACGTCAGGTCATCGCGCCCTCGCTCGACGAGTTCTACTATCTGGCGCGCCTCTCGCTCATCAAGGACGAGAAGCACTACGACAAGTTCGATCAGGCGTTCGGCGCCTATTTCAAAGGCGTGCAGCAGGTCGTTGATGCCTCGGGCGAGGTGCCGCTCGAATGGCTCGAGAAGCGCATGCAGCGCGAACTGTCCCCCGAGGACCGCGCCCGCATTCAGGCACTCGGCGGCATCGACAAGCTCATGGCGCGGCTCAAGGAACTGTTCGACGAACAGAAAGGCCGTCACGAAGGCGGCAACAAGTGGATCGGCACAGGCGGCACGTCGCCGTTCGGCAATGGCGGTTTCAATCCCGAAGGCATCCGCATCGGCGGCGAGAGCAACGGCAACCGCACGGCGGTGAAGGTGTGGGATCAACGCACCTATCGCGACTACGACGACACCGTCGAACTCGGCACCCGCAACATCAAGGTCGCATTGCGGCGTCTGCGCAAGTTTGCGCGCGAGGGGGCCGCCGAGGAACTGGATCTCGACGACACCATTCGCTCGACGGCGGCCAATGCCGGCTGGCTCGACTTGAAACTCGTGCCCGAGCGTCACAACAACGTGAAGGTGCTGATGCTGCTCGACGTCGGTGGTTCGATGGATGACCACATCGCGCGTACCGAAGAGCTGTTTTCCGCGGCGAAATCCGAATTCAAGCATCTCGAGTTCTATTACTTCCACAACTGCGTCTACGACTATCTGTGGCGGCAGAATCGACGTCGTCACAACGAACGCTTCGAGACGTGGGACGTACTGCGCAAGTATCCAACCGACTACAAACTGATCTTCGTGGGCGACGCCACGATGAGTCCGTACGAGGTGCTACAAGCGGGCGGCTCGGTCGAATACAACAACAAGGAAGCCGGGGCCGTATGGCTGCGCCGCTTCATCGACCGCTTCCCGCATCACGCATGGCTCAATCCGGAGCCCGAGGCGATATGGCAATATCGTCAATCGATCTCGGTCATCCGGCAGCTCTTCGCTGGCCGCATGTATCCGATCACGCTGGCCGGGCTGGAATCGGCCATGCGCGTGCTTAGCAAGTAAGCCTGCGTCTCGCCCCGCCGCGCGGCATCGCCGTGACGTGGCACAGCATGACAACGACAACATAACGAGAGACACGCTTTCACCATGACGTCCAGCACCACTCCTCTGCCACCGCTTCGACCGCTGGCGGACACGTCGCCATCGGCCATCGTCGCCGGCTTCGTGGCCATGATGACGGGCTACACCAGTTCGCTCGTTCTGATGTTCCAGGCCGGACAAGCCGCCCATCTCACAGCAGCGCAGATCTCATCGTGGATCTGGGCGCTGTCCATCGGCATGGGACTCACGACCATCGGGCTATCGCTGCGCTACCGCACCCCCGTGGTCATCGCGTGGTCATCGCGTGGTCGACGCCGGGCGCTGCCCTGCTGATCACGTCGCTACCCGGCGTACCGTACGGCGAAGCCATCGGCGCGTTCATCGTGTGCAATGCCCTCATCGCCCTATGCGGTCTGACGGGAGGCTTCGAGACGATCATGCGGCGCGTGCCACCGGCACTGGCATCTGCGTTGCTCGCGGGGATTTTGTTCCGCATCGGGCTGGAGATCTTCGTCGCGGCGCAGCATCAGACCGCGCTCGTGCTCTCGATGTTCTTCACGTATCTCGTCGTCAAACGCTTCGCGTCACGCTACGCGATTCTGCTCGCGCTGATCGTGGGCACCGCCGTGGCGGGCGGCCTTGGGCTGCTCGACTTCAGCCACTTCAACATCTCGCTCGCGAAGCCGGTGTGGACCACGCCGTCGTTCTCGCTGTCGGCAACGATCAGTATCGCCATCCCGTTGTTCGTCGTGGCGATGGCGTCGCAGAACGTGCCCGGCCTTGCCGTGTTGCGTGCAGACGGCTACAAAGTGCCGGCGTCACCGCTCATTTCGACGACGGGCATCGCGTCGGTACTGCTCGCACCGTTCGGCTCGCACGGCATTCATCTGGCAGCCATCACCGCCGCCATCTGCACCGGACGCGAAGCGCACGAAGACCCCGCCAAGCGGTACACCGCAGCGGTATGGTCGGGCGTGTTCTATCTGATCGCAGGCACCTTCGGGGCGACTATCGCCGCCTTGTTCGCCGCCTTCCCGAAAGCACTGGTGGTCTCCATCGCCGCCCTCGCGCTGTTCGGCTCGATCATGAATGGCCTCGCCAACGCCATGCACGACACGCGCCAGCGTGAAGCCGCGCTCATCACCTTCATGGTGACGGCCTCGGGTCTGACGCTGCTGTCCATCGGCTCGGCGTTCTGGGGGCTGATCGCGGGCGTGCTGACGCTGACGATCTTGCAATGGCGACGCGCCTGAACACGTCCTGAACACGCCATGAATGCGACATCAACGAGACACGAACGCGGCTTGATCGCGGCATGAAGCCTCAGGGGCCGAGGTGATACCATTCGGCCCGCACCGTTTTTCGAATTCAACGTAACCGCAGGAGCAGCACAACCATGGCAGTGATCGAACCGACCCCGGTCTTCAAGGACAACCTCGCGCAGATGGCCGCCATCGGCAGCATCGAGGGCATTGCTCGCATCGAGCTGCGCGACAGCAAAGGCGCGGTCGTGGCGACCATCGAAAACGCACCGGGCAAGCAAGGCTCGCTCGCCGTGTACCACTACCTCAAGCAAGCCTTCGGCACGCTCGACGCCAAGGCTGCCGAGCACGGCCTGGCCGTCTTCGGTGAGCACACGGCCGACGCGCGCAACCGTCCCGGCGCGCATCCGAACGTCGACCGTCTGCTGGCCGTCGTGGCGGGTGGCGAGGCGCTGAGCATCGACGAAATCGCCGCCTGAGACGGCAACGTCCGTCGCGACAAAAGAAAAGCCAGCCTCGCGGCTGGCTTTTTTACGTCTGCTGCGCGTCCATGGCCGAAGCCAGGGCTGCGCAGAATCGGCGAGGCTTGATGTCGGATCGTCGGATCGTCAGATCGTCGGATCGTCGGATCGTCGGATCGTCAGATCGTCAGATCGTCAGCACCGGACCGCCGTCGCCGTTGGCCGAGCGAAGCTGCTTGACCCAACGCTTGGCCGGCAGGCCCGTGGCGGCTTCCACCACCTTCGCACGCGCTTCCACATCCCTCCACTCGACCGACAGCAGCGGGCCGTTGAAGGCAAGCACGATGACGTTGCCGTCGTGCACTTCCGGGAATTCGATCACACGATTGTCGAATGCCTGACGCAGACGACGAATGTTCTTCGGATAGCTGTCGTGATCGCCAAACAGGTTCATCGTCAGCATGCCCGGCTCGCGCAGCGTGGCACGGCAGGCTTTGTAGAACGCCGGCGTGTCATGCACGGGACCGCGTGCGGTCGCGTCGTACAGATCGATTTGCAGCACGTCGTTCGCGCCATGATTCGCGGTGTCGGTGACGAAATCCCAGGCATCCGCTTCCACCACCTTCAGATGACGCGAGTCATTCGGCAGGCTGAACATCGTACGCGCGGCAACGACCACGGCCGGGTTCAGCTCAACGGCGGTGACCTGCGTGCGCGGGAACTTCTGATGCGAGAACTTGGTAATCGAGCCCGTACCGAGACCCAGTTGCACCACATGCTTCGGTGCCCGCATGAACAGCAACCACGCCATCATCTGCTGCGCGTACTCCAGCTCGATACGGTCAGGCTTGGACAGACGCATCGCCCCTTGCACCCATTCCGTGCCGAAATGCAGGTAACGCACGCCACCCTGTTCAGAGAATGTCACCGGCGCGAAGCGCGGCTTATAAGCGGGACGGGGAGTACGCGCGGTGCGCTCGTCGCTGACGAACGCTTCGGCTTCGATGGATTTGCGTTTGATGAGGGTCATGTGTCCTTCAGTGAAACTCGGGAAATTCCGATGGGTTCGCATTGTACCGGGTTCACGTAGGGCAGCCGTCCGGCTCGCCTGCCCTCCTCCGGCGATCGTACGACTCAGACAGACGTCGCCGTCCCCAGCCAATCGCGCAAGACAAGCCACGCATCGCGTTTCGTGGCATACGGAATCGTATAGGCCGGACTGCTCGACGGCAGCAACACCACCGGCATCGTCACGCCGCCTTGTGCCAGCGCGCGTTGTCCGATGCGGGCCGCCGTTGCGCCGTTGAACGCGACGGCGCGCAGCGATGGCAGCGTGTCGATCAGGCCGGCGAGATCGCTTCCGGCATGCAGGCGAATGTTGCTGTCGAGGCTGCCTTCGCGGCGCGCCTCCGCCACGACATCCCAAAGTCCAACGCCGTGCATGCGCAACACATCCAGGCGCGCGGCATACGGCAATGACGGCAATGGCTCGCCGATCACCTCACCCACGAGATGCCAGAAGCGATTCTGCGGATGCGCGTAGTACTGCTGGTGCGCGAGCGACACCTCGCCGGGCAAGCTGCCAAGGATCAGCACGCGCGTGTGCGCATCCACCACTGGCGGGAAGTTGCGTTTGAGATCGGGGACGGGAGGCGTCGGCATGCGCTCAGTCGTGAACCGGCACGCCGTGCTCGGCTTGCAGACGTCGCCAGAATCGCGGCAGGAACGCTTCGGTCACGAGCAACGGTGCGCCGTGCCGCAGAAAGACAGAACGGCGCGCCCATAACCGAGCATTCGGCGTTGCACCGACAAGCGGATCACGGGCATCGTGACGCGCACGGCCGTGCAGCAGATGACGCGGCCCGAGCGGGCTCGACACCAGCGTCGACCGTGACACCGTGGGGTCGTGATAGAGCAGATCGGCCAAGGGTCGCGTACGCAGACGACGCATCGCCTGCCATATCGAGCGGCTGTACGCGAGCGGCGTGACACTGTGTGCCACAACCACTGGCTCGTCGTCGACCAGCAGAATGACGTCGCGCGCCCACATCGGCGTGCGCAACGGCACGCCAATAGCGCGGCACTGATCGGCGTCGGCCGGCATCACCCGCTCTGCCACCACGCGCACGCTCACCCGGCCGAGTGCCGACAGATGGCGCGTAAGTGCGCCGCCGCGGGTCAGCCAGTCCTTATGACGACGCGAGAGCGCCGGTGCCGGGACAGCCTGCCAGCGCCGCCCGCCTACATCGAATCGGAAAGTCATGGCTCGGCATTATAAAGGGGCGGCACGACAGCGCGCCGTCCACAAAGCCGCCGCTTCTCATCACCGGAAATCCGCCGCGCGCACGCCGGTAAGACTTCCGCCGGAAATCGAAAGGCCCCCGCGACATTTCGACGCGGGGGCCTTTTCACGACGTGACCTGCGCTATTGCAATCAACGTGCGGCGAGCAGCAATGCGTTGGTACGCTTCACGAACGCGGCCGGATCTTCGAGGTTGCCCCCTTCGGCAAGCAACGCCTGATCGAACAGGAGTTGCGCCCAGTCGGCCAGATCCGCACTCTCGGCCGTGAGGCGTTGAATCAGCGCGTGCTCCGGGTTGATTTCCAGAATCGGACGGAATTCCGGCATCTTCTGCCCGGCCGCCTTCATCAAGCGCTGGAGCGTGCCGCTCATGTCGTTCTCGTCCGACACCAGGCACGACGGCGAATCGGTCAGACGGAACGTCACGCGCACGTCCTTGGCCTTCTCGCTGAGCACTTCCTTCATTTTGTCGACGAGCGGCTTCAAGTCGTCGCTGGTCTTCTCCTGCGCGGCCTTCTCGCCGGCATCCTCCAGCGCGCCCAGATCCAGATCGCCACGTGCCACGCTCACGAGGGCCTTGCCGTCGAACTCATGCACATACGAGAGCATCCATTCGTCGACACGATCGGTCAGCAGCAGCACTTCCACACCCTTCTTGCGGAAGACTTCCAGATGCGGGCTGTGGCTTGCCGCCACCCAGCTCTCGGCCGTCACGTAGTAGATCTTGTCCTGACCTTCCTTCATGCGGCTGACGTAGTCGGCCAGCGACACGCTCTGGTCGGCCGAATCGTTATGCGTGCTCGAAAAACGCAGTAGTTTGGCAATGCGCTCACGGTTCGCGTGATCCTCGCCCGTGCCTTCCTTGAGCACCTGACCGAAGGCGCCCCAGAACTGCGTGTACTTGTCTTGCTGGTTCTCGGCCAGATCCTCGAGCAGACCGAGTACGCGCTTCGCGCAACCTTCACGGATCGCCTTCACGTCGCGGCTTTCCTGCAGGATTTCACGCGAGACGTTCAGCGGCAAATCGGCCGAGTCCACCACCCCGCGCACGAAGCGCAGATAGTTCGGCAGCAACTGGTCGGCGTCATCCATGATGAACACGCGCTTGACGTACAGCTTCAGGCCACCCTGCGAGTTGCGATCCCAGAGATCGTAAGGGGCGTGACCCGGCACATACAGCAGTTGCGTATATTCGCTGCGGCCTTCAACGCGGTTGTGCGTCCAAGCCAGCGGCGGCTGCGTATCGTGGGCGATGTGCTCGTAGAACTGCGTGTACTGCTCGTCGGTGATTTCGCTCTTGCTGCGTGTCCACAGTGCGCTCGCCTGGTTGACGGTCTCGTCGGTCTCGGCGGGGACCATTTCCTTCTTTTCTTCGTCCCACGTTTCGCCGCGCATGACGATCGGCAGTGAGATGTGGTCGGAGTACTTGCGGATGATCGACTGAAGTTGCCACGACGAGAGCAACTCGTCTTCGCCTTCGCGCAGGTGCAGCGTGATGGCCGTGCCGCGCGGCGCGCGCTCGATGGTCTCGACCGAGAAGTCGCCCTCGCCGCTCGACGACCAGCGCACCCCCTCGGCTGCCGGCAGACCGGCACGGCGCGATTCGACCGTCATGCGATCGGCCACGATGAAGCCCGAGTAGAAGCCCACGCCGAACTGGCCGATGAGCGCGGCGTCCTTCTGTTGGTCGCCCGACAGGCGCGAGAAGAATTCCTTGGTGCCGGACTTCGCGATCGTGCCCAGATGCGAGATGGCTTCCTCGCGGCTCATACCGATGCCGTTGTCCTCGATGGTGACGGTGCGGGCGTTCTTGTCGAACGACACGCGAATCTTGAGTTCCGGATCCTGCTCGTACAGCGTGGCGTCGTTAATCGCTTCGAAGCGAAGCTTGTCGGCGGCATCCGACGCGTTGGAGATCAGTTCGCGCAGGAAGATTTCCTTGTTGCTGTACAGCGAATGAATCATCAGTTGCAGAAGCTGTTTGACTTCCGCCTGAAAGCTCATGGTTTCTTGCGCCATGGTCGGGAACCCTCATGAATCGGTGAGATGGATGGAATGTCGACGCTGACCGGCGCCCGGCGCTCTTGCGCGCGCGCTGCCAAAGCGGCGGTACAGATCGGAACATAGGGACAGGCGGCCAGCATTTCAAGGCCGCCAGCAGGGTTATTTCGATGCGAATTGCGCGACGATACCGAAAATTGAGGTGAGACCCACCAGAATCGGGAGGGCATCGGGGTGGCCGCCGGTCGTCCGGCGGTCCACGCCCGGCCACTCAGGCGGCCAGTTCGAGCTGTCGCGACAGGAACGTCAGCATGGCGGGATCGCTGGAACAGGCGATGTTCATGCGCATCCACGTACTCGGCACCTGACGCGGAGAAAACAACGCCCCCGGCGCAAACAGGAAACCGGCTTCGTGCCCGGCGGCCGCGACCGCACTGGTATCGACACCGGTATCGGCCCAGAAGAACATACCCGACGTCGGATCGCCGAACATACGCAGACCGATCCGCTCCAGATGCCGTCGCGTACTGTCGCGCACATCATCGAGACGCGAGCGCAGCCGCTCGACGTGACGTCGGTAATGCCCCTCCGTAAGCGCTTTGTAGACGATCCGCTCGTTGATCTCCGGCGTAGTCGAGCCCGATAGCATCTTGTGATCGACGAAGGTCTTCGCCAACTCCGGCGAACAAGCCACGAACGCCACGCGCAGATTGGCGGCGAGCGTCTTCGAGAAGCTGCCCATGTAGATCACGCGCTTGAGCTGGTCGAGACTCGCAAGACGCGCCACCTGCTGATGCGGCGGGCAAAGGTCGCAATAGATGTCGTCTTCGAGCACCATGAAGTCGTACTGCTCTGCCAGACGCAGAATCTGGAAAGCGCGCGCCGGGGTCAGCGACGTGCCCGTCGGGTTCTGAAGGATCGAGTTGACGATCAGCAGCTTGGGACGATGCTGCTGCACCAGTCGCTCCAGCGCCTGCATGTCAGGCCCGTCAGGCGTGTACGGCACACCGACGGTGTGCGCGCCTTGCGACGCAATGCGTCCGAACATCACGAACCATGCCGGATCGCCCACGAGCACCGTATCGCCCGCACGCACGTACAGGCGCAGCAGAAAATCCACCGCCTGCGTAATGCCCGAGGTCAGCACGATCTGCTCGGGCCGTGCGCCGATTTCGAGTTCCGCGAGTTGCGTTTGAAGTTGAACGCGCAGCGGCAGGAAGCCGTGCGGATTGCCGCTGTGAAGCAAATGGGCGCTCGACTGACGGCTCATGGAACGCATGGCCGACGTCATCATGTCGGCATCGAGCCAGCCCGGCGGCAGATACCCCATGCCCGGACCGCGCTCCGGTGTGACCGTGTGCAGCATGCTGCGCACAAGCCATGCCACGTCGATGGGGCCCTGCGCGATCATCGGCGCGGCGGCGTTCTGCGGCGGCATCACGGGCCGCTCGCGCACGTAGAACCCCGAGCCGCGGCGCGCCTCGAGATACCCCTGCGCCACCAGTCGCTCGTACGCCTCCACGACGGAAAAGCGCGACACGCGCTTGTCTTCCGCCAGCGAGCGGATCGACGGCATGCGCATGCCCGGCAGGAAAACACGTTCCTCGATACGCAGACTCGCCCAGTGTACGAGCTGGTCGACGAGCGTCATGCGTGACGTGTCGAGCGCGGCGTTGTCCGCGAGCACCAGCGGAGAAATACGGTTCGTTGTCGTCATCGTCTGTCCACTTCGGCGCGGTTGACCGGCACCTCGCTGCCGAAGTGTCAGCCCGTTACCGCTCATGGGACGCCACTCTACGCCAGCCAAATTCCCTGTCAATCCTGAACTGTACCGAAGATTACCTTGATATTTGTACCGGTACTGTACTGGAGTTAACCGATAAAGTGTCTTCTCAACTGGAGACCGCTATGCGTGAAATCCGACTCTTCGAACTCGACCAGGGACATACCGTCTTCTGGCAGAGCCCGGCCGCCGAGCTGCCGCAATCGCTTCAGGTATTGCAGGGCGTACTGTGGCTGACTGTGGAAGGCGAGCCCACCGACCATTGGCTGCATGCCGGCGAGAGCTTCGAGATCCGTAGCGGTCAGCGCGTCTGGCTCGGTACCTGGCAGGAAGGCGCGCGGTTGCGCGTAAGCCAGCCGGCGAAGACACTCTCTTCCGCCATTGGAAAGCCCACCCGGCGCTTCGGCTGGCGCCTCGCTTGGCGCGACATTGCCGCGCGTCTGACGCATCGAACGAATCGAACGGCCACGCGGCTCTCGCGTGGATGAGTCGCTAACGGAACGAGGCGGAGTAAGCTATCGGTTTTGCCGCCTGAACCCACTATGTCCGCACCTCAAGCCCTGAAACTGGATCATCTCGTCGTTGCCGCACAAACGCTTGAGGCGGGCGAAGCCCATGTCATCGAGCAACTCGGCCTGACCGACGTTGTGCCGCAGCGTGGTGGCAAGCATGCCCGCATGGGCACGCATAACAGTTTGCTCGGGCTGTGGGGCGGCGCGTATCTGGAGATCATCGCCATCGATCCGGACGCCCCGCCGCCGAGCCGCCCGCGCTGGTTCGGGCTCGACGACGAGGCCGTTCAGGCGCGCCTCGCCCGGGGTCCGTATCTCGCGCACTGGGTGGCGCGGGTGGACCGTCCGCGTTCGCTGCCGCGTTGGCAGGCGCAGTATCCGCAGCGACTGGCGCCGGTCATCGAGATGCAACGCGGCGCGCTGTCCTGGCAGATCGGCGTGCCCGACGACGGCAGCCTGCCTGCGTGGCAAGGCGCCGGACAGGGTGTACTGCCGACCTTGATCCAATGGGATTCGCCGCAACACCCGGCTGATTCGCTGCCATCTGCCGATTGCGCCGTCACGTTACTGCGCGGCTTTCATCCGCAGGCCGCCGCGATCAGCGACCAATTGCGGTGGCTTGGCGCGGAGGCACTCGTGAACGTCGAAGCCACCCTGGTCGAGCCCTCGCTCGCCGCAGAAATCGAAACCCCCGACGGTCCGCGCACGTTGCGCTAGGGCCGAGTGACACCGAGCGCCCGGCACAACGCATGGCGGGCGAACAACCGACAACGAGACACACGAGGCGACACCATGAATTCGCGCGAATCCCGGGGCATGCTGATCGGACTGATCGGCGTGCTGATCTTCAGTCTGACGTTGCCGATGACACGCATCGTCGTGGCCGAAGTCAATCCGCTGCTCAACGGACTGGGACGCGCGCTGGTCGCCGCAGTTTTCGCGGGCGCCCTGCTCTGGTGGCGTCGCGAGCCGTGGCCCACGCTGCCCCAACTCAAAAGCCTCGCCATCACCTCGCTGGGCGTGATCGTCGCGTTCCCCGTGTTCTCCGCTTGGGCGATGAAGACGATTCCGGCGTCGCATGGCGCTGTGGTCAACGGTTTGCAGCCGTTTTTCGTCGCGATTTACGCCTATTGGCTCGGCGGCGAACGTCCGTCGCGCGGCTTCTGGGTCTTCGCACTGATCGGAAGCGCGCTGGTGATCGCGTTCGCCCTGCGCGCCGGGGGCGGCAGCTTGCACGCCGCCGACGGCCTGATGCTGCTCGCTGTGATCATCGGCGCCCTCGGTTACGCGGAAGGCGGCAAGCTCGCCCGCGAGATGGGTGGCTGGCAGGTGATCTGCTGGGCGCTCGTGGTGTCCGCACCGGTGCTGTTGCTGCCAGTAGGCTGGCTCGCCTGGCACCAGCTTTGGCCCGTGAGCGGCAAAGCCTGGGGCGCATTCGCCTACGTCACCCTCTTCTCGCAGTTCATTGGCTTTTTCGCGTGGTACGCCGGTCTCGCCATGGGCGGAATCGCGCGCGTGGGCCAAGTACAATTGCTTCAGATTTTCTTCACGATTGCGCTGTCCGCCCTCTTCTTCGGCGAACAGGTCGATGCCGCGACCTGGCTCTTCGCCGCTGGCGTCGTACTGACCATTGCACTCGGCAAGAATATGAAGATCGGCGCCTCGCGACTCACGGGCAAACCGGTCTGAAGGCACGTCGCGGTGCATGCGATCCCTGCACCGCGATGCGTCTGCCCCCCGGCGTTTGCGCCTGCCCTCACGCGCCCGGCACGCGCAACGCCCGATACTCGCGGCCTATCAGAAAGGCCGCACTCTCAAAGCGAGACCATCATGCATGATTGGCAATATTCCGAACGTGCCCGCCATCTGACCAGCTCGGCCATTCGCGAAATTCTGAAGGTCACGGAGCGCCCCGAAGTCATTTCGTTCGCCGGCGGCCTGCCCTCGCCCGCCACCTTCCCCGTCGCCCAGATGCGTGCCGCCGCCGAGCGCGTACTGACCGAGTCGCCGCAAGCCGCACTGCAATACAGCGCCACCGAAGGCTTCGCGCCGCTGCGCGAGTGGGTCGCGAAGCGCTACTCGCGCGACGGCCTGACGCTCGTCCCCGAGAACGTGCTGATTACCACGGGCTCGCAACAGGGCCTCGACCTCATCGGCAAGATCTTCATCGACGAAGGCAGCCGCGTGCTGGTGGAAGCCCCGAGCTATCTGGGGGCGCTGCAATCGTTCTCGCTGTTCGCACCGAAGTACGTGCCGGTGCCGACCGACGACCACGGACTGCTGCCGGAAGCGCTCACGCCCGACGTCGTCAACGGCGCACGCTTCCTGTACGCCATGCCGAACTTCCAGAATCCGACCGGACGCCGCCTGCCCATGGCGCGCCGCGAAGCCCTGGCCGCCGTGGCCAAGCGCGATGGTCTGGCGATCATCGAAGACGATCCGTACGGCGAACTCGACTACGAAGGCCAGCGCTTGCCCAGCCTCATGTCGCTCGCGCCAGAGCATGTGCTGTATATGGGCTCGTTCTCGAAGGTGCTCGCACCGGGGCTGCGGCTCGGTTTCATCATCGGCCCGCAGGCGGTGATCGCAAAGCTCGTGCAGGCCAAACAGGCCGCCGATCTGCATACGCCGAGCCTCACGCAGCGCATCGCGTACGAGGTCGTGAAAGACGGCTTTCTCGACACGCATATCCCGTCGATCCGCACGCTCTACGCCGCGCAGGCCAAAGCGATGCTCGCCTCGCTGGAGAAGCATATGCCGGCAGGCGCCACCTGGACCACGCCGGCTGGCGGCATGTTCATCTGGTTGACATTGCCCGCTGGCATCGACACCATGCAGTTGCTGGAAAAAGCGATTGCGCAGCATGTGGCGTTCGTGCCCGGCGCGCCGTTCTACGTCGGCACGCCGCAATCGAATACGCTGCGGTTGTCGTTCGTCACCGTGCCGCCCGAGAAAATCGAGGTGGGCGTTGCGAAGCTGGGCGCCCTGGTCACCGACGCGCTCACGCGTCGCGCTGCCTGACCTGCCGACGGTACCGGCCTGAAGGGAATTCGGGTCGGCCCTCGATTTCGTATCTGACGCGCGTCGCCGCACCAGCCTGTCACCGACCTATCGCACCGATCCAAGCGATCGAACGGTCCGATTCAACGCACCTGCAAGGAAGCCGTACATGTCCGTCTACGACAAACTGAAGCAATTGGGTATCGAACTGCCGAGCGCCGGCGCCCCCGCTGCCGCTTACGTGATGAGCGCACAAACCGGCAATACCGTGTTCCTCTCGGGCCATCTGCCGAAGAAGGATGGCAAGATCTGGACCGGCAAGCTCGGCAAGGACGTGAGCGTCGACGAAGGCAAGGCGGCCGCCCGTGCCGTCGCCATCGAGCTGATCGCCACGCTGCACGCCCACACGGGCGACCTGAACAAGGTCAAGCGCGTCGTAAAGCTGATGAGCCTCGTCAACTCGACGCAGGAATTCACCGACCAGCACCTGGTGACGAACGGCGCTTCGGAACTGATCGCGGAAGTGTTCGGCGATGCCGGCAAGCACGCGCGCTCAGCCTTCGGCGTTGCGCAGATTCCGTTGGGCGCATGCGTCGAGATCGAACTGATCGCCGAACTCGCGTAACGACCGAGGGGTATGAGATGGGCCGCTCTGCGGCCATCCTCACGCATCAACGACAACAGCCACCCTCGGGTGGCTGTTGTTTTATTGGCGATGCGGCGGATGCATCGGATGCGGCGGACGTGTCTTCTTCGTCCCGCCGTCATGCGTGCGGCTCAGAGTGGCTTGCCGCTGCCATAAGTGCGACGCATGGCAATTGCGACAGCCAGCGACAGGACAACCGCCACGGCGAGCAACGCCACGACTCCCTGCCAACCGTGCGACTTGAGCATCACGCCCGAGAAGCTGCCCAACAGGCTGGAGCCCAGATAGTAGAAGAACAGATACAGCGCCGAGGCAATCGCGCGCCCTTCCGTCGCGCGGCGTCCCACCCAACTGCTGGCGACGGTATGCGCGCCGAAGAAGCCGAATGTGAAGATCGCCAGCCCGATGACCACGCCCAGCACTTGCGCGGAAAGCATCGTGACGAGCCCCACGAGGGACAGGGCGACCAGCACCCACAACAGACGGGGACGGCCCACGCGGTCGGACAACGGCCCCGCGATGAACGAGCCAACCACACCGATCAGGTACATCGTGAAAATCGCGCCGATCGCTGCGTGAGGCAGATGAAACGGTGACGCCGCCAGATGGAAGCCGAGGTAGTTGTAGACGCTCACGAAGCTGCCCATCATCAGCCCGGCGAACAGGTATAGCCCCAACAGCGCCGGGTCACCCAGATGGCGACGCGCATGGCCGATGGCTTCGCGCACGGTCATGTGACGCGGGGTGAAGCGGCGTGAATGCGGCAGGCTGCGAGCGAACTCCAACCCCATCACCAGACACACGAGGCCGATCACCGCGACCGACACACGCCACGAGAACATGTCCGCCACGAACGCGGCCATCACGCGCCCGACCATGCCACCAAGAATGTTGCCGCCGATGTATAGCCCCATCGACATACCGAGCGAGCGCTGATCGATCTCTTCGCTCAGGTATGCCATCGCGATGGCCGGCAATCCCGAGAGCGCCAGCCCTTTGAGGGCGCCGAGAATCACGACCGTCTCGAAGTTGGTGGAGAACGCACTCGCCAGAGTGAGTACCGACGAACTGAGTAGCGCGATCGTCATCATCCGCTTGCGGCTCACGCGATCTGCGGCGACACAGGTCACGAGCAACCCCAGCGCCATCATCATCGTGGCTGCCGAAACCGACCAACTGGCCTGCGCCGGTGTGATGCCGAACGTGGTGGTCAGCAGCGGCAACAGCGACTGCATGCAGTACAACTGCGCAAACGTCGAAAAGCCACCGAAAAAGAGCGCCCTGCTGATGACAGCGTATTCAGCCGTGCCACGGGCAACGCCCGCCGGAAGCTTGGGTGCAGACGCGCTACCGGCCGATGCGCCGCTGGAAAGAGGAAGGGAGTTCGTTGATGCCATGGTCCTGGCTCGCCTCGCGCGCGCCATGGGTGAAATGTATACAACGAATCATAAGTTTGCCGTTACCCCACGTCAAATATATATTTAAGCGATATTTCCATATATAAAACAGATCAATCGAGGGCCGACCTATGGAACTGCGTCATCTCCGTTACTTCGTCACCGTCGCTGAAGAGTTGCATTTCAGCCGTGCGGCGCAAAGGCTCAATATCGGGCAACCACCGCTCTCCATGCAGATTCGAGCGCTGGAGGAAGAGCTTGGCGTCCCGCTCTTCGAACGCTCGCAGCGACGTGTCTTCCTGACGACGGCTGGACGCGCGTTTCTCGTGCGAGCGCGTCAGATCCTCGCAGATGCCGATGCCGCCCGCCTGGAAGTGCAGCAAATTGCAGGGTTGGACGCCGGGGAATTGCGCATCGCATTCACGACCTCCGCACCCATGACGAATCTGATGAAACGCGTGCTCACCAGCTACCGTCAGCGGTATCCGCGCGTCACGCTGACGCTGAGCGAATCTCCGTCGGAGCGCCAACGAGACGCGCTCGCCGAGCGCACGCTCGACATCGGTCTGCTGCGTCAGGCGGAAGATGCACCACCGGTGGTGGGATTGAGTTTCGAAACGTTGATTGACGAAGCGCTGGTCGTGGTCCTGCATCAGGGCCACGCACTGTCAGGACGCAAGCGCCTATCCATTGCGGATCTGGCTAATGAGGCGTTCATCATGCATCCGCATGATGTCGGTACGGCGGTCGACGGGAAGATTCGGCGGATGTGTGAGCGCGCGGGATTTACGCCACGCGTTGTACAGGAAGCGCGCGAGTCGACGACGATCGTCGCGCTCGCGGCGAGCGGACTGGGGGTTGCAGTACTCCCAGCCGCCGTGCGGTGCATTCAGATTGAGGGGGCATGCTTCATGGACCTCAGCGAGCCCGATGCCCATGCGCCCTTGCTGCTGGCCAAGCGTCGCGACGACGCCAGCCCGTTAGTGCTGGCGTTTGTCGCGATGTGTCACGAAGTGGCTGGCAGTCTTCACGAGACGCGTCAGCCGGCAGGCTGAGGCTGAAGGACCGTGGCGCGGTATCAGCCGCGCACCGAGGCCGCCAGACCGATAACGACGATGCCCAGCACGAGATTGAGAATCACCAGCCGACGGATGCCATTCACTGCAGCCGCGCCATCCGGCCACGACTGCGCCTGCACCGCACGTTGAAGGCGCGGGAACAGGGCAAAGCGAATGTGGCCGAAGACGAGCATCATCAACACACCGATGCCTGCCATGGCATGCACGGGCCAACGGGCGTGCAGGCCGCCCATGCTGAGCATCATGTGACCGCCAGACAGCAAGATCACCACGATGGCCACGCCTACCCATGTGAAGAAGCGCGTGAGCGCCGCCTCCCACAGCGGCAGGCGTTGCTGCGGCGAGAGTTCGGAAGACGCCGGCCGCAGGCAGGCCAGCGCAAAGAACATCCCCCCGATCCAGACGGCAACGCTTACCAGATGCAAGAACAGGCTAAAGGCATAAACGCTCATGCGTGACTCCCGTCAGGATGCCGAAGGCGCGGCCGGCAATACCGGCTCGAGCGAACGCGGTTTGAATGTCGCGAATTTGACCGCAGGCGAGCGTCCCTTACGGGCACGCTTGCCAATATTCGGCGCCAGTGACGCGCCCGAGAGTGTCTCGGACTGCAGCTTGCCACCACGAACTTCGCCGTACACCGTGACACCGGCTTGACTGATCGGCACAGCCGACACCAGCGTCTGCTTGTCGTCGAGCCCGATCAGCGTGACACCGCGCCCGCCGCCCGTGAGCGACTTCATCTCGTCCATGCCGAACACGAGCAGACGACCATCGCTCGACAGACAGGCCACAGCACTCGCGCCTTGCCAGATCGGCGTCGGGGCCAGCGGCTCAGCACCGTCGTCGATGGTCATGAACGACTTGCCGGCCTTCACGCGGCTAACCATATCGCCCAGCTTCGTCGTGAAGCCGAAGCCCGCCGACGTAGCCAGCAACAGCGGCTGTTCACTCGATGCCGCGTAGTAGTGCAGCAAGCGCGAACCCGATTCCAGTTCGATCAGCGAGGTCAGCGGCACGCCATCTCCACGCCCGCCCGGCAGTTGGGCCACCGCCACCGAGTAGACCCGGCCATTGCTGCCCCACGCGATCAACGGATCGACGGTGCGGCATTCGAATGCGCCGTACAGGGCATCGCCCTGCTTGAACGAGAAGCTCTGGGCGTCCAGACCGTGGCCCTTGAGTGCGCGCACCCAGCCCTTGGCGGACACCACGACCGTCACCGGCTCGTCGACCACGCGTGCTTCTGCAACGGCACGCTTTTCTTCCTGAATCAGCGTGCGGCGATCATCGCCGAACTGCTTCGCGTCGGTTTCGATTTCCTTGATGATCAAACGCTTCATTGTGCTGTCGTTGGCGAGCAACTCTTCGAGCTTTGCCTTCTCGTCGCGCAACGACGCAAGTTCCTGCTCGATCTTGATCGCTTCCAGACGCGCCAACTGACGCAGGCGGATTTCCAGAATGTCTTCCGCCTGACGCTCACTCAACTTGAACGCGCTCATCAGCGCGGCCTTCGGCTCTTCCGACTCGCGAATGATGCGAATGACTTCGTCGATATTCAGGAAGACGATCATCCGCCCTTCAAGAATATGAATGCGGTCGTCGACCTTGCCCAGACGATGGCGCGAACGGCGCGTGACGGTCTCGAAGCGGAAGCCGATCCACTCGGTGATGATGTCGCGCAACGACTTTTGCGCCGGACGGCCGTCGGCCCCGACCATCACGAGGTTGACGGACGCACTCGACTCCAGGCTCGTGTGCGCGAGCAGCATCGTGATGAACTCTTGCTGGTCGATGCGGCTCGACTTCGGCTCGAACACCAGACGCACGGGGGCGTCCTTGCCCGATTCATCGCGCACAGTGTCGAGCATGCCGAGTACCGACTGCTTGAGGTTCTGCTGCTCGGGCGTAAGCGTCTTCTTGCCGAGCTTGACCTTCGGATTGGTGATTTCCTCGATTTCCTCGAGCACCTTCTGACCCGAAGTATTCGGCGGCAGCTCGTACACCACGGCTTGCCACTGGCCGCGCGCCATTTCTTCGATCTTCCAGCGCGCACGCATCTTGAGACTGCCGCGACCGCTCTCGTAGGCGGCACGAATTTCCGCCGCGCTCGAGATCAACTGGCCACCGCCCGGGAAGTCAGGGCCCTGCACGAGCGCCATCAACTCGGTGTCGTCGAGCTTCGGATTGCGGATCAGTGCGACCGCCGCCGACGCGACTTCGCGCAGATTGTGCGACGGAATTTCCGTCGCCAACCCCACGGCGATGCCCGATGCGCCGTTGAGCAACACGAACGGCAGGCGAGCCGGCAACAGACGCGGCTCTTCCGTCGAGCCATCGTAGTTCGGCACGAAGTCCACTGTGCCCGCATCGATTTCGTCGAGCAACAGCTTCGCGATCGGCGTCAGGCGCGCTTCGGTGTAACGCATGGCCGCCGCGCCATCACCGTCGCGGGAGCCGAAGTTGCCCTGGCCGTCGATGAGCGGATAGCGCATCGAGAAATCCTGCGCGAGACGCACCAACGCGTCATAGGCGGACTGGTCGCCGTGCGGGTGAAACTTGCCGAGCACATCGCCGACCACACGCGCCGACTTCACCGGCTTGGCGTCGGACGCGAGGCCCATTTCGTTCATCGCGAACAGAATGCGGCGCTGTACCGGCTTCTGGCCGTCGCAGACATCCGGCAGTGCACGGCCTTTGACCACGCTGATTGCGTAGTCCAGATAAGCTCGCTCGGCATACGCGCCGAGCGTCAGCGTGTCGTCATCCGACGGTTGCGTAAAGAGATCTTCTACTTGTTCCATAAAACCTGTGGGTTTGCTGCGAACGTTTGACGAGAGTTCGGGTGGACGTTGACCGCGAGATCATACCAAGCTCGTCGGCACATTTCGGCAAAAACACGTCCAATTGGCAAAGCGAGACGTATTTTCAGCGCTGAGGAAGCGGAAATCAGGAAGAGTCCGCTCACATTTCAGAGGAATCCGAGCATCAAGCCCCGCGGAACCGGCATGCGACGGCAAAGCTACCGGACTTGCGAGCCGCCAGCCATGACGCCCGCGACGTGGCGCCTCAGTCGGTCGACGGTGCAGAAGACAGTGCCCCTGGCGCCGATTCACGGATTGACGCGTTCGGCATAGTAGCAGGCACAACGGGCAGGCCGGATGGCGCACCCAGAATGACGTGAATTCGGCCGTCGCGCGAACCGCTCACGCGGGCACGGCCCACTTGCCCCGCACCACCGCTCGCCTGGATCACACCACCAGGCGCAGCGTCCGGTGCGTCGGGATTGAAGCGTCGATAGAGTTCCAGCACGGCAGCGACGTAATCACGCGTCTCCGCGTAGGGCGGAATCTGGTCGGCATGGCGCGCCACGGCGCCCTCACCGGCGTTATACGAGGCCAGAACAAGCTCAAGGCGATCGGGATAACGTGCCTGCAAATCACGCAAATAGCGAGCGCCGGTGAGCACGTTGATGCGCGGATCGGTGAGCTTGTCCGCGACCGTGCGCTGCGCATCGGCACGCACGCCGTAACGCTCGCCGGTAGCGGGAAGCACCTGCATCAGCCCGACGGCACCTTTGGGCGATACCGCAGCGCTGTCGAATCCCGATTCGGCCGCAATGACCGCTTTGAGCAACGCAGCGTCCACTTGGTAACGCTTTGCCGCCTGCGCAATCACAGGTGCCAGCTTTTTCAGATTGGGATGACGTGCGAGGGCGTCGTACAGACGCGAGCGATCTGCACCGCTGACAACGCCGCTCTGCGACGAACGCAGGTCGACATTGCCGCCCGAACTCACGACCAGTCGGTAGCGCGCATCGAGCTTGCGGGCCGCCAGATGCGCGACACCATTTTCGTCGACGTAACCATAGAGTTCGGCGTGCGCAAGCGGCGTGGCGGCAAGCAGCGCGGCTGCCAGCGCAGGCCCTGCGAACGTGCGCAGAGAGAAATGTCGGCGGAGCGCTCGAATGCGGTCCGCCGTCGAAACCTTGTTATTGCTGACCTTTGACATGCACCTTGATCGTCTGGCTCATGGCCGGACCGTACGACTGGTGCGCACCGTTGGCGAACTGCATCGTCAACGTGTGATCCCCCGGCGTCAAATTGACGGTCGTCTCGGTCTGGCCTTTGCCAAAATGCAGGTGCGCGTCGTCGGTGGGGACAACCTGACCTGCCGGAATGGGATCGCCGTCGATGATGAGGTGGTGATGACCGGTGTTGGGCGTCATGTCGCCCGCCGGTTTGATCGCCATTCCCTCGACGCCGAACTTGACCACTACGGGGTTCGAAACCGTTGCACCGTTCGTGGGGGCAACGAAGAAGACGCGCGGCTGAGCCGACTGTGCCAAAGCAGTGACGCTTGCGCCAGCAAGCAGTAGCGGCACGAAAATGCAACGCATAGAACGCAACATAACGCGACTCCCGGTAGGGTGAAGGTTGGATTATCCCACTATGTGAGCGCTCACGCTGGTCTGCCCATGCGTGAGGCTCCCGCCGTTGGAACGACGCCTGCTCAGCCGCTCAGATGTCGGCTTCCACTTCATTGCCCTTGGCCTCGAGCCAACTGCGACGCTGCGCAGCTTCCCCCTTGCCCATGAGCATGTTCATGCGTGTCACGGTCGCATCGAAGTCGAGGCTACCGAGGGCCACCGGGCTCAAGCGGCGCGTGTCGGGATTCATGGTCGTTTCCCACAACTGCGTGGCGCTCATTTCACCCAGCCCCTTGAAGCGGCTGATCGACCATGCCGATTCTCGCACGCCGTCCTTGCGCAGCTTGTCGAGGATCGCTTCGAGTTCGCCTTCATCCAGCGCGTAGAGCTTCTGCGCGGGCTTCTTGCCACGTGCCGGCGCATCGACACGGTACAGCGGCGGACGAGCCACATACACGTGCCCCGTCGCGATCAATTGCGGGAAATGGCGGAAGAACAGCGTGAGCAACAGCACCTGAATGTGCGAACCGTCGACATCGGCATCGGAGAGGATGCAGATCTTGCCGTAGCGCAGATTCGATAGATCAGGCGTGTCGTTCGCCCCGTGCGGATCGACCCCGATTGCCACGGCGATGTCATGCACTTCGTTGTTCGCGAAGAGCCTGTCGCGCTCGGTTTCCCATGTGTTGAGGACCTTGCCACGCAGCGGCAGAATCGCCTGAAATTCCTTGTCACGCCCCATCTTCGCCGAGCCGCCCGCCGAGTCGCCCTCGACCAGGAACAGTTCGTTGCGTGTAATGTCTTCGGTCTCGCAATCGGTCAGTTTGCCGGGCAATACGGCCACGCCAGAACTCTTCTTCTTTTCGATCTTCTGGCCGGCACGCGTGCGCGCCTGCGCCTGACGAATCACGAGTTCGGCAAGCTTCTTGCCATGCTCAACGTGATGGTTGAGCCACAATTCGAGCGCAGGACGCGTGAACGACGACACGAGACGCACGGCATCGCGGCTGTTCAGACGCTCCTTGATCTGCCCCTGGAACTGCGGATCGAGCACCTTCGCGGACAGCACGAACGACACCCGCGAGAAGACGTCTTCCGGCAGCAGCTTCACGCCCTTGGGCTGAAGATTGTGTAGTTCGATAAAGCCGCGCACGGCTTGAAAGAGCCCTTCGCGCAGCCCCGATTCGTGCGTGCCGCCTGCGGGCGTCGGGATCAGGTTGACATACGACTCGCGCACCGGTGCACCGTCTTCGGTCCATGCCACGACCCAGGCAGCGCCCTCGCCTTCGGCGAAGCTGTCTTCATTACCATCGGCAAAACGCTCGCCTTCGAACAACGGAATGAGCGGCTCGGCGCCGCCCAGCGATTCGACCAGATAGCCGCGCAGACCGTGCTCGTAGCACCACGTCTGCTCTTCGCCGTTCTTCTCCTGACGCAACGTGACACGCACGCCCGGCAACAGCACGGCTTTCGAGCGCAGCAAGCGTTGCAGTTCGCCCAGCGGCAGCGTCGGATTATCGAAATACTTCGTGTCCGGCCAGACGGTGACACGCGTGCCGCTCTTCTTCTCGCCGCGTTGTGCGGCACGCGAGTGCAGCGCCACATTGACGTTACCGCCGTCGGCAAATTCAAGTTCGGAGACCTGGCCGTCGCGCCAGACCGTCACGGCCAGGCGGGTGGCAAGGGCATTCGTTACCGACACGCCAACGCCGTGCAAGCCACCCGAGAAGGTGTAGGCACCACCGGCGGCCTTATCGAACTTGCCGCCCGCATGCAGACGCGTGAACACGATTTCGACAACCGGCACGCCCTCTTCCGGGTGAATGCCAACGGGAATGCCTCGGCCGTCGTCTTCGACGCTCACCGAACCATCCTTGTTCAGCGTGACGAGAATCTGCTTGCCGAAACCACCGAGCGCTTCGTCCGACGCGTTGTCGATGACTTCCTGAATGATGTGCAGCGGATTTTCGGTGCGGGTGTACATGCCCGGGCGCTGCTTGACCGGCTCAAGGCCCTTCAGGACCTTGATGGACGCTTCGCTGTATTGGGCAGGCGTATTTTTTTTCGACATAGCGTGACTGAATTGGGGTACGACACCCAGCGATTATCCACATATCCTGTGGACAACCACGGGGAAAACCCATTAACACATGAGAAAAGTGACGCCGGATCAACAACTTGAGTTGCGGCGCCCACATAATGGGCACTCTCGGTACGCTCAGCGCCCGGCATGGGTGGTCCGGGAGGCGAGCCGCGCCTGATGAATCGCGGTCTATTGTACTGTCACTCTCGATGCGATCGAGTGACAACACCTACCGGTCCACGCCGTGCGGCCGGAGATCCGGCGGCGCGTCCGGTTGCCCGCGCTTACGCGTTTTCGCCGCGCTGCTTGGCCTCGAGCACTTCCCAGCGTTCGAGCGCTTCGAGCAATTCCAGTTCAATGGCCTCGAAACGTTCGGACAACGCCGCCCCTGCAGCCGGATCTTTCACAAAGATCGAACCCTCTTCGATCTTCGCGGCAGCGTCCTTCTGCTCGGCCTCCAGTGCCGCCATGCGCTCAGGCAGCCCGTCGAGTTCGCGCTGTTCCTTGTAGCTCAGCTTGACGGTGCGATTGGCGTTGCGCTTCGTTGCGCTCGGTGCCTCTTTGGCGATGTCGTCGGCCGGGGCACGCTGCGCCGCAAGCGCGGCAGAGCGATCGCTCTGCACCTGCCAGTCGGTGAACCCGCCGACATACTCGCGCCAGTTGCCGTCGCCCTCGGCGGCGATGACCGAGGTCACCACGTTATCCAGGAACGTTCGGTCGTGGCTCACGAGGAATACCGTGCCGCTATAGTCCTCGAGCAATTCTTCGAGCAGTTCGAGGGTCGGGATATCCAGATCGTTGGTCGGTTCGTCAAGCACCAGCACATTGGCCGGGCGTGCAAACAAGCGTGCGAGCAGCAGGCGGTTTCGTTCGCCGCCCGAGAGCGACTTCACGGGTGAACGTGCGCGCTCCGGCGAGAACAGGAAGTCGCCGAGATAACTCATGACGTGCTTGCGCACGCCGCTGATTTCGATCCAGTCACTGCCCGGACTGATCGTGTCGAGCAGACTCCGCTCGGGATCGAGCTGCGCCCGCATCTGATCGAAATACGCCACCTGAAGATTGGTGCCGACGCGAATCTGTCCGCTATCCGGCACGATCTCCCCGAGGATGAGCTTGAGCATCGTCGTCTTGCCGACGCCGTTCGGGCCGACGAGGCCGACCTTGTCGCCGCGCATGAGAGTCGCCGTAAAGTCACGCACGATGACACGGTCGCCATACGACTTCGTGACGTTGGTCAGTTCCGCCACGATCTTGCCGGACTTCTCTGCCTGCGCCACGTCCATGCGCACATTGCCCTGAAGCTCACGACGCTCGGCGCGCTCGTTACGCATCGTTTTCAAACGCTCGATACGCGACACACTGCGCGTACGACGCGCTTCGACGCCCTTGCGAATCCACACCTCTTCCTGCGCGAGCAGCTTGTCGAACTTGTCGTTCTCCACCCGTTCCACTTCGAGCTGTGCGGCCTTGCGTTCCTGATACTGCGTGAAGTTGCCGGGGTATGAGAGCAAACGTCCGCGATCGAGTTCGACGATGCGCGTAGCAACGCGGTCGAGGAAACTGCGATCGTGAGTGATGAACAGCAGCGCGCCGCGATAGCCGATGAGCAGCTCTTCGAGCCAGCGGATCGCTTCGAAATCGAGGTGGTTGGTCGGCTCGTCGAGCAGCAGAACGTCGGGTTTGGCCACCCACGCCTGCGCAAGCGAAACACGCTTTTGCATCCCGCCGGAGAGTGCGCCCACGCGCGCATGTCCGTCGAGCCCGAGCTGTGCGACGGTCGTCTCGACCCGCGTCTTGACTTGCCAGGCATCGGCGACGTCGAGCGACGACTGCAATGTATTGAGACGCGCGAGCAACGCGTCGTGCTCAGCGCCGTCGGGGGCGACAGCGAGCGCTTCGGCCGTGCGATCGTAGTCGGAGAGCAGAATGTGCACGTCGCCGAGGCCGAGGGCGACGGCGTCGAACACTGACTGATCGGGATCGAATTCGGGCTCTTGCGGCACATAGACCGTATTGAGTGCGGCCTGGCGGGCGACCAGCCCGTCGTCGGGCACGGTCAGGCCCGCGACGATCTTGAGCAGCGACGACTTACCTGCGCCATTGCGCCCGATAAGCCCGACGCGCTCACCGGCTTCGAGCGAAAAATCGGCATTGTCGAGCAATGCTACGTGACCGAACGCCAGTTGGGCGCCCGTGATGGAATACAAGGCCATGTGTCGGGAAACGGGAGAACTGCGATGGGAGGTATTGTAGTGCCGGGCGCGAAGGCCCGGCCGATATTGCACTGCTATTGCACTGTCATTGGGCTGCCGGTGCGCGCAGCATTTCGATATGCATGATGCCGTCTTCGTCGTACGGCTCGCTGGCCTTGACGAACCCGAACGCGCCATAAAACGCTTCGAGGTGAGCCTGGGCGCCGATGCGTAGCGCGGCCGACGGCCACTGCGCCTCGGCAATGGCAACCGCCCGGGCCAGCAACTCGCGCCCGAGTCCGGTACCACGATGCGACGACGCCGTGATCACACGTCCGATCGATGCCTCGTCGTAGGCAAGCCCCGGCGGCAGCAGACGCAGATACGCGGCAATCTGCGGCTGATCCGACGCGTCGCGCACTTGCGCGACGAGATGCAGGCTAGGCGAATCACGTCCGTCGATGTCCTGATACGGGCATTGTTGCTCGACCACGAACACGGCATTTCGCGCCGCCAGAATGCGGTAAAGCAGTGTGCTGCCCAACTCGTCGAACGACTTGCACATCCATTCCATTCCCGACTCTCCAGCCTCGCGTTGCGAAAGGCGGGACTATAGCACCGTCGCAAAGCGACGATGCCAGCATCGCGCACATGGAATGAATGGGGGATCGGACTTACTGGTAGTAGACGATGCCCTGCTCGATGTCGGCACGGGCATTACGCTCGGCGTCGTCAAGGGCGAAACCTTGCGTTGCAAAGCCGTAGGCGCTCTGAACCTGATAGGCGCCCACTTTTTCCATCCCTCGGTTGGTCGGGCGGTGAATCTCGTAGAACGCGTCCCAGCGGGCGTTGTCACGCTCCACCGCACGGACGCTGTACTGGAATTCTTGATATTGCGCTGTTTTCATTTTGTATCCTTCTTACTGCATAAAATTTGACTAATAACTATCCCTCTCGAATCGGCTTACGGTGATGAGAGTGCAGATTTGCACAAATGTTTCCGTGAAGTGCACGCAGCGTATCCGTCAAATGTGACAGACACACGACATTCGCGTGACTGACATACGACAGACAACACTGCTGAACGCTGCATGCGGCGCAAGACCACATGCACACCGTCACTGCGCAACGTAAGGCGCAATGGGGGCGTTCTGTGTACGACTTCCTGTTCGGGGAACGATGCACTGCCGCCCGGTCCAGGGCGGCGGCAAGAATGTTGGTCACGTGGAATCGCGCCAATCATTCAGGGTGACATGCGGTAGCACGGTCGTGCGGCACATGTGTAGTGATAATCGTGCCACACGTTGGCTATCTCCGGACGGGGTCTGAACCTGCCCGGCAATTCATGCCACGGGTGACTGTTACCCATTCAATCCGAAGATGACGGAAAAATGAGCACAGTTGGCGAATGATAACAGAAAAATCCTGCCCGCGCATCAAAGCATCCCAACACTGTACTGTGGCTAGGGCGTCGCCGTGCGGTCGTCGATTTGGGCGAGCACCCAATACATGTAGCCCGCGAACGCGCCAAAGATCACGTGTCCGGCAAGCATCGTCCAGCCGCGCGACTCGATGAACCACGGGAACAACTGCGTCATCACGTAAAAGTTGACGGCATATACGACCAGCCCGAAGACCGCCCCTGCCGCCGACACCGTGACCACATCCGAGTCCAGCCGGAAGGGCGCAATGATGGCCCCGAGCACCACGCCCAGCACGACGCCGATGGCCGCGTGGACCATGAGCGCCATGGCGACGATGGAAACGTCGAACGTGGCCGGCTGCGACAGAATGCCGGGCCCTAGCACGATGGCCGCGACCATGCGGGGTGGCACCCACGGGCTCTGGCCGGAAACCAGCAGCACCATGAGCATTTCCACCGCGGAAAAGAAGGCGCAGGCGACAAAACCGGCGACGGCGGCGGCCATCCAATCAGGCGAGCGGTGCGTGTAGCGATGCGAGTGGAGGTGCAGTTCCATGATGTCCTCCCTTGAGGGTTACTCACAGGCCGCCGGCAGCACCGGCAGTGTTTTCAGGATAGAACAATCCGGGCGCGGCGACGGCGCGCCGTCGCTATATATATACTTGGCGTCACGACCCGCCGCCGGCGGGACTTTCGGGAGATATCGTATGTCCAGTCTTATTGGCTTGCTCGTCGCTATCGTGCTCGTTGGGGTTCCCGTCTGGCGCATTCTGACCCGGCTCGGCCTGTCGCCATGGTTCACGATATTGGCCTTCATTCCGGTCGTGAACATCATCTCTCTCTGGCTACTGTCCTACGCCAACTGGCCGGGGCAGCGCACGGCAGTCCAGGTACCGAACGTGTAACGCCCGATGGCCGGCATCCCGCGCTCGCGAGGCGCCGGCCATCTTCACCGCCTTCCCACGCTTTCCCCGCCCCGCTTCCCCGCCACTCTCCGAGTGAATTTTTCGCCTCACCACCGTCTCACGCGGCGTTGACGCGTGAACGCTCGCCCGTGGTGCAATGCGGTACGGTAGAATATTCGCCAAACTCCGAACACTGGACAGGCATGAGCACAGAGCTGAACGCGGCATCCAACTTCATCCGCAACATCATTGACGAAGACAATCGCTCGGGCAAATGGGGCCAGCGCGTCGAAACGCGCTTCCCGCCGGAGCCGAACGGCTATCTGCACATCGGTCACGCCAAAGCCATTTGCGTGAACTTCGGCGTGGCTCGCGACTACGGCGGCGTGTGTCATCTGCGCTTCGACGACACCAATCCCGAGAAGGAAGAAACCGAATACGTCGACTCGATCATTGACATGGTCAAGTGGCTCGGTTTTAGCTATGAGACGCCGCAGAAGGAACACCTCTATTTCGCGAGCGACTACTTCGAAAAGCTCTACCAAGCCGCTGAGATCCTGATTCAGCGCGGTAAGGCATACGTCGACAGCCAGAGCGCCGACGACATGCGCGCCAACCGTGGCACGCTCACCGAGCCGGGCAAGGATTCGCCGTTCCGCAATCGCACGATCGAAGAGAACCTCGACCTGTTCCGTAGTATGCGTGCGGGAGAGTTCGCTGACGGCACGCATGTGTTGCGCGCCAAGATCGACATGGCCTCGCCGAACATCAACCTGCGCGATCCGGCCATCTATCGTATTCGTCACGCGCATCACCATCGTACGGGCGACGCCTGGTGCATCTACCCGATGTACACCTACGCGCACCCGCTCGAAGACGCTATCGAGAACATCACGCACAGCCTGTGCACGCTGGAGTTCGAAGATCAGCGTCCGTTCTACGACTGGGTGCTGGGTGAGTTGGCCGATGCCGGCATGTTCACGCGTCCGACGCCGCAGCAGATCGAATTTGCGCGTCTGCAACTGACTTACGCGATCACAAGCAAGCGCAAGCTGCGCCAACTGGTCACCGACCATCACGTCGACGGTTGGGACGACCCGCGCATGCCCACGCTCGTCGGCCTGCGCCGTCGCGGCTTCTCGCCGGAAAGCCTGCAGTTGTTCTGCGAGCGCATCGGTGTCGCGAAGTCGGCGTCGTGGATCGACATGAGCATTCTCGAGCAAGCCCTGCGCGACGATCTCGACCCGAAAGCGGCGCGCGCGACGGCCGTGCTCGACCCGCTCAAGCTCATCATCGACAACTATCCGGAAGGCCAGCAGGAAGACTGTCAGGCGCCGGTGCACCCGCACTTTCCGGAGCGTGGCATGCGCACGTTCCCGATCTCGCGCGAGCTGTGGATCGAGCGTGAAGACTTTCAGGCAGAGCCGGTGAAGGGCTTCTTCCGTCTGTTCCCGGGCAACAAGGTGCGTCTGCGCTATGGTTACGTCGTGGAGTGCACGGGCTTCGATACCGATGCCGACGGCAACGTTACGGCCGTGCATTGCAACTACTTCGAAGACAGCCGTTCGGGCACGCCGGGCGCGGACAACTACAAGGTCAAGGGCAACATCCATTGGGTGAGCGCGCTGCATGCCGTCGCCGCCGAGGTGCGCATCTACGACCGCCTGTTCCTCGATCCGAATCCGGACGCCGGCGACAAGAACTTCCTCGACGCCATCAATCCGAACGCCAAGCGCGTTACGCAGGCCTTTGTCGAACCGGGCCTGCTGAACGTGGCGCCGGAAGATCGCGTGCAGTTCGAGCGCCATGGCTACTTCGTCGCCGACCGCTACGATTCGGCGCCGGGCAAGCCAGTGTTCAACCGCATCGTGTCGCTCAAGGACAGTTGGGCCGTCAAACCGGCTAAGGGCGGCGGCAAGTAAGCCCCGCGCAGCAACAATCGTCGAACAAAACCCGCGCCTGCGTGCGCGGGTTTTGCGTTTCCAGGCGCCGCTAGCAGTCGCCGCTTCATACCCGATACCGCCCCAAATACCCACTATAACGAGCTACCCAGCCCGGACATGCCGGTTCGGCGTAAGCTCGCGCCCATCGCTCGCCTGCCGTATGGGCTGCTCGGTCCATTCGGGCGCCTGACACACCGCGAACCCCTCTCACCTCAGCCTGCGTTGCTGTCGTCCACCCATGCCAATGCCCCGCCCCTCTGCCATGCCTGCATCAGCGGCCTCACAGGCCTTGCCGCGCGCCGAAGGGGAGCGCCATTGGTTGATCGCAGAGCTTCACGGGCCGGTCGCAAACTTCGCACAGATCTACTTCATTCCGTCGGCAGGCATCGGCGTGTTGTTGCTCGCCGTACTCGCCCTCGCCGACTTGCCGGCAGCCCTTTCCGGGCTAGCCGCGAGCGTCTCCGCGTCATGTTTGGCGATCGCCCTGCGACTGCCACGCGAGCAACGCCGCAGCGGGCTATTGGGATACAACGCCGCGCTGACGGGTATTGCGTTCGGCGCCCTATGGCAGCCAGACGCCGCGTTCGTCACGTGGCTGGCGGTTTGCGTCTGCCTGACAGTCTTCATGACGGTCATGCTCGCCCGCTACCGGCTTCCAGCCCTGACCGGCCCGTTTGTGGGCGTCATGGCGCTCACCTGGGGTCTGCAGCCATGGTTGGCGCTGTTGCCGCGCACGGGGGCACCCACCTGCGACACGGGCACGCCCGGCTTCGTCTTTTGCTCGGTCGGTCAGGCCGTCTTCGTCGGGCCGCTGGTGCTGGGTCTGCTCACTTGGTATTTGCTGGCGCTCTGGAATGCCCGCGCCACGTTATGGGCGCTGGCAGCCGGTATCGCTGTCTGGTTCAGCCTTACTGCGCTGGCGACGGTATGGGCCGCGATGGCTGGACAAGCCGGTGGCATCGGCGTCAATGCGTTTCTTGCCGCCCTCGGTCTGGGCGTATTCGGCCGCCGTCCAACCCTGCGCTTCGCGGGCGCCGCTCTGGCGAGCATTCTCTGCGTGGCGCTCGGTCAGGCGCTCGGCTCGCTGGGGTGGCCCTACTTCACGCTGCCGTTCAACCTGGCGGTCTGGATCGTACTGGCGGCGACCGCCCAACGTCAGACACGCTGATTTGCCATAAAAAAATGCCCGGAACGCTGACGTTCCGGGCACTCGCTCATCGCTAACCCCGTATGGTGAAGCTGCCGTCTGCGCGGCAAAGGATTTTTCCAGCTTCTCCGTGTGGTTTTGGCCTTGCCCTCGCTCGTTTCCGAGCACTTCTCGCTGTTTTACTGCTTCCTCCCTGACGCCCACTAACGCCCCCCGACGTTGCGAACCGCTACCGAAGCCCAGGCCTCTCGTGTGCCTTATCCGTATCAACGGTCAAACGCGGAAAAAGTTGACCGGGGTATACACCAACCCTGTCATCACTCAGCATCCACGTCATTGTCGCGTTTGCCGGAAACGGCCGGCGTCTTCACGACAGCGTACCGTGCGAGCGTTTCCTTGCGCGCCACGTCGTGGGCAACCAGTGGCTGCGGATAATCGCGCCCCAGCGTCACCTTGGCGTCAAGCAGCGTCTGCGCATCGGCTCGCCACGGCGAGTGCAGCGCCTTGTCAGGCAAATCGGCCAGCTCCGGCACGTACTTTCGGATGAAACGCCCCTGTGGGTCGAACTTTTCAGACTGCGTCACCGGATTGAAGATGCGGAAATACGGTTGTGCGTCACACCCGGTGGAAGCCGCCCATTGCCAGCCGCCATTGTTTGCCGACAAATCGAAATCATTGAGCGCACATGCAAAGTACGCCTCACCCCGGCGCCAGTCGATGCCCAGATCCTTGACCAGAAAGCTTGCCGTGACCATGCGCAACCGGTTATGCATGTAGCCGGTCTGGTTAATCTGACGCATGGCCGCATCGACCAGCGGATAGCCCGTCCGGCCTTCACACCACGCCTGAAAATTCGCATCGGCAGTCTTGCCGGTCGCCCATTCAATGGCGTCATAAGCCGGTTTGAATGCCTTCCCGACCACGTCCGGATGGTGGTGCAGGATCATGAAATAGAACTCGCGCCAGATCAACTCGCTCAGCCACGTCTGCGCGCCGCTGCCGGCATCGCCGCCTCGCAGCATGGCCGCATGCGCTTCGCGCGCCAGCGTGCGGATCGAGATCGTGCCGAAACGCAAATGCACCGACAGATAGCTCGGCCCGCGCACGGCGGGATAGTCGCGACGCTCGTGGTAATGCGCCATGCGCGGCAGAAAGTCATCCAGCAATTGGCGAGCGCCAGGCTCGCCCGCCGGGATCGTCATCCGGTGCGAATCGGGCACCTCGAAGCCGAGCGACGCGAGCGAGGGGAGTGTCACGTCACCGTTCGGCGGTACAGCCAGCCGTTGCAGGTCATGCTTGCCCCCGTGCGGCGCCAGATCGACCGGCCGTACTTGCTTCAACCATGCCCGCTGGTAAGGCGTAAATACGCTGTAGGGCTCACCCTGTGCCGTGAGAATCTCACTGGCCTCGAAGATGACCTGATCCTTGACGGTCTCGAAGACGATGCCGAGATCGTCGAGCGAGCGAGCCACCGTACGATCACGCACGACCGCGGCAGGTTCATAGTCGCGCCCGGCGAAGGCGGCCTGCACACCCAGCGACTTCGCCAGTGCAGGAATCTCTGCGCTCGGATCTCCGTGACGCACGATCAGTGCGCCCCCGGCGTCCTTCAGGGTCTTGGCCAGCGCCACCACACTGTCGTGGATGAAGGCCACCCGGCGATCGTCGGTCGGCAAACTCGCGAGAATCGTCGTGTCGAAGACAAAGACGACATACACCTCGCGGCACGCCGTGAGCGCCTGCGTCAGTGTCGCGTTGTCCGTGCAGCGTAGATCGCGCCGCAGCCACACCAGCCCTTTTTGGAATTCGCTCATGTCAGATTGGCGCGACAGGTACGCGCCGTTATCGATGGAATCGCGGTGGATTCGGGACGAATCCACCAAATCCCTTACCATAGCGAGATCGCGGACTTTATGCCATCGGCCTCGATTACCTCATGACTCGGAAGTTTCCGATTTTGGCCCGCGCGCGCATTGTCGCGCCGGCCCTGCTCTGTGTCGTTGCCGCCGTGCTCGTCACCGGCTGCGCCACCCCGTCGAAACCACACGCAGCCCCCGCGGCGGCGCATCCTGCTGCTACCGATGCCGCCACCTTGCGCGAGCGTCATCTGGTAGCCGCCGACGCGGCGGCCGACCAGTACCGCACGTGTCTTTATGGCCACGTCGCACGCTATATCAATCTCGTGCCCGATCCTGCGCGACTGGCCGACGAAGCTGCCGCCGAGTGTGCGCCGATCACCGAGCGATTCCACCGCGAGCGGCAGGCGGCCATTGTGACGTACACCTCAGCAACGGACGCTTCGCAGCAAGCCGACGCCGCCACGTTCTCGCTTCAGGCCGACGGCCTGCGGGTCGCGCGCGCACGCGCGACCGAGCTGCGCGCACTACGGTAAGCCGTCGTCCAACCCCGAGGCAGCCTTACGTAGTCTCCCTGACGTGCTTTCCCTAATCGGGCAAGCCCCGATTGGCGAACAACGTGTGGCTGACCAAAATGAAATCGCCCTCTTACGTCCTTTTGGGGGTACTGCGACAACGTCATTTGCCCGCTTCGGCGGGCATTTTTCTTCGGTATCCGCAGAATCCTGGTGTGATGTCCGGGGCGGGGAGGCAGCGATGTGCATCTTCTGCAGACGCTGTATGAATCTTACTTGCCGTCGCGCCCACGCGGCGGCGCCGCGTGCCCGTCAGACGCAGGCTCAGACGGCTCGTCGTGTCCCAGCCATCGGTGCACGAGCATCTCGATACGCCCGCCGAACGCCAGCACGATAAGCAGCAACACCATTGCCACCAGGGCGATATGCCAGCGGCCCAGCCCGCAAATAATGCCGATGCCTGTCGTACTCCAGAGCGCCGCCGCCGTCGTGAACCCGTGCACCGATGAACCCTGACTCGGGCGAATGATGCAACCCGCACCGAGAAACCCGATCCCGGCGACGATGCCCTGTATCACCCGGCCGACCGACGAGCCGTCATACGTCAGCGTGGTGCCCGGAAACGGCACGACCGCCAGCACGAACAACGCCGAGCCGAACGACACGATCGCCAGCGTTCGCAAGCCGACAGACTTGTGATGCAGATTACGATTGAGCCCGACCAGGCCGCCAAGCACCAATGCCGCCGTCAGCCGCAATGTGACTTCGATGATCTCCGCCATCCCTCACCCCGCTCGCCTGCGCGATCTATGCCTGTGATGCCGCATTATCGCCCGTCGGCGGGGCGATGAGTGAGGTGCTGTCGTCCCGGTCGTCAAACAATCGCAACTGACGTGCCGCCTGAGCTTCCAGCAGGCGAACGCCCACGCCCATCAAGCGGACCGGCCGGCGCTTGCGGCCAACCGCCTCTGCCAGCAGCTCACGGCATTGCACGGCATCAACGCCCAGCGCACCGGCTTCGGCCGTCGTGCGAGAGAAGTCGGCGAAACGGATTTTGACGAAGACCTTGGCGATAGCCAACGGTTCGCTGCGACGCGCCCGCTCGATGCGCTCGAACAACTGGCGAAGCAACGGTTCAAGCGCCGTCTCACATTCGGCGAGCGTGCGCAGGTCGCGCGTGTACGTCGTTTCGACACTGATCGATTTGCGCTCGCGGTCCGGGCTCACTTCACGCGTGTCGATGCCACGGCAACGCTCGAACAGCCGCTGACCGAAAACGCCGAAGCGCTCCGTGAGGTCGGCCATCGAGTGGCTTCGCAAATCGCCGCACGAGTCCACGCCCAGCGCCCGCAGCTTCTCCGCCGTCACCTTACCCACGCCGAACAGACGCTCGACGGGCAAGACAGCCACGAACGCGTCGACTTCCGCAGGCTTTACGACGAACATGCCGTCAGGCTTGCGCCAATCGCTGGCGATCTTGGCGATGAACTTGTTCGGCGCCACGCCAGCCGAGACGGTCAGCCCGACTTCGGCGGCAATGCGGGCACGAATCTCACGCGCGATCAACGTCGCCGAGCCGTCGCAGTGCTCGCTGTCGGTGACGTCCAGATACGCCTCGTCCAGCGAGAGCGGTTCGACGAGTTCCGTGTAATCGCGATAGATCGCCATGATGCGCCGTGAAGCTTCCTGATACCGGCTCATCGTCGGGGGAATGATGCGCAACTCGGGGCACAGCTTCATCGCCTGCGCCGACGGCATGGCAGAACGCACGCCGAACGCGCGCGCCTCGTAATTGCATGTCGCCACGACGCCGCGTTGATCGGGCTGGCCACCGACGGCCAGCGGAATTCCCCGCAACGACGGGTCGTCACGCATCTCGACGGAGGCGTAGAAGCAATCAGCGTCGCAGTGAATGATCTTGCGGGTTGAGGATGACATGGCAGGCGGCGAAAACACTGTGTAAATATACAGCATTCACGCAATATTTGCGCCCCAGCAGTGACATCACTTCATCGTACGGGAAGGAACTGGAGAAACTGCGCACCGAGCAGATTCTGGACGTAGCCAATGCCCGCACGCCGGTACTTTTCATCAAGCATCTCGGCCAGCAAATCGAGCCGGCCGATGATCTTGCCGAACTCCCGTTCGAAGCTCACGTTGCGCACGTCGGTCATTTCGTTCGCCAGCAGCAACGGCTTGCCCATGGGGTCACGACGACTCGCAAGCAGCCACGCGGCAATCTCGACGTTGCGCGCCGCATTGTAGATTCGCTGCGCATCCAACCCATCGCTCAGATAAAACACTGTCGTGCCGCCATGTGCGGTGATGATCGTGTCCGACAGACTGAAGACGAACGCCGCGACCCGATCCCCGTTGAACGCAGGGTCCAGCGAGAGCGACAGTGCTTTCACATCGCGCAAATCCTTCAGTTCAGACAGGCTGCGTCGCCCCTCGACGGCCGCGCGCAATTGCGCCATCGCCTGCGCCTGAGTCGCCGCCCCGCCCTTGCGCCATTCGCGCGGGTTGCGCTTGTAAAGCTTGTCCGCCAGCGCGTACAAGCTCTCGAGGTTAGCGCGCATGCCCAACGTTGCCACGCGATTGATGTCCGTCTGCGCGAGATCGGCCGTCGTCATTGCAGTCGAGCGCACCTTCCCGTGATCCATCGGTGCGTTCTGATAGGACACGCATCCGGTCATCGCCGCCCCTGCCGCCACACTGATGAGCGCAACGACCCATCGTCCTCGCGCGGCATGGGTGAACCAGTGTCGATGTGGGTGCAAAGCTAGCCGTCGGGTCATGGGCATATCGGAATCGGTAAGCGACGACTCTACGCGATCAACCGCCCCACCTCGCGTCTCACCTCCCTGAAAAATTGTGACATTCAGTAACGTGCGATCACCCTGGCATCAGGGTGTGAGCGCCTCGCTTGCCTGCGCAAACAACGGGTGCGTCATGGCTTCCTCCAACCGCAACACCGGTGTGACGCAGCAATCGGCATTGGCGAAGCGCGACGTCCAGTCGGCCTGTGACGCGCTCGCAAACACCGTCGCCAGTTCGCGTTGAAGCGCACGCGCATCGTCGCCACCCGGCGCCTGCCCCAACGACCAGTGCCGCCCCTTCCACTCGCTGCGTCCGAGTACATCACACAAGGTCTGCCAGAACTTGAGTTCGAGCGCCCCCACGGCCATGTATCGCTCATCCTGCGTGCGATAGACCTGATAGCAAGGCACGCCGCCATTGAGCAAGTCCATGCCTGCCCGCGACACATGCCCCTGCCGGTGCAACGCCACTGCGGGAACGAGATTCGCGCGAAACACCTCATGAGTCATCGAGATATCCAGCCACCGACCGCGTCCGGTGCGCTGTGCCGAGACGAGCGCCGCCAGCACCGCTTGCACCGCCGCCTGCCCGCCGCCGTACAAATCGCCGATCTGGAAGTTCGGGACGATGGGCGCATCTGTCGTGTCTCCCAACTGATCGAGCACCCCGGCATAGCCGATGTAGTTGATGTCGTGTCCGGCTGCCTGCGCCAACGGCCCATGCTGCCCATAGCCGGTAATCGACGCCATCACCAGCGAGGGCCGGAGTCGTGCAAGCGTCTCGTAGTCGAAGCCGAGCCGCGCCATCACGCCGGGGCGGAACCCTTCGAGCAGCACATCGGCACGGGAGACCCAGTCTTGAAACGTCACGCGATCGGTGTCGTTCTTGAGGTCGAACCGCTCGACCGATTTGCCGCGATTGAGCAGACGCCAGAAGGCGCCCGGCGGGGCTTCACCTTCGCGCAACATCATCTCGCGAGCATAGTCGCCGGCGCCCTTGTCCTCGATCTTGATGACATTGGCCCCCAACTCGGCAAGACGAAGCCCCGCAAGTGGACCGGGCAACAGCCGTGTGAGGTCGAGAACCGTGATGCCGGCAAGCGGCGCTTCGGACGAGGCAGAAGGCGTAGAGGACTCACATACCTGAGACGGATCGTGCGGATCGGCAGAGGAAGTCATGGCGTACGAAACAGAGTGAAGGTCGATGCCCACACCGTACCGCGCCGTGCCCTCTGGCCGCAAGCAGACGGCGCGCGCTCATTGCTCGGACAACTCCGAATTCAGCCTCAATTGGCGCCGTCTTCCCACAAAACAGGGCCGATATGATCGTTGCTACCGGGGGCTTCGTCCGGCAGCGGGCCGTCAACCGGTCCCGCCACCACCCCTTCGATCAATAGACGGGCGATCTGGCTGTCGAGATACCCCAGATCGCGCAGAATTTCGTTCGTGTGTTCGCCCGCCACCGGCAGCGGCCGACGCGCGGGCAAGCGCTGCCCCGACATCGTGATCGGTAACAGCGGCACTTGCGTGTGCTCACCATCCTCGGTCACCAGATCGCCCAATCCACCGCTCGCGCGCAGATGCGGGTCGTCGAAGAGCGCCTGCGGTGCAACGATCGGTGCGAACGGCAGACCATGACGCTCAAACGCGGCCGCCAGATAGCCCGCGTCGAATCCCTGCATCATCTCGCGCAGCAAAGGCAGCAGCCAGTCGCGCGCCAGTACCCGGTCGTTGTTGGTCGCGAGCCGGGCATCGTCGGCCAGATCGTGGCGGCCAAACACATCGCAGAAAATCCGCCACTGGGTATCGCTCACGACGGCGAGAAATATCTGCACGCCGTCGCGCGCCGTGAACACGTCGTAGATCCCCCACGCCGACACGCGCGCCGGCATCGGGTCGGGCGCCGCCCCCGTGACCGCATACTGCTGCATGTGCTGCGCCGCGAGCATGACGCAGTTCTCGAAGAGCGCACCCTGCACTTCCTGCCCGCGCCCCGTGGTCTTGCGTTCATAAAGCGCCGCCATCGCAGCAAGCGCGCCGAACACGCCCCCCATGATGTCGTTGACCGACGTGCCCGCGCGCAGTGGCTGCCCGGGTGGCCCCGTCATATAGGCAAGCCCCGCCATCATCTGCACGACCTCGTCGAGCGCAGTCCGAGCGGCGTAAGGTCCCGGCAGAAAGCCTTTGAGCGAGACATAGACCAGCGCCGGATTCAGCCGCGATAACGTTGCGTAATCCAGCCCGATCTGACGCATGCGGCCGGGCTTGAAGTTCTCGGTCAGTACGTCTGCCGTGCTCACGAGACGCAGAATCAGCTCGCGCCCTTCGGGTCGTGTGACGTCCACCACAATGCTGCGTTTGTTGCGGTTGAACGCACGGAAAAAGCCCGCGCCCGTGCCCAGCAGACGCCGTGTTGCGTCACCGCCCACGGGCTCCACCTTGATGACGTCGGCACCGAGGTCGCCGAGCACCATGCCGCACGTGGGGCCCATCACCATATGAGAAAACTCCACGACGCGAATGCCTTGCAACGGCGTTGGCACCGCAGGAGACACATCCGGCATCTGCTACCCTCCCGAACCCGAACGCGACGTTTCGCCACACTGCCGCCCCGGCGTGCTCACGGCATGCGAAACAAATCCGTCGCGTCGAAGTTGATCGAAGCCGACGATGTACCCCGCCAAGGCACTCGCCGCCACGGTGGCCGGGCTGCCCAGCCACATCTGTCCCGGTCCGGAA
Organism: Pandoraea sp.; assembly: GCA_031291335.1. Classification (GTDB taxonomy): domain Bacteria; phylum Pseudomonadota; class Gammaproteobacteria; order Burkholderiales; family Burkholderiaceae; genus Pandoraea. The sequence continues at coordinate 44,205 of JARLJF010000016.1, read as the reverse complement.
CGCCCGGGGAAATTCCGGTTCTGCGCGCTGATGACCACCTCACCCGATGCGCGAGACGCTCCCGGGCCGGCGTTCACACACGCGCCGCACCCCGGCGAGAGCATCGTCACCCCCGCCACCTCGAACACTTGCGTGTAGCCCTGCACCTCGCACCAGGTCTGCACATCTTCGCTGCCATACTGGAGGTAGAAACGCACCCCGTCGGCCACGCGATGCCCTTGCGACAAGCCCCAAGCGAGCACGTCGTGACAGGCCCGCAAGTCGTCGCGTTTGCTGCCCGTGCACGATCCGCCGTACGCGATATCGACGGGCACCCGCGCCGTCAGATCGGTGAGCGCCACGCCGTTCCCCGGATCACCGGGGCTCGCCACCATCGCGCCGAGACGCGCACAATCGATCTCGATGACGTGGGCATATGACGCCTGCGCGTCGCTGGTCATCCACGGCGCCAACTTGAAGTCGATGCCGCGCCGCTCGCGCAAATACCGGACGGTCTCGGCATCGGGCACGATCAGCCCGGTCAGCCCGCCGATCTCCGCAACCATATTGGTCAGCGTGGCCCGCTCGTCGGTCGACAGGTGCATCACCGCTTCGCCGGAGAATTCGATGATCTGGCCGATGGCACGACCGTCGCGGATATACGGCAGACGCAGCAGGTGCAGCGCCAGATCCTTCGCGCCGACACCGGCAGGCAAACGCGAGCACAGGTGCACCAGACAAGTGCCAGGCACCGCCAGACGCGCGTCGCCCGTCAGCCAGGCATTCGCCATTTCGGTCGCTCCCACACCGAACGCAAATGCGCCGACCGCGCCGCAATGCGGAGTGTGCGAATCGGTGCCGACGATGATCTGCCCCGGCAGCGCATAGCGCTCGAGCATCAGGGCGTGGCAAATGCCTTCCGAGCCACCGCCGTCCACGCGGCCATGCAAACGCAGATCGTGCTGCTCACAGAATTCACGCTGAACGGCACCCAGCCGCTTCGCCGCATCGACCAACGGCGGCGGCCGGCTGCCGCCGGCGGACACCGCGTCGAGATGCGTGAGGTGGTCCTCGAAGCACAACATCGATGCCGGATCGTGCAATGCCGGCACCGTATCTCCGAAGGCGTGACGCAAGAAGCTCACGGCCATCGGCGTCACGTATTCATGGGAGAAGCGCCAGTTAGCGGGTACGAACACCGCGTCGCCCGAGCGCACACGAGCCACGCCCAGCGCCTTCGCGATGAGCTTCTCGCCGTAGGTCATGGCACCTGGCGCGTGGGCAGGACGCGACGGCACGACGTTCCCTGCCAATCGGCGCTGCGTGTAGCCGAATAGCCCGCCGCTGCGTACGATGGCTTCACCTAACGAATCGCAGTCCTCAAGAAAGGCTTCGATCGGCACCGCTTCGCCCGCTTGCAAGCGCTCTGCAAGCGCCAGATCGGTCGACATCAACAACCCGAGGTTCTGGCAGTTCTGTGCATAGATGCGCTCGAAGCTCTCAGCAATCACCACGCGGATGCCGGCGCACCATTCGGCGAACGGACTGGCCTCGCGCGACGAGCCCTTGCCGCGACGCAGCCCGGCGACCGACAACGCAAAGCCGCCCTCGCGCACCGCCTTCGGCCTGACAGGAAATACCCCGGCAGGGTCCGTCATGTCTTCGCTGCATCGCAGTCCGACATACACGTAGTCACCCAGCGTTTCGTCAAACGCCAGACATGCCCACGCGGGCGTCATCTCATCAGTGGAAATCTGGTCTCGCAGGGGGCCGGCTTCGGCGCGCGTCAGCGACTCGCCCGCCAGTTGGCGCGTCATGGCGTCGGCGCGGTCGCTCAACCACAGCACACGTCCCTTCAGTTGCACGGTGGCTTGCATGAGATCACTCCTCGAATGTTCCCGCATGGGTTCACCCGTTTCGATCGCAAGTTCCGTGCCGAACCGACGTGCGGCAACGTGGGAAATATGAAGTCATGACGTCCAAACACGCGTTCGTCAGCAGACGCTCAGGGGTACTGCCGATTCGCCTGTATCGCGAAGGCATTCGTCCACGTGTCGCCAAGCCGGATCTGCGACGGCTTGACTTCGGGTGTGAACGACGCGAGTGCCTTCAATGCCGTGGCGGGACCATCGGCCGGCATCATGCCGTCCGGCGAAAACGCCTCGCGGCAGTTGGCGAAGGCTTTCAGATAAAGCGTCTTGTCGCCTAATAGATAGGCTTCCGGCACGGTCTTCAGAAGATCGGCCGCTGACGCCCGCTGGAGCCATTTGTCTGCCCGCACGATGGCATTGGCCAGCGCCTGCACGGTGCGCGGATTCTTCTGAATGAAGCTTTGCGGCGCGTACATCACGGCCGCTGGCATCGGGCCACCAAACATGGCGCGCGTGCCCGCCTGCGTACGCGTGTCGACAAGCACCTTGATGTCGCCCGACTCCTGCAACAGCGTCATCATCGGATCAACGTTGGAGACCGCGTCGACCTGCCCGCCACGCGCGGCCGCGATTACCGTCGCATTGGTCCCAACGCCCACGATGGACACGTCGCTCGGCTTGAGCCCCACTTTCGCGAGGGCCACGTTCACCAGCATGTGCGTGCTCGATCCGGGCGCGCTTACGCCGACGCGCATGCCCTTCAGATCCTTGACCGATTTGACCTCGCCGGCCTTGGCCTTCACCACGCCCAGCACCAGTTGCGGCGCCGCGCCCAGCACGGCGAACGCCTGATAGGTCAGCCCCTTGGTCTGCATCAGCAGCGTGTGTTCGAACGCGCCGGTGCCAATATCCGCGCTACCACCGACAACGGCCTGCAACGCCTTCGAGCCACCGGCGAAGTCGTCGATGGTGACGTCGAGGCCCTCGTCCTTGAAGTAGCCGAGTTGTTCGGCGATCGTCAGCGGCAGGTAATAGAGCCCGGGCTTCCCGCCCACCGCAATCGTGAGCTTCGGCTTTTCGAGCGGTTGTGCGGGGGCGGCGGACGCCCCGGCGCTCAGGCTCAGTGCGACGAGGCCCAGCGCTATCAACGTAAGAACAAGAAGCAGACGTCCCACGGCATCGCGCACGCGGCGCGCTTCAGCATGTGTCATCGCGTGTCTCCTCCCGCACGATGCGGGACACAGGCGCGCTCCGGCTCGCCGGCCAGAATCGCTATCGGCCCTCAAAGCATCCGCTGCCCCCGATGCCGCGACAAGATGTGTTTCGGCATGCCAGACATCGCCGATGACGATGCTTGCACCGCCGTCATGCATCAGGCTGCGTCAGGTCGCATCGGACGTTACCCCCTGTTACGTTACGGGCGCACAAATGGTCGACCAGCATGCGCGACGCGACCGGCAACGCGTCGTAACGGCGCACGCACACGACCAGACGCCGTTGCGCCCAAGGATCGGTCAGCGGCACGATGCGCAACGCCTCGCCATCCGTCACCTGCGAATAGATACCGACGGCCTCGCGCGGCGCGACGGCCAGCCCGAGATTGGCGCGCACCATGCGGCACACCGCTTCGAACGTCGAGACATGAATGCGGAACTTGACCGTCTTGCCCTGCTCGGCCGCCAGACGCCGCAGCACGGTGTACATGGCGCTGTCCGGGTGCACGCCGACCTGATCGAAATCGAGCGTTTCGACGAACCCGAGTTGTTCGGCGCAGGCGAGCGGATGTTCACGGTGCAGCACGGTCACGATCTGATCGTGCCGATAGGGAAAGACTTCGACATCGCGGGTGTCGACGGCATCCCAGCAAATGCCGATGTCCGTGGCGCCATCGGCCACCCCGCGCACGACCTGAGCGCTGGTATGTTCCTCAAGGTCGACCTTCACCCCTTCATGGCGACGCAGGAAGGCACCGAGTTCATCGGGCAATGTTTCGACGATCGAGGAAACGTTGGCGAAGATGCGGATGTGGCCGCGCACGCCGCTGGTGTACTCGGACAGATCGCCCTGCATCTTCTCGAGACTGCGCAGCACATTGCGCGCGTGGTGCAGCAAGGCGTCGCCCGCCGGGGTGGCCCGCACGCCCCACTTGTGGCGCTGGAGGAGTGCTGAGCCGACGAGTGACTCAAGGTCGTTGATGCGCTTGCTGACGGCCGAGGGCGCGATGAATTCGCGCTCGGCAGCGCGGGCAATGCTGCTCTCTTCGCAAACGGCGACGAACAGTCGCAGCGAAACAAGATCGATCCGCCATAGCGCCATGCCTATCTCCCGAAGGCACTGTATTGACAGCGATTTTGCGGCGCATGTGGCAAAAACACCACTCGCGACCGCCCCCGACGACACAGGAAAACAACACCGAACCGCCAACGAACGTTCGTGAACACCCCCGGACGACTGCCAATGACGGCGAAACGCTGGAAGACGGTGGGGTGCTTCGACGACTCAGGGGGGAGAACGCGTCAGGCGTCAAATGACACGAAACCGATTCCAGGCCAACAGGTTGCACGCTGCCATCGGACGTCGGGCGTCCGTCTTGAAGTGCCTGCGTCGGTCCCTCCCAGGACAACCGCTAGCGCATCGCTCCCGCCAGCAGAACGGCATTCCAGCCGCCGTCCGCCGTGTCGAACGATACCTCGGGCGGTGGTGCCGACGCCAAGGCCATGAACAGCCAACATTTGCAAATGACGATCGCAATCATTTTGTTGACGCTCAGTCATCCCGGTGACGTTGCCGGGTTTGCTTTGACTATAGTGCGGCGCTATCAGGGGGGCAACCATCAAACATTTCAAGAGATAACGCGACCAGCCGTCGGTTTCGGCGACTGAGCATTGCCGAGCGGAGAAATGGGACGCGTTCAGGCGCGTCGCGCGATGGCACGCGACAGCACCAGCACCGGCAGCAGGCCAACAAGTACGAGCGTCAAGGCGGGCACAGCGGCCTCGGCAAGGCGCTCGTCGGCCGCCAAATGGCTGGTGACGACGGCCAGCGTATCCATATTGAACGGCCGCAGCGCAAGCGTGGCGGGCAGTTCCTTCATGACGTCGACGAACACCAGCAGGGCAGCCGTCAGCACACTGCCGCGCAGCAGCGGCAGATGCACCCGGCGCAGCATCGACCAGCCGCCCACGCCGAGGCTGCGGGCGCTGGCGTCGAGATTCGGTGCGATGCGGGCAAAACCGGCGTCCACGCTTTGCAGCGCCGCCGGGAGGAATCGCACGACATACGCATAAATCAGCACGCCCCCCGTCCCTGCAAGTACCAGCCCCTGCGCCCCGAACAGGTTGCCCAGCCAGGTGTCGAGGTGCAGCACCGGCGTGAGAATGCCCAGGGCGATGACTGCGCCCGGGATCGCGTAGCCCACCCCGACCAGACGAACGGCGATACGCGTGAGACGCCCCGGCGCCAGTCGCTGCGCATACCCGAGCACGATGGCGAACGCGCTCGCGACCAGCGCTGCTGCGGCCGCCAGACGCACGGTGTTGTAGACCCATTCGCCATAGCGAGGCCACGGCACCTGATCCAGCTCGGAGACCGCCAGCCGCAGCATGATGAGCGCAGGCAACACGAAGCCGATGATGAGCGGCAGCGCGCAGGCAAGCGTTGCCAGCGCCGCACGTCCGCCCTGAAGGCGGGACCGTCGTGACGTTGTAGGTGCACGTCCCGGGGCGCCGTAGTACCTCAACCGCGCCCGGCTGCGCGCTTCCGCGATCAGCAGGAGGAGGACGGCAAACAGCAGACAAGCGGAGAGTTGCGCCGCCGCTACCCGGTCGCCCATCGACAACCATGCACGGTAGATGCCAGTCGTGAACGTCGGCACCCCGAAGTAAGCGACGGCGCCATAGTCGGCCAGTGTCTCCATGAGTACGAGTGCCACACCCGCGACCAACGCCGGGCGCGCTAGCGGCAACGCCACGCGCACAAACGCCTGCCAGGGTGTGCACCCGAGCGTGCGTGCCGCTTCGAAGAAGCGCTGGCTGTGTTCGAGAAATGCCGTGCGCGCGAGCAAATAGACATAGGGATAGAACGCCCCGGCGAAGACCCATGCCGCGCCGTACCACGAACGCACTTCCGGGAACCACGCGACGCGGTCGACCGCGAGCAGTTTGCGCAATGCGCTCTGCACCGGGCCGGCAAACTGGAGAAAGTCGGTGTACGCATAGGCGGTCACGTACGCAGGCATCGCCAGCGGCAGGATCAGCGCCCACTCGAGCACGCGTCGCCCGGGAAAGGCGTAATGCACGACAAGCCACGCACTCGCCACGCCCATGACGAGCACCCCGGCACTCACGGCGAGCGAGATGCGCAGCGAATTGAGTGCGTATTCGGGCAGTACCGTGTCGAGCATGTGGGTCAGGACGGCACGCGTGTCCGCATCTCCCGCGCCCAGCGCCGCCACGATGCCGAACATCGGGACCAGCACGATCAGCGCGGGAACCCACGCCACCAGACGCCATGCCCAGGCACCGGACAGCCGGCCGCCTCGCCCGCGTCGCGAGACGTAAGACGAGTCGCCGGGTGACGGCACCGGCACCGGCGCCATCCCCGCCACCGCAGCGGACGTGACCAGGCCATCCGCCGGATCGGGCAGACGTGACAAAACATCGACGGAGGCAGTATCGGTGGCGGCGCGTGACGGGGGCGTCGATGACATCGGCAAATCGTGGCGGGTAACGGTGAATGGACGAATCGGTAAGCGGACGGACCCGCGCATTGACGATCGGAGAGCGCGTTGGCACCGGCGGGTAGCCGCACGCCTCGTTTCCTTGGCTCGCCGCAGGGAACCGGCTGACGTTCACCGGTCTAAAGCGTTGTAAATTATACGCATTCGCGATTGGGTCTCTGACGCGGCCGGACGCGGAAAGTGCCCGGCCGTCGAATAAAGCCGCCGACTCGCGTCCATCGATTCGCTTTCATCAATCTATTTCCGTTGACGGGTTCGCGTCGACACCTGCCACCCCACGCCGATGCCCCTGCCCTACCTGCTGCTCGACCACATCTCAGTCAGCTACGACGCTGCCGGCCAAATCCACACGGCGGTTCGCGACCTGTCGTTGTCGCTCGCACGCGGCGAGATCGGCTGTTTGCTGGGCCCGTCCGGCTGCGGCAAGACGACGGTGCTGCGCGCCGTGTGTGGCTTCGAGCCCCTGGCTGGTGGCCGCATCGTGCTCGACGGCCACGAAGTCGCCAACGCGCAGTTGAGCGAGCCGCCCGAGCGTCGCCACGTCGGCGTGGTGTTTCAGGATTACGCGTTGTTCCCGCATCTGAGCGTCGCCCAGAACATCGGTTTCGGCCTCGGGCGCATGGCGCGGGGTGAGCGTCAGGAGCGCGTGGAAATGCTCGCCGAGCGGGTCGGTCTGGCCGGTGCGCTGACGAAGTATCCGCATGAACTCTCCGGCGGTCAGCAGCAACGCGTAGCGCTCGCCCGCGCGCTCGCGCCCTCGCCCGCCTTGCTGCTGCTTGACGAGCCGTTTTCGAATCTGGATCTCGACCTGCGCGAACGTCTGGCTGTGGAGGTGCGCGAGATCATCCGCGCGAGCGGTGCGACGGCAATCCTTGTCACGCACGACCAGCACGAAGCCTTCGCGATGGCCGATCGCATCGGCGTGATGCATGCGGGCGCGATTGCCCAATGGTCGCCTGCGCGCGAGTTGTGGCGTACGCCCGCCAACCGTGTAGTGGCGGATTTCATCGGACGCGGTGCGCTGATCCCGGGCACATTCCGCGGCAACGCCGACGGCGGGGGCATCTCGCTGGAACTCGGCGAAATTCCCGTCTTGCCAGCCCTGGCTGACAAGCTGCTGCGCGCCGCGGCGAAAGACACCTATCCGGTGCACGTCGATGTACTGCTGCGAGCGGACGACATCGCGCACGACCCTGCCAGTCCATTCGAAGCCACGCTCGTGAGGCGCGCGTTCCGCGGGGCCGATCAGCTTTATACGCTGCGTCTGGCCTCGGGCCGCGAGGTGATTGCACGCGTGGACGGCGAGTTGGCGCACGAGGCCGGCGAGCGCGTGGGGCTGCGCCTGACGGTGCGCCATCCCGTAGCGTTCACGGCCAGCGCTCCCCTGGTCTGACGCGTCGGAAGTACACCGTCACTCAGAGGCTGGTAAAATCCGGCAAAACGGATGGGCCTATGAAACAGTATCTCGACTTCATGCGCCATGTACTCGAACATGGCACAGACAAGACTGACCGCACGGGCACGGGCACGCGCTCGGTGTTCGGCTATCAGATGCGCTTCGACCTGCAGGAAGGATTCCCGCTCGTCACGACCAAGAAAGTGCATATCAAGTCCATCGTGCACGAACTGCTGTGGTTCCTGCAGGGCAGCACGAACGTGCGCTATTTGCAGGAAAACGGCGTTTCCATCTGGAACGAATGGGCAGATGCGGACGGTGAACTCGGCCCGGTCTACGGCGCGCAATGGCGCTCGTGGCCGACGCCCGACGGCGGTCACATCGATCAGATCACACAGATCATCGACCAGATCCGCACGACGCCTGACTCGCGCCGTCTGATCGTCTCCGCATGGAACGTCGGCGAGATCCCGCGCATGGCTTTGCCGCCGTGCCACGCGTTCTTCCAGTTCTATGTGGCAGACGGCAAGCTGTCGTGCCAGTTGTACCAGCGCAGCGCGGATATCTTCCTCGGCGTGCCGTTCAACATCGCGAGCTACGCACTGCTCACGCACATGGTGGCGCAGCAAACCGGGCTGGATGTTGGTGATTTCATCTGGACGGGCGGCGACTGCCATCTGTACAACAACCACCTGGAACAGGTCGCGACGCAGCTTGCGCGCGAGCCGTTCCCGCTGCCGAAGCTCGAGATCGCGCGCAAGCCCGATTCGATCTTCGACTACCGTTTTGAAGACTTCCAGATCGTCGGGTACGAAGCGCATCCGCATATCAAAGCGCCGGTGGCCGTATGACGACGCTCACGCTGGTCGTCGCCCGCGCCGAGAACGGCGTGATCGGGCGCGACAATCAATTGCCGTGGCGTTTGCCGGAAGATCTCGCGCACTTCAAGCGCACGACGCTCGGCAAGCCGGTCGTGATGGGACGCAAGACTTACGACTCGATCGGCCGTCCGCTGCCGGGACGCCGCAATATCGTGGTGTCGCGCAATCCGGATTTGAAGATCGACGGCTGTGAAGTGGCCGGCTCTCTCATCGATGCCATGCGGCTGTGTGTGGGTGTCGAGGAAATCTGTCTGATCGGCGGCGCGCAGCTGTACGCCGAATCGCTGGCGAGTGCGGACAAGGTGGTCGTCACGGAGATTGCCAAAGCCTTCGAAGGTGACGCGCATTTCCCCGATCTGCCGGCCGGTCAATGGCAGGAGACGGCGCGCGAGACGCATCACTCGCCTGCCCCGAACGACTTCGATTACGCGTTCGTCACTTACGAACGGATTTGATGTGGCGGCGCGCACTCGCGCGCCGTTCTCGCGCCGGACTTTGATGTCAAGCGCTCAGGTCGGCGCGCGGCACATTCGCTGCCGCGCCGCCTTGCCCGTCACTTTCAGGCGGAATTTCCTCAGCAACATGGACGCGGTCACGGCCGAGGCGCTTGGCAGCATACAACGCCTCATCGGCGAACGCGATCAAACGCTCCGGAGTATCGGTGGCATCCCCCTGCCGAGGTACATGCGTCGCACACCCCACGCTGACGGTCACAACCCCTTGCGGCCCCGGCCCAGGCTTTGCCAGCGCCCGGACACTCTCCGTCACGCGTGTGGCGACGAAATACGCGCCATTCGCGTCGGTTTCGGGCAGGACGATCACGAACTCCTCGCCGCCATAGCGCGCCACGATATCCGCCGGCCGATGCGTCGCGCGCATGATAGCCAGGGCAACGTGCTCAAGGCATTCGTCCCCCACCGGGTGGCCGTACGCATCGTTATAGCGCTTGAAGTGATCGACATCGACCATCAACAGCGACAACGGTTGCCCCGAACGGCGAGCCTGCTCGAAGTCGCGCGGAAACCGGTCGTTGAAGTAACGACGATTGAAGATGCCAGTGAGCGCGTCGCGGTTGCTGTATTCGATCAGCCGCAGATGCGCGCGCGTCAGTTCGCGATACAACCGCGTAACCTCCCAGACAAGCACGCACACAAGCAGCCCCGGTGCCGACATGCTGAACAGCCGCGCCAGATACCAGCCCAGCGAGAATCGGACGGTACTCATCAGACTGAGCACCGTGTCCGTCACGCACGCGAGGACAGCCAGCGCTATCCACAAATCCAGCACAGTGCGCAATCGGCCAATCGCCAGCACGGCCCCCAACGCGACGAGATTCACCACGAGCAACACAATGCCCGCGCCACGAGCAGAGAAGTCGCCGGGCGCCGTCGCCGGCGACAACGCTGGCGGCAACTCGACAGCCAGCACGGTCACGCAGAGCAGTACCCCCACGATCAACGGCAGGCCGACGAAGACCCACAACGCCCGCCCCGGCGGCGGTAATTGCGTCACGGACTGCGGCGTGAAAAGACGCCGCGAGATCATGGCAACAAGCACCAGCGTAGGAAAACCCGCGTGCCAGATCGCCCAGATCCAACCCGATGTCGTCGGGAACGCACTGAATAACCCCTGCGGCGAGAACAAGCCGGGGAACGTCAACAACTGCATCGCCACCGTCAGCGCGGTAAAGGCATAAGCTCCCGCGAGCAGCCCGAACACCGGCAGCCGACTCACCTGAAACTGTGCTGCCAACAGAAACGATGCAATCGTCGCCGTCGTGAACACCGTCAACCCACACATCGGCAAGAAAGGCGCGACCGCAGGCAACACCGCCGTCGCTTGCGGTGCCGCCAGTATCAAGGCGGCAAGGATCGCGATCGCCAGACAACCGGCAAATGCCCGCTGCCCTCGCGATGCCCGCTCCATCAAAAAGCCGTCCATGTGGTCCCTTTCGATTTTTGAGGCCTCAGACGGACCCCGCAACATCCGATTTCCAGGAAGCTCCGCCACCGTTTACCGACTACCGTTTAGCCGCAGCATGCACCAATTCTCGCCCTCTGCCAATGTGCCCTTCTGCCCTCCATTTGCCTGTTTGATACCCCTTAACACCGCCCTCCAGACGGATCGGCGCCCCTTTCCGCCTCTCAGACATAAACCCAACTCGCTGCAGAAAGGCGCGCCGATCCGTCTCCACCGTCGCCCTCGGATTTATCGGTATTTCCGCCCCCTCCATACAAAAACGGCGTCGACCAGCTATCGTCAGATAACCCGTCAACGCCGCATGAGTTGCTTCGTCTGGCCTCCCCCCTTTTAATGTGGGGGCTGGGCTTTTTCTTTCCTTGAACCTTTCCTTGGACCTTGGCTTGGACGTTAGCCGCCCAAATACGCTTCCAGCACTCGGGGGTTGCCCAGCAAGTTGCGGCCCGTATCCTCCAGCACCACCTTGCCGGTCTCCAACACGTAGCCATGCTGCGCAATCTTCAACGCCTGACGCACGTTCTGCTCCACCAGGAAGATCGTCAACCCGTCCGCGTTGATCTCCTTCAGCGTGTTGAAGATGCCCTGCACGATGATCGGCGCAAGACCCATCGACGGCTCGTCAAGCAACAACAATTTCGGACGTGCCATCAGTGCCCGGCCAATGGCCAGCATCTGCTGTTCGCCGCCCGACAGATTGCCCGCCATCTGCTCGATCCGCTCCGCCAGCCGCGGGAAACGCTCCAGCACCTTGTCCAGATCCGGCTTCACGTTCTGCTTGTCCCGACGCGTGTATGCACCAAGCTCAAGGTTCTCGCGTACCGACATCGTCGTCAGCGTGGCGCGGCCTTCCGCTACCTGTACCAAGCCTCGCTGCACGATCTTGTTCGGCGGCAGACCACCAATCTCCTCCCCCTGGAAAAGGATCGAGCCAGCCTGCTTTTTGATGAGGCCCGACAGCGCCAGCAGCGTTGTCGACTTGCCCGCGCCATTGGCGCCCACGAGGGACGTGATCTCGTGCTCGCGCAACGAGAAATCGACGCCCTTCACAGCCTCGATATGCCCATAGGCCACCTTCAGGCCCTTCACTTCGAGCAGCGCGCTCATGCCTTGTCCTCCGCGCCGGACGCAAGCACAGCCGTATCGTCGTCGTCATCGCGGCCAAGATAGGCTTCGATGACCTGCGGGTTGTTCTTGATCTCGTCAGGCTTGCCTTCAGCGATGATCCGGCCGAAGTTCAATACCGCGATGCGTTCACACAGGCCCATCACGAAGCGCATGTCGTGCTCGATCATGAAGATCGTGTAACCGCGCGCCTTGATGTTCTCGATCTCGCTCATGAGATCGACCTTCTCGCCCGTGTTCATGCCAGCCACCGGCTCGTCGAGCAGCAACAGCTTCGGCTCTGTCGCAAGCGCCCGTGCCAGCTCAAGCTTGCGCTGGTCGCCGTACGAGAGGTTGTCGGCAATGTCGTATGCCTTGTGGTCGAGCTTCACCCACGAAAGCAACTCGTGGGCGCGCTCGCGCGAACGCTTCTCCATCTCGCGAAACCCCGGCAGCGACAGCAACAGGCCAGCCGGGCCGTACGAGAGATGCCGATGCATGCCGACCACCACGTTCTCGATCAGCGTCATCTCCTTGAAGATGCGGATGTTCTGGAACGTACGGGCGACGCCGCGCTGCGTGATCTTGTGCGGCTTCTGCCCCACAAGACTCTCGCCGTCGAACGTGATGCTGCCACCCGTGGGCTGCAACAGGCCGGTGATCAGGTTGAAGACTGTCGTCTTACCCGCACCGTTCGGGCCAATCAGGCCAAAGATGGTGCCTTGCGGCACCTCGATGTTCACGTCCTGCAGCACGTGAAGTCCACCGAATCGCTTGGAAATATTGGAAAGCTTAAGCATGTCGTATTCCCCGTCCGCTTACGTGGAAGAGGCCGAACGCGCCTTGTCGGCACGGAACCAACGCCGAAATCGCATCGGATCCCAGATACCCTTGGGCAGGAACAGCACGATCAGCACCAGGATCAGGCCGTTGACCACAAGGCGGAAGTCGTTGAATGCGCGCAGCAACTCAGGCAACAACGTCAGAATGGTGCTGCCCAGTACCGGGCCGACCAGTCCGTTGATACCGCCAAGAATCGCCATCGTGAGAATCTCGACGCCACGGTCGAAACCGAATTCGTTCGGTCCGATGAAGAACGTCAGATGCGCATTGAGCGCCCCTGCCAATCCGGCAAGCACAGCGCCCAGCACGAACGCGAGCATCTTGTAACCCGTGACGTTGATGCCCATGAGGCCCGCCGCCGTCTCGTCTTCCTTGATGGCTTCGAAAGCACGGCCAACCTTGGAACGACGCAGACGCCACAGCACGGCAAGAGCGATCACGACGGCACCGGCAACGTGCCACCACTGCGTAAGCTGCGGAATGCCGTTCAAGCCCAGCGCACCGCCGGTCAGGTCTTCGGTATTCAGAATCAACACGCGCACGACTTCACCGAAGCCGAGCGTCGCCATCGCCAGATACACGCCCGACAGACGCAGCGTCGGCTTGCCGATGATGAACGCGACGAGCGCCGGCGCGGCCATGCCGCCCGCGAGCGACACCGCAAACGGTGTGTCGTAGTTCATGGTGAGCAACGCCGCAGTGTACGCGCCAATGCCCATGAACGCCGCATTGGCCATCGCCAGCATGCCGCACGAGAGCGTGAGGTAGATCGACAGGGCCAGCAGCGCGTTGGTGCCAAGAGTCAGCACCAGATTGCTGTAAACCGCCCAGAAATTATTGAACCAGTCCATTGCGCCCCCGTGATTACGCTTTGCGTTCGAGCACTTTGCCGAACAACCCCTGCGGACGCACCAGCAGGATCAGGAACAGCAGGCCGAACGCCACGGCGTCGCGCATGTTCGAACCGATGTACGCGACCGACATGACCTCGGCAAAGCCAAGGAACAAGCCACCGATCATCGCGCCACGGATGTCGCCCATACCGCCCAGAATGATCACCGCGATACCCTTGTGCAGCATCGGTTGCCCCATTAGCGGGAACACCGCATTGGAGTACAGCCCGATCAGCACACCCGCCATGCCGCCCAGACCTGCCGCAGCGAACGACGTCGCCAGGAACAGGCCCTCGACGTTGATCCCGAGCAGATAGGCCGCCTTCGGCGATTCGGCGATGGCGCGCAGCGCGCGACCCAGTTGCGTCCTCTTGATCGTGGTGATGAGCACGGCCATGAGCGCAAACGAGATGAAGATGATCGCGAGTTCGAGCACGGTCATGTGCACGCCGGCGACCGTCAGGGTCTCCTGCGACACGACGTCGTACGGGAAACGCAGGTTCTCCGCACCGAAAATGCCTTGAATACCGTTGTTGAGCAGAATGCCCACGCCAATGGTGGCGATCATCGGAATCAGGTGAGGCGCGCCGCGTTTGCGCAACGGCTTGAGCACCAGCACGTCGATGAGCAGGCCAAGCAGACCGGCGACGATGACCGCCGTCAAGACGCCCGCCCACAGCGGCAGATGAAGACGCACAACGGCTTGCAGTGCCGCATAGGCACCGACCATGAAGACCGCGCCGTGCGAAAGATTGATGACGCCGAGGATGCCGAACACGAGTGTGAACCCGAGCGCGAACAAGGCGTACACGCACCCGAGGGAGAGCGCGTTGACGAGTTGCTGTTCCAGCATGGTGTGTATTCCAGCCTGAGGGACGGAGGCGCGCGCCGCAAGGGGGTACGGCGTGCGCCAGAAACGCCGATGGGCGTAGCGCCTTTCAGCTCTACGCCCATGCGGACTTCTTCAAGTACTGCCGGGCTGCTTACTTCTCGATGACGTACTTGGTACCCTTCGTCACACTGACGATCGGTGCCTGTTGTGCATCGTAGCCTGCCGGCTTGCCGTTCTTGCCCGTGGCCTGACGGAACGCAAACTTGCCCGTAGCGCCTTCGTGCGTGACCTTCGGCAGCGCGTCGCGCAGTGCCTTGCGATCAGCTTCCAGGTTGCCCGAGATCTTCACGTTCTTGATCGCACCCGCCGCGATGTACATCGCGTCATAGGCTTGCGCTGCGAACTGATCGGGTGCCACGTTGTACTTCGCCTTGTAGGCGCCGATGAACTTCGTGTTGGCCGGCGTGTTGTTCTCGATCGACCACGGGCTACCCACCCACAGGCCATCCGAGCTGCCCTTGGCCAGATCGAACACCTTGACCGAGTTCATACCGTTGCCGCCGATGAACGGCACGTTGATCCCCAGTTGACGGGCCTGCACCATGATCGGCGCGCCTTCGGCGATCAGCGCCGACAGCACGATGGCGTCCGGATTGCTCGCCTTGATCTTCGTGAGCTGTGCCTTGAAGTCCACGTCGCCCTTGGCGAACGTCTCGGTCGTCGTGACCGGGATCTTCAGGTCTTCGAGCGCCTTCTTGAAGTTGTCGTAGCCACTCTTGGTGAATACGTCGTCGTTGCCGTACAGCACAGCGACCTTCTTGATGCCCGCGTGCTTGGCCGCAATCTTGATGGTCTCCGGCAGCACGTCGGCTTCGGTCACCGAGTTGCGGAAGATGTAGTCGCCGATCGACGTGATGCCGTCAGCGGTATTCGACGTACCAAACGCCACCGTCTTGCCGGCTTGTGCGATCGGGTCGGCAGCCTGTGCCGAATTCGACAGCGTCGGGCCGAACACCATGAGCACCTTGTCCTGGAAGATCAGCTTCTTGAAGACGTTGATCGCCTCTTCCTTCTTGCCCTGCTCGTCTTCGACCTGCAGTACGAGCTTGTTGCCATTGATGCCGCCAGCGGCGTTGATTTCGTCAGCAGCAAGCTGGAAACCATTCTTGATCGCTGCGCCATATTGCGCAGCACCGCCCGACAGAGCTTCGGCCACGCCGATCTTCAGATCGGCTGCGTGCGCCGCAGCCACCATCCCCGTAGCGACAAGTGCGCTCAGCAACTTGGTCATGGTGCTTTTCATGAGTCCTCTTCCTCCAATACCTAGTCTCTAGTTATGAGAAGGCGCGCCTTATGAGCGCGCCCATTACCCTAACTACCGTGTCCGTTCTTAAGCCACGGCTTAAGAAAACTCCTAAGGATAACGCAAACTTCCTGCGCCGGACACGGCAAATGGGTTTTTGCCCCGTTATGGCGCATAAACGCAACGTGTTTATCGCGCCATAAGGGCTTTTTGCAGCATCAATGACCGGCGATGGTCATTTGTTCAATCAGGATTGACCCGACCTCTTTGGTACCGCGCACGAGCGTATCGGCCCCAATGGCGACGATCTGCCGGAACATGTCGTTCAGGTTGCCCGCCAGCGTGATTTCTTCGACCGGATACTGAATCTCGCCGTTCTCGACCCAGAAACCCGACGCACCGCGCGAATAGTCACCTGTCACATAGTTCACGCCCTGCCCCATCAACTCGGTGACGAGCAGGCCCGTGCCCAGCTTACGCAACATCGCGCGGAAGTCGTCGGTCGGGGCGGTGAGCTTGCTGTACATGCGCAGGTTATGCGACCCGCCTGCGTTCCCGGTCGTCTGCATGCCTAGCTTGCGCGCCGAATACGTCGAGAGGAAGTAGCCTTGCACCACGCCGTCGCGCACGACATCGCGGGCACTTGTCTTCACGCCCTCTTCGTCGTACGGTGCGCTGCCCATGGCGCGCGGCACATGCGGATCTTCGTGAATGCCAACGTGATCGGCAAATACCGGCTTGCCCAACGTGTCGACGAGGAATGTGGCCTTGCGGTACAGCGCACCGCCGCTCACGCCCTGCACGAACGCGCCGAGCAGACCGGCAGCGAGCGGCGCCTCGAACAGCACCGCACACTTGCGCGTGGAGAGCTTGCGGGCATGCAGGCGAGCCAGCGCACGCTCGGCGGCGTAGCGGCCAACCGCTTCAGGCGACGCCAGATCGCCAGCGGCGCGCTTGGACGAATACCAGTCGTCGCGCTGCATATGGCTGCCTGATCCGGCAATCGGCGAAACCGACAGGTAGTGGCGCGAATACGGATAACCCGAGAGAAAACCGCGGGTCGTGCCCAGCATGAATTGCGAATGCTGGGCGGACACGCCCGCGCCCTCGGAATTGCGGATGACCGGGCTCACGTCGAGCGCAGCTTTCTCGGCGCGACGCGCCAGCTCCACCGCTTCATCGGCGGTAATGCCCCACGGGTGGAATAGCGACAGGTCCTGCGGATGCATCTCCAGCAGTTCGGACTCGGCGAGGCCCGCACAGTCGTCTTCCGCCGTGAAACGCGCGATGTTGAAGGCAGCATCGACCGTATCGTGCAGCGCCTTGCGTGAAAAGTCGGACGTGCTGGCGTTGCCGCGGCGCTGGCCGATGAAGACCGTCACGCCTACCATCTTGTCGCGGTTGCGCTCAATGGTCTCGACCTTGCCGCGCCGTACCGAGACCGACAGGCCGTCGCCCTCGGAGATTTCGGCCGCCGCATCGGTTGCGCCGAGCGAACGGGCGTACTGCAGTACGTCGCTGACGATTTCCTTGAGTTGATCCTGGGTATGCGTGAAGTGCTGGGTCGCTTGGGACATCGGCGCGATTCGGTCAGTGGCTGAATAGGAACCGCCATCTTAGCGCGACTTCTCCACCATCGTGTGTGGGCTCAGCAACTATTTGGACGGCGCGCGCCGCGTTACAATAGCGCCCATGACGCACAATCAACGCTTTAACAATATTGCCCACGCCGAGCTTCCCGACGAAGGCCCGAGCAAATCCCAGCGCAAGCGCGAGTCGCATGCCCTGCAGGATCTGGGAGAAGAACTGGTCAATCTTGGCAAGGACGCGCTCGCCCGTGTCCCCATGCCGGAGAACCTGGAACGGGCAGTCCGGGACTGCCGCAAGATCACCGCACATGAGGGCCGCCGCCGCCAAATGCAGTACGTGGGCAAGCAAATGCGCACCCTGCACGAGTCGGAAGTCGAAGCCATTCGCCGCGCTCTGGACATCATCAACGGCGTCTCGAAGGCAGAAACAGCGAAGCTGCACGCCCTCGAGCGCTGGCGCGAGCGCCTGCTGGCCAAGGACGAAGCCCTCACCGAGTTGCTCACCCAGCACCCGGAAGCCGACGCCCAGCAACTGCGCACACTCGTGCGCAATGCCCGCCGTGAACAGGCCGCGCAAAAGCCGCCCAAGGCCTTTCGCGAACTGTTTCAGGCACTCAAGGATCTGCTGGGCACGGGTTCGTCCCGCACTGCCGAATCTTCGGAAGATGCCGATAGCGATCTGACGGAATTCCCAACCCGCGAGGAAGATTGATGGTCGCCCGCTCACATCCGGACGAACTCCGCGTAGGCCTCGTCTCGATCAGCGACCGGGCGAGCCAGGGCACCTACGAAGATCAGGGCATCCCGGCACTTCAGGCGTGGCTTGGCAGCGCACTTACCTCGCCGTGGGTGGCCGAAACTCGCCTGATTCCCGATGACGCCAACGGCATTACCGCCACGCTTATCGACCTGGTCGATACCGCACACTGCGATCTGGTGCTGACGACCGGCGGCACGGGGCCTGCACGGCGCGATGTCACGCCGGAAGCCACGCTGCGGGCGGGCACCAAGGAAATGCCCGGCTTCGGGGAACAGATGCGCCAGATCAGCCTGCGCTTTGTCCCGACGGCGATCCTGTCGCGCCAGGTGGCCGTGATCCGCGAGACGGCAGACCACGCCGCCCTCATCATCAACCTTCCCGGACAGCCCAAGTCGATCAAGGAAACGCTCGAAGGGCTACGCGACGCCGACGGCAAATCGGTCGTCCCGGGCATTTTTGCCGCCGTCCCCTATTGCATCGACCTGATCGGTGGGCCGTACATCGAGACGGATGACGGCATCTGCAAGGCTTTCCGCCCCAAGAGCGCGATTCGCGCACCGAAATCGGCGTAATTGTCTGCCGCCCTGTCGGTCCGGTTGTCCGAGTCATCTGGGCGGGGGATGCAAAACAAAAACGCCAGCGATTTCGCTGGCGTTCTTCATCGTGTTGCAGACATCAGGCGGGGGCGGATGTCGGCGCGTCCGGTGCGCCGGGCACGGCCGTCTTCAGGAAATGCTCGCGGTAGTACACCAGTTCGTCGATCGACTCGTGGATGTCGGCCAACGCAGTATGGGCGGCACGCTTGTTAAAACCCTTGTAGACCGTCGGTTCCCAGCGGCGGCACAACTCCTTGAGCGTGCTGACGTCCAGATTCCGATAGTGGAAGAACGCCTCAAGCTTAGGCATGTAACGCGCCATGAAACGGCGATCCTGGCAGATTGAATTGCCGCACATCGGCGACTTGTTGGGCGGCACGTACTGGGACAGGAACTCGATCAACTGCGCTTCGGCAGAGGCTTCATCGATGATCGACGTCTTCACGCGCTCGATCAGCCCCGATCGGCCATGCGTCGACTTGTTCCAGTCGTCCATGCCGTCCAGGACGGCGTCCGACTGATGGATCGCAAAGACCGGCCCCTCGATGCGACGCGTCAGCGCAGAATCCGTGACGACGACCGCCACTTCGATGATCCGGTCGCTATCAGGCTGCAAACCGGTCATTTCCATGTCGAGCCAGACCAAATTGAACTCGGCGCGTGCGAGCGTCGTCTCGGCAGCGACAGACGTGGGATTTTGGGATGGAATGACAGACATGATCGGAAGACTCTGGAAAACACACCGGTAGGCGACCGGCACGGCGCCTGCCCGGTCGAAAGAACTTATAATTCTCGCATACTTCGGATTCTCCTTAAGCGCATGTTCACTTATCTCTTCGTGATCTTCCTGCTGGCGATGGTCATGACCAAGCTTTGGCTGGCCGCCCGTCAGGTCCGCCATGTGGTCGCCCATCGGGCTGCCGTCCCCGAACGATTCGCCGACACGATCACGCTGACCGACCACCAGCGCGCCGCCGATTACACGGTCGCACGCACGCGCCTGGGCATGGCCGAAATCTTCGCTCAAGCAGTGCTGCTCGTCGCATTCACCCTACTTGGCGGCCTGAACCTGCTGCACATCGGCATCTCCGAGTGGCTCGGGGAAGGTTATGTGGGCCAGATCGCCCTGATCGCTGCCGTCCTGTTGATTTCCGGCGTGGTCGACCTGCCCTTTACCTATGTTCGGCAGTTCGTGATCGAGCAGCGCTTCGGCTTCAACCGCATGTCGCTCGGGCTGTTCATCGTCGATATGATCAAAGGCACCGCCGTCGGCGTCGTGCTCGGGTTGCCACTGCTGTTCGTCGTTCTCTGGCTGATGGAGCGCGCGGGGCCGTTGTGGTGGCTGTACACGTGGATCGTGTGGGTCGCGTTCAACTTGTTCGTGCAGTTCATCTTCCCGCACGTGATTGCGCCGATGTTCAACAAGTTCGAGCCCCTTGCGGACGCATCGCTGGCGCAACGCATCGAGGGGCTGATGAAGCGCTGCGGTTTCGCGGCGCGCGGCCTGTTCGTGATGGACGGCTCGAAGCGCTCGGCGCACGGCAATGCGTACTTCAGCGGCTTCGGCCGGGCCAAGCGCATCGTGTTCTTCGACACGCTGATCGAGCGCCTCTCGCCCGCGGAAATCGAAGCCGTGCTCGCCCACGAGTTGGGGCACTTCAAGCGCCGCCACATCACCAAGCGCCTGGTCGTCGCCTTCGCATTGTCGCTGGCATTCCTCGCCCTGCTTGGGTGGCTGACGGGGCGCACGTGGTTCTACACCGAACTCGGCGTAATGCCATCGATGACCGGCAGCAATAACGCATTGGCACTGGTGTTGTTCTTTCTCGTGTTGCCGGTGTTCGGTTTCTTCGCGAGCCCGCTGAGCAGCCTGACGTCGCGCAAACACGAATTCGAGGCCGACGCCTTTGCCGCCAGCCAGACGCAAGCCAGCGATCTGGTCAACGCCCTCGTGAAGCTGTACCAGGACAACGCGTCGACACTGACGCCCGATCCTGTCTACACCGCGTTCTACTACTCGCATCCGCCTGCATCCCAGCGTATCGACCGTCTGCTGGGGCACGCATGAAGCGAAGCAGCAAGGGTAAGGCCACACCGGTCGAGACGACCGAGACGACCACTCAGGAACGACACCACGGCCGTGTAGCTGCCGCCCACGGCCGCCACTATGTCGTGGAGGCCGACGACGGTGAAACGGTGCTGTGCTTTCCGCGTGGCAAGAAGAGCGAAATTGCAGTCGGCGACGAAGTGGCGTGGGCACGCACCGGCGATCAGGGCGTGATCGAAGAGATTCTCCCGCGCCGAAATCTGCTCTACCGTTCGGACCAGTTCAAAAGCAAGCTCTTTGCTTCGAACATCGACCAGTTGGTCATCATGCTGGCGACCGAGCCGTACTTCAGCGAGGACTTGCTCGGCCGTGCGCTCGTCGCGGCGGAAGCCAATGAGTTGCGACCGCTAATCGTGCTCAACAAGACGGATGTGACGGACGCCCTTCCCGCGGCACGCGAGCGTCTGGCCCCGTATCGTGCACTGGGCTATGAAGTGCTGGAATTGTCCGTGCGTGCTGATCCGGATGCTGCGAAGGCGTTGCTGCTGCCGCGCCTGGCGAATCAGGCATCGTTGCTGCTCGGCCAGTCGGGCATGGGCAAATCCAGCCTGGTGAACCTCGTCGTTCCCGATGCCGATGCCGCGACCCGCGAGATCTCCACGGTGCTGAACTCCGGCAAGCACACGACCACCTTCACGCGCATCTTCCATTTGCCCGACGGCGGCTTGCTCATCGACTCACCGGGTTTTCAGGAATTTGGGCTGCATCACCTCAAAGAGGGAGCGCTGGAGCGAGGATTTCCCGAGTTTCGGCCACTACTCACCGGGTGCCGGTTCTACAACTGCCATCACCTCAAAGAGCCGGGCTGCGCCATTCTCGAGGCGGTGGCCGACGGACGGATCTCGAAACAGCGGCATTCGCTTTATGCACAGCTCGTCCACGAATCGGAGCAAGCCATTCCCTACTGAGGCGTCGGCCCCTCCGAATCGATAATAAAAAACCCCGCGTCTGCGGGGTTTTTTCATGCGTGCCGCCCGTTGCTGGAACGTCAACCCAGCCACACGGCGAGGGTCAGTAGCAGCAACAGGAGCATCCACAGCAGGACAGCACGCCACACCAGACCCACGGCCGCCTGAAGCGTGCGAGGCGTGCATTCGCTACCCACCGGCAAGACCGCGTCATCGCCCTGATTGAGCGCGTCGACACTGGAGACTTCCGCCAATGGCCCCGTAAGGCGTGCGCCAAGCGCACCGCTACCGGCGGCCAGCAGAATGCCTTCGTTTTCGTTCGGCCACTGCTTTGCGTAATGACGCCACGCGTAGATCGCATCTTCGAAGTTGCCCACGATGGCGAAACCGATGGCCGTCAAACGCGCAGGCACCCAGTCGATGACGTAGAACGCCTTGCGTGCGAACGCACCGAACGCGGGACTACGATCCGGCACATTTTCCGTCCAGCGGCGCGACAGATATTCAGCAAGACGGTACAGCACCGCCCCCGCCGGACCGACCGGCATCAGGAACCAGAAGAACACACCGAACACATGGCGATGCGAAGCAATAACCGCATGCAACAACGTGTGGCGCACGATCTCGTCCACCGGCATGTCAACCGTGTCGATGCCGATCCACTGACGCAGGATCTCACGGGCTTCGCTCACGTTATCGTTGTTCAGCGCAACGTGAATGTCGGTGAAGTAGTGACTGAACTGCCGGAAGCCCATCGTCAGATAGACGATGAACACGTTCCATGCGAAGCCCAGAAAAATGTTCACCCGCATGAGCAGGTAGTAGATGACGCCAACCGCGAGCACAAACGGCAACACCACGACCAGCCACGCAAGCACACCGTGACGCGGCTGCCCCGCATCGAATGACTGCGAAGTATGCGTCGCGTGGGAGCGAATCAGGTTGTAGATAGGGTTTTGCGTGGAGAGCGCACGCACCTGCTCGAGGATCAGCGCGAGGAGTACCGAAAAGAATGTCATGCGTGCGTTCAGATCACCAGACGGAATGGTGTAACGATAGCACAGCTTCTCGCGAATGCCCGCCCCAAGCGCCTCTGCGGCGCACTCACTTCACAATTCGAGCAGACAACTCGCGGAAACGATTCGCCTTTCGCGTCAGGCCCGCAGGAGTTGGTAGAAATTACGCAGCATGCCGGCCGTCGCGCCCCAGATGAAATATTCACCGCCCGCAGGCTTCGGATACGGCATCGCGTAAAAGCGACGCTCACCCACCTGATAGTTGAAGACGCGAATCTGATGGTGCGCGGGGTTCATCAGGAAATCGAGCGGGACTTCGAAAATCTCGTCCACCTCACCAGCATCGGCAACGAGATCGAACGGTGGCTTGACCAGCCCCACCACCGGCGCGACGCGAAAGCCCGTTCCCGTGACATAGTCGGGCAAGCTGCCGATCACTTCCACTGCGCCCGAATCCAGGCCGATCTCTTCGCGCGACTCACGCAAGGCGGTCGCGATTGGCGTGGGGTCGTCAGGCTCTCGACTGCCGCCCGGGAAGCTGACCTGCCCGGCATGCGTGCTCAGATGCTGAGTGCGCCGGGTAAGCAATACCGTCGTGCCATGCGGACGCATCACCAGCGGCACGAGTACAGCGGCGGCGCGCGGGGTGAACAACGGCGGGGAGACAAGTTCGATAGCGCCCGACTCCGGCGTCCAGATCGGCGGACTGGCAAGCCGGTCTCGTAACGCTTCGGGGGTTAGCCGCTCTGCCGGCACCGGGGGCTCCCCTTCGCCCGTCGAGACGATGGGTAACGCTTCAGGATGCAGGATGAGAGGTGGCGCCACGTAGGCCTTTGAATGAGGAATAACTTCGCTATTTTAGCGAGGAAGCCAGAAATGCGTACACGCGAAGAAAATGCCAATCGCATGGCAATTCGCCGCATTCAATGGCGATGACGCGCTGCCGCATGTTCATGAGAGAAGAGCGACACAATGAAAAAAGCACCCCGAAGGGTGCTTTTTCCATGCAGCTTTGGCTACGTCCGGCCACGAGGTCGCCAGGCGTAGCGGCGTCCGACTTACTCGGCAGCAGCAACAGCAGCAGTGGTCTTGCTCTTGAACGTGAGCTTTTCCTTGATACGTGCCGACTTGCCCGAACGCTCGCGCAGGTAGTACAGCTTGGCGCGACGAACGTCACCACGACGCTTGACTTCGATGCTGGCGATCAGCGGCGAGTACGTCTGGAACGTACGCTCAACGCCTTCACCCGACGAAATCTTGCGAACGATGAACGCCGAGTTCAGGCCACGGTTACGCTTGGCGATCACGACGCCTTCGTAAGCCTGTACACGCTTACGCGTGCCTTCCACAACGTTCACGTTGACGATCACGGTGTCGCCCGGGGCGAATTCGGGGATCGTCTTGTTCGCGGTCAGACGCGCAATTTCTTCCTGCTCGATCTTTTCGATCAGATTCATTTACCACTCCTTGTGCCATCGTATCGGCGTTATATACCGGCATGCCGGCCCCGACAGAGGATGGGTTCAAACCGAATGCCGTCCCCATGACGACACCCGCTGCCTACTTGGCCGACGTATCGGCCCGCAGGCTTGTCAGCCATGCCTCATCGGCACGACTGAGCAATCCGTTGGCGCGTGCGCTCTCGATCAGATCGGGACGCTTGCGCCAGGTATTGGTCAACGCCTCGCGGCGTCGCCACTTTTCAATCTCTGCGTGATGCCCGCCCAACAGCACATCGGGCACCCGCACACCTTCGTACTCTTTCGGCCGCGTGTAATGCGGGCAGTCGAGCAGTCCATTGACGAAACTGTCCTGCTCGGCTGACTGTTCGTCGTTCAGCGCGCCCGGCAGCAGTCGGATCAGCGAATCCATCAATGCCATGGCAGGTAACTCCCCGCCCGACAACACGAAATCGCCGACACTGACCTCTTCGTCCACCACACGATCAATCAAACGCTGATCGACGGCTTCGTAGCGGCCGCAGAGCAGAATCAACCCCTGCTCCTGTTCACGCAACTCGACAACTCGACGGTGCGTGAGCGGCTTGCCCTGCGGCGACATCAACAACACGCGACCACGCGGCACACCTGCTTCCGCCTGCGCTGCTTTCGCTGCGCTGATCGCGTCATCAAGCGGCTTGGCGAGCATGACCATGCCCGGACCACCACCGTACGGCCGATCGTCGATCGTGCGGTAGCTGTTGTGCGTGAAATCGCGAGGATTCCAAAACCGCAGACCGTAGCGCGACTGCTTGAGCGCCCGGCTGGTGACGCCCCAGTCGGTCAGTGCCCGAAACATCTCGGGAAAGAGCGTGACGACGTCAAACTGCATCAGACCGGTTCCGTCCAGAGGTGCCCGGACGCAATAACGGCCGGGCGATCAATCGGTATCTCAGTAATCGAGACCCCAGTCGGCCACAATGCGCCCCCCCTCGATATCGACGGTCTGCACATATTGGCCCACGAACGGGATCAACCGCTCAGCGGTCTTCGCCGGCGTATCGTCGACAGCAGGCACGTCGTATACGACACGCAACACAGTGTGCACGCCGTTATCGAGCAAACCGACGACCTTACCCAACGATTCGTCCTGCAAATTCGTGACTTGGGCGCCTATCAGGTCCACCCAGTAGAACTCGTCTTCGCCAGCGGTCGGAAACGCGCTACGTGGCACCCAGACCTGAAGTCCCTTGAGCGCCTCGGCGGAAGTCCGGCTGTCGCTACCGCGCAATTGCGCGACAACGGTGCCGGAATGCCCCCGACTGTGCAGCACGTCGGCCTTGGTGTAGGCCAACTCACCGGGACGACGGAAATACCAGCATTCTGCGGCCAAGAGCCCATCGCCCTTGCCCGTGTGCGGCTGCACCTTGATCCAGCCGCGAATCCCGTAGGCGTCGCCGATGTAACCCAGCTCGACGAGATCGTCGGGCACTTCGGTCACCGGGGCGAGCACCTGCTCTGCGCGCATGCCAGCGGCGCGCCGCGCCTCAGCACCGATTTTCAGCGGTACCCGCTCACGTGCGGGTCGAGCGGAACGAATCATGCCAATCCAACGTTGTGACGAACACACGGCGATGCCCGCTCCAGATCGCTCGGGAGCAGGCACCGCCGTTCAATTCTCATGCCGCCGGCAAACCGACAGCAATGCGTACAGCTCGACTAGCTGAAGAGCTTAGGCAGCAGCCTTGGCGCCTTGCTTGATCAGACGAGCCACCGTCGGCGACAGTTGTGCGCCAACGCCTTGCCAGTAGGTCAGACGGTCTTGAGCAATACGCAGACCTTCCGTGCCTTCGGCAGCGACCGGGTTGTAGAAGCCAATACGCTCGATGAAGCGACCATCGCGACGGTTACGCGAGTCGGTTGCAACGATGTTGTAAAACGGGCGCTTCTTCGCGCCGCCGCGAGCCAGGCGGATAACGACCATAATAAATCCTTGTGAATCCAGAAGTGTTCGGACAGAAAACGCGTGATTATAGCGCAAAACCCTCGTCAAAACAAACACTTCCCCCGGCACCGACCAGATCCCGGCGACTCGCTTCTATATTAGGGTGGCAATACAGCCACATAGACCCGTCCCGACACTGGTCTACAATGCACCCATCCTGTGAGCGGAGCGAGTCCGGAATGCGACGATTTCTCGATGGATGGCACCACCTTTTTCGGTCGCAACGGCCGCAATGGCCCCAGCGGCAAGCATGGATCACCGCGCGAGTCGGCCGCCTCGGTCACTATGGACGTCGGGCCGGTCTGTTTCTTGGCATCGCGTTAGCGCTCGCGCCACGGTTTGCGACCGCACGTGACGCCCTTCCCATCGAACGTCTCACACTCCCTCCCGGTTTTTACGTCGAGGTCCTCTCGGATCAGGTTCCCGGCGCTCGGGGCATGACGCTTGGCCCCAAGGGCACACTATTTGTCGGCAGCCGGGCACAAGGCGACGTCTATGCCATCAGCCTCGACCCATCACGCGCCTATGCCGCGAAAGTCCGCACTGTGGCTTCAGGGCTGAACATGCCCGTGGGCGTGGCCATGCGCAACGGCGCACTCTATATCTCTGCCGTCTCACGAATCGTCAAACTCGATGACATCGAGAACCGCCTCGACAATCCCGGCAAGCCAACCGTCGTTTACGACAAGCTACCGAGCGAGAGCCATCACGGCTGGCGGTACATCGCATTTGGTCCGGATCAACGCCTATATGTCGGCGTCGGTGCCCCCTGCAATGTCTGCAAACGTGACGAAAACCGCTACGCGATGATTGGCAGCATGAAGCCGGACGGTACGGACTGGCGCGTCGTCGCTCGCGGTGTACGCAACACCGTCGGATTCGACTGGCAACCCGGAACCAACACGCTCTGGTTCACCGACAACGGCCGAGACTTGCTCGGTGACGACACCCCTGACGACAAACTCAACCGCCTCACTCGCGTTGGCGAGAACTTCGGCTTCCCCTACTGCCATGGCGGCGACGTCGCGGACCCCGAGTTCGGACGAGAGAAAAACTGTGCCGCCTTCACACCGCCCATGGCGAAGCTCGGCGCTCACGTTGCTTCACTTGGCATGCGCTTCTACACCGGCAAGCAGTTCCCCGAAGACTATCGCGGCAGCATCTTCATCGCGGAGCACGGCTCCTGGAACCGAAGCCGCAAGGTCGGTTATCGGGTCGTGCGCGCCGTACTCGATGCCAAAGGCAACGTTGCAAAGCAGGAAGTGTTCGCGCAAGGCTGGTTGGGCGACGATGAATCCGTCTGGGGCCGCCCGGTCGATCTCCTCACCTTGCCCGACGGCTCCCTACTAATTAGTGATGATCATGCAGGTGCAATTTATCGCATCACCTACCGGAAACCGTGAGGCCTCCTGATGACTCCCTGCGGCATCGGCTCGGATATCCCGCCGCAACGACTGCCCAAGGAACTGTCCCACGCTCTGCCCGGTCAACGTTTCACGGTACTCACGGCGCTATTCGGACATGCACTCCCCGGTCCGTCGCGACTTTTCCGCCGTCCCTGCCCTCTTCGCAACTACGCCGACACAAGATCATGACTCAACGCCTACTCTCGTTCCTGCCGTCGTCCTTCGCTTCCTATATGGTTGCCCTGCTTGTGCCAGCCGCCATGCTGGCCGGCTGTGCTGCACCGTCGGGAGGCGGTGCCACTCCGCCATCGGATACCTCCAGCGCCGCAACCACGCCAGCCGCTGCCACGACCCCGGCCGATATTCTCGGCACCTGGCAACTGGTGAGGTGGGAAGGAACGAACGACGTTCCGAGCCTGCCGGAAGGTCGTGTGATCAACCTGACATTTAACGATAAAGGCGCGTTCTCGGGCACGGGAGGATGCAACCGCATCTTCGGCCAATACGCTGTCGGCCCGGCCAACGGACAAGTCAGTCTCAAGGCCCCGGCAGCAACTCGCATGGCCTGTCCCGACTCGATGGCGTTCGAAGACCGCTATCTGAAGACACTCCCCCTTGTGACTCGCTTCGAGCGCCGCGACACGCAGTTGATGCTGAGCACCTCTAACGGCGAGACACTGACTTACGCCTCGCAAACGCTGCTCAATCGTCCTGTCGCGGGCACCGGCGCCACTAGCAAGACAGAAGACCGTATCCTCGATGTCGATTCGCAAATGGCGGATTGTGTGGGCGTTGCACCGCGCAAGTGCCTGCGCGTGCGCAATGCCGACGATTCCGGCAAAACGCAGTGGGAACTCTGGTACGCCCACATCGATGGATTCGAGTGGAAGCCCGGCGTAGAATACCGCGTGAAAATTCACGGCGAACCCGTCGCCAATCCGCCCGCCGACGCTTCGAGCATGCGCTGGACGCTCGTCGAAGTCATTCGCGAAACGCCTGCCCGATAACCATTCCAAATGAACGCAGTCGCCTATAAATCCAAGACCCTGACCGCCGGCCTGGCCATGCTGTTCGGCACGCTCGGCCTGCATCGCTTCTATCTGTATGGTTTGCGTGACCGCTTCGGCTGGGCCCATATCGTGGGATCGGCCTGTGGTGTGGCGGGCTGGGGTCTTCTGGTCACGAGCGAACTGCGTTCTGCGGCCGGATGGGGGCTGACGATTCTCGGCGCCATCTCGTTGTTCTCGGCGTTCCTCGCGGCGATCGTCTACGGACTTCGCCCCGACGAACGCTGGGACGCCCAATTCAACGGCCGCGCTAACCAGAAGTCCCACTCGGGTTGGATCGCCGTCATCATCGTCAGCGTGTCCCTGTTCGTCGGCGCGATGCTGATGATGGTTGGCTTCGCCGTTGCGTTTCAGACCTATTTCGAAACGCACGACACGCCCAACCGCCTGTCGCAGTAACCCGCTACCGTGACAACGCCCCTCACCACCGCCGTCCGACCGACACTGGGCTTCATCGGTGCCGGTCGCGTCGCTCGGGCCCTCGCCTGCGCCGCCGGCCATGCTGGCTATGAAGTCACAGTGGTGGCAAGCCGGCGCCTCGACGCCGCGCAACGTATTGCGTCGGCGCTGCCAGGATGCGAGGCGCTGCCGATCCACGGTCCGCAAGACATGAACACGGTCTTCTCGCGGGCCAATCTGGTTTTCCTCACGGTTCCTGACGATGCCATCGCCACATGCGCCGCGCATCTCGCGCCGCTTGCCGGTCAGGCACTCGTGCATTGCAGCGGCGCGTCCGAGATCGAGTTGCTTGCCCCGGCGACGCAGCAGGGTGCGCAGATGGGTGGCTTCCATCCGCTGTTTCTCTTCGCCGGACTCGATGACGATGCAACGCGCATGCGGGGCAGCGCTATCACCATTGAGGCCGACACCCCGCTGAGGGACACACTGAACGACCTTGCAAGTGCCATCGGTTGCCGTGCCCTGTCGATCCCGGCGAGAGAACGGATGCGCTATCACGCAGGCGCCAACTACGCCGCCAGTTTTCTGCTTTGCCTGCTCGACGAAGCCACCTCGCTCTGGCAAGCGATCGGCATGCCCGAAGACGACGCGCGCGAAGCCATGTGGCCGCTCGTTATGGGGACGCTCAACGCAGCCCGTGAGCGCGGGCTCCCCGGCGCACTTGCCGGTCCGGTGTCGCGTGGCGACACCGGCATCGTCGCGCGCCACACCGAGGCCCTTGCCTCCATGGGCGGCAATCACGCCACGCTGTACTCGCTTCTGACGCTGCGTGCCATTCACCTCGCCCGTCAACGCCCGAATGCGGACAACACCGCCCTCGACGCCATCGCACACACCATCGCACCGTATTTGCCGCCATTCCCCCCCGAAGGCGGCGACGTATAACGGCATCCAGCGTGCCCAGCACGTCCAGCAGGCCGAAGCCATGCGCCAGGTCCAGCCTGCTGCGCCTCCCGGTTCGATCTCCCTCATTCTTGGCCTCCGCCCAAACGCTGTATAAAAACACAGTATAATGACAAGCATTCCTCGCGGAGGCTGGCATTCGCCCCGCGGACTGCCATCAAGGAGACAAGCCATGGCTTCCTCATTCGCGCCGCCCCCGTCGCGCAAGGGACGGGGCGCCACCGCCAATCTCGAATCGCGCTATTCCGAGTTCCACCGCGAAAGCGACGAAACGCGCCATGAATCGGACGCCGCCCAAGAATGCGAGGTCAAATTCGTCACGCAGGTCGCGCTGGAGAACGCGCGCACGATCATCTCTCGCAACCAATCGTCGGACATTCCCTTCGATCGTTCGATTAACCCATACCGAGGCTGCGAACACGGCTGTACCTATTGTTTTGCGCGTCCGACACACGCCTATCTTGGCCTGTCCCCCGGGCTGGACTTCGAAACCCGCCTGTACGCGAAACACAATGCCGCTGAGCGTCTCGATGCCGAGCTGCGCAAACGCGGCTACCAGCCGGCCCTCCTCGCGCTCGGTGCGAACACCGATCCCTATCAGCCCATCGAGCGCGAGTACCGCATCACGCGCAGCGTGCTCGAAGTGCTGGAGCGCTTCGGCCACCCCGTCGGCATCACGACGAAATCCGCACTGGTCACGCGGGACATCGACATCCTGTCGCGTATGGCACAGCGCGGTCTGGCCCGCGTTTTCATTTCAGTGGGAACCCTCGACGCGGACATTGCCCGCAAGATGGAACCGCGCGCCAATACGCCCCCGCGCCGTATCGAAGCCATACGCAAGCTGACGGAGGCCGGCATCCCTACCGGCGTGATCGTGGCGCCGATCGTGCCGGCGCTGACCGATTTCGACATCGAACGGGTATTGACGACGGCGGCGCAAGCCGGCGCAACGTATGCGGGATACGTGATGCTGCGACTGCCCCGCGAGGTGCACGACGTTTTTGTCGACTGGCTGGAGACGCATTACCCGATGCGGGCGCGCCACGTCATGAGCCTGATCGAGCAGGTGCGCGACGGCAAACACAACAGTTCCGAATTCGGCACGCGCATGCGAGGCACGGGTTTGCACGCGGAGTTAATCCGTCAGCGCTTTCATCTGGCAGCCCGCAAGTTGGGCCTCAATCAGGCCAGACCGCCATTGCGCAACGACCAGTTCAAAGTGCCGGAGCCCGCGCCCTCGTCCTCGGATGACGGCACGAACGCCGTGACGTCACGCCGGCAATCCACGGCAACGGGACAACGTCAAAGCGACGTGTCGGGCAACGCTGACCCGCAAATGCCGCTCTTTTGAGCCAACCGCTCCGGCCCATACGCCAACTACGCCGCAGCGCATACTGCAAAGCCAAACGTCGCGACGTGCCCGCACATCACGACGCCATCCTCGCCCCATCGGCCAATCCCTGCCCGACTCACTCTTCGACGTAAATGGTGAGCGTCTCCTTGATCTCCTCCATCACGACATAGCTCTTCGACTGCACCGCGCCGGGTAACTGCAAGAGGATGTCGCCGAGCAACTTCCGGTACTCGGACATCTCCCGAATTCGCGCCTTGATCAAATAATCGAAGTCACCAGAAATCAGGTGGCACTCCATCACCTCGGGGATCCGCAGGACTTCCCGGCGGAACTGATCGAACATATTGCCCGACTTGTGATCCAGCGTGATCTCCACGAACACCAGCAACGACGCCCCGAGCGCGGCCGGATTCACGCGTGCGAAGTAACCCATGATCACGCCATCGCGCTCCATGCGCTTCACCCGCTCGATGCAGGGCGTGATCGACAGACCGACCTGTTCGGAGAGGTCTTTCATCGACATCCGGCCGTCCTGTTGGAGCAGGGTGAGGATGCGCCGATCGAGCCGATCCAGCGTCCGGATCGATTGTTGCTGAACTCTCATTATTTATTCCTGAATTCTAGCTATATACATTAACTAAACCTGGCAATCCGAGAATAGCATGCGAATTATTACTGGATAACTATGGTTTTACAGGAGTCAACGCAATGAAGGTCATCGTTCTCGGTAGCGGCGTCATTGGCGTAACCAGCGCCTATTACCTGGCGAAGGCCGGGCACGACGTCACGGTACTCGATCGCCAGGCCGGTCCGGCACTCGAGACCAGCTTCGGCAACGCCGGCCAGATTTCACCGGGCTACGCCTCGCCGTGGGCCGCACCGGGCATTCCGACGAAAGCCATCAAGTGGCTGTTCCAGAAACACGCCCCGCTCGCCATCCGTCCGGACGGCACGTTGACGCAACTGAAGTGGCTCTATCAGATGCTGCGCAATTGCACGCCGGAGCGTTATGCCGTCAACAAGGAACGCATGGTGCGGATCGCTGAATACAGCCGCGATTGCTTCCGTTCGCTGCGCGCTGAGACCGGCATTCCCTACGAAGGCCGTCAGGCGGGCACGCTGCAACTGTTCCGTACCGAAGAACAACTGGCGAACGCTGCGCGCGATATCGCAGTGCTCGAAGACGCGGGCGTGCCGTTCGAATTGCTCGACAGCGCCGCACTCGCCAGCGCAGAACCCGCGCTGGCTACCGTGTCGCACAAGCTCACCGGCGGCCTGCGTCTGCCGAACGACGAGACGGGCGACTGCCAATTGTTCACCACGCGTCTCGCCGCGATGGCCGAAGCGCTCGGTGTGAAATTCCGTTACGACATGCCGATCGACGGTCTGCAAGTCGCTGGCGACAAGATCGAAGGCGTGGTTTGCGCGGGCATGATGCAGCGCGCTGACGCCTATGTCGTCGCGCTCGGCTCGTACTCCACGCCGTTCCTGCGCGGGATCGTCGACATTCCCGTGTACCCGCTCAAGGGCTACTCGATCACCGTGCCGATCGTCGACGCATCGCGCGCCCCGGTGTCGACCATTCTCGACGAGACCTACAAGATTGCCGTCACCCGTTTCGACGATCGCATTCGCGTCGGCGGCATGGCGGAGGTAGTCGGTTACAACAAGACGCTCAATCCGGCGCGTCGTGCCACGCTGGAAATGGTGGTGAACGATTTGTATCCGGGCGCGGGCAACACGGCCGAAGCGTCGTTCTGGACCGGGCTGCGCCCGATGACGCCGGATGGCACGCCGATTGTCGGCGCCACCGCCCTGCGCAATCTGTTCCTGAACACGGGCCACGGCACGCTGGGCTGGACCATGTCCTGCGGTTCGGGCCAGTTGCTGGCCGATCTCATGTCAGGGCGTCGGCCGGCGATTCTGTCCGACGATCTGTCCGTGGCGCGCTACAGCGGCGCGCCCGAGGCTCAGGCCCAACCGGCCTTTGCCTGACCTCACAAACGGCGCCTTCGGGTGCCGTTTTTTGTTTGGGCCGCCAGAAGATTTGCATGAGAAGTACCCGCTTTTTGTTGTCACATCACAAGAAAGGAGACGCATCATGAAAATCGGTGTACCGAAGGAGATCAAGAACCACGAATATCGCGTAGGCATGACGCCCGCAGCCGTACGCGAAGTGGTGGCACGCGGGCACGAAGTGTGGATCGAGACACGAGCCGGAGAAGGCATCGGCATGGATGACACGATCTACGCTGCCGCCGGAGCGCGCATTGCCGCCAATGCTGTCGACGTGTTCGACCGCGCCGAGCTAATCGTCAAGGTCAAGGAGCCTCAGGCCGTCGAGCGCGCCCGGCTACGTCCCCATCACACGCTCTTCACGTATCTCCATCTCGCCCCCGATCCCGACCAGACCCGAGATCTGATCAAAAGCGGTGCCACGTGCATCGCGTATGAAACGGTAACGTCCGCGAATGGCGGCTTGCCGCTGCTTGCGCCCATGTCCGAGGTCGCGGGACGCATGTCGATTCAGGCCGGGGCAACCGCACTGGAAAAGACACATGGCGGACTGGGGCTTCTGCTCTCGGGTGTGCCGGGCGTGGAGGCTGGCAAAGTCGTGATCCTGGGCGGAGGTGTCGTCGGCACCAATGCAGCCACCGTCGCCATGGGCATCGGCGCACAGGTCACGGTCATCGATAAATCGGTCGACGCGTTGCGCCGCATTAATGCGCAGTTCGGTGGCCGGGTGCAGACCGTCTACTCGACGCAGCATGCCATCGAAACCCATTTGCGCGAGGCCGATCTTGTCATCGGTGGCGTGCTCATTCCGGGCGCGGCGGCACCCAAACTCATCACCCGAGCAATGCTCGGACTGATGCGCAAGGGCGCCGTAATCGTCGACGTGGCCATCGATCAGGGCGGTTGCTGCGAGACATCGCACGCGACCACGCATGCCGATCCGGTGTATGTCGTGGAAGGCGTTGTGCATTACTGCGTGGCCAATATGCCGGGCGGTGTGCCGCGCACGTCAACGTTCGCGCTCAATAACGTGACGCTGCCGTTCATTTTGCAATTGGCCGATCACGGACCGGTCGCCGCCATGCGTGCCGATCCGCACCTGCTCGCCGGGCTTAACGTGGCGCGCGGGATGGTGACCAACCGAGGCGTTGCTGACGCATTGGGTCTGCCCTATCACGACCCGCATGCCGTATTGGCCGATTTGCCGGCCGCAGCTTAATCCCGCGGGACGTTGGCGAGGCGCCGGATGCCATCCCCCCGGCGCCTCGTTCACTTCATTCTGGCGCCTCTGTCTTCCGCTGCTCCCTACGCGCTTTACGGTCTCGGAACCAGAGGCTGGCCCGGTCGAGATAGAGATAGATGACTGGGGTCGTAAACAGCGTAAGTGCTTGCGACAGCACCAACCCGCCGACCATTGCGTACCCGAGCGGACGCCGTAACTCCGACCCCGCCCCCGTGCCGAGCATCAACGGCAACCCCGCAAGCAGCGCACACATCGTCGTCATCATGATCGGCCGAAAACGCAGCAAACATGCCTGATAGATCGACTCCTGCGGCGACAACCCCTGATCGCGTTCAGCCGTGAGCGCAAAGTCGACCATCATGATCCCGTTCTTCTTCACGATCCCGATCAGCAAGATGATGCCGATCAGGGCAATCACGCTCAGATCCTGCCCCGCAAGCATCAGAATCAGCAGCGCACCAACCCCGGCGGACGGCAGGGTCGACAGGATCGTAAGCGGATGGATATAACTCTCGTAGAGCAAGCCGAGCACGATATACACGGCCACCAGCGCCGCCAGAATGAGGTACGGCTGCGTCGACAGCGAATCGCGGAACGCCTGCGCCGTTCCCTGGAAATTACCGTTGAGCGAGAGCGGGAGATTCATCTGCGCCTGCGTGCTGCGAATCGCATCGACCGCCTCGCCAAGCGACACGCCCGGCGCGAGATTGAACGACAGCGTGACCGCCGGGAACTGGCTCTGGTGGCTGATAAGCAGGTAGTTGGTCTTGCTACGATCAACGCGGACAAACGCAGAGAGCGGCACCCGATTGCCCGTCGTCGGCGACATCAGATAGAGCTTGTCGAGCAGCGCCGGATCGGCCTGCAAGGCCGGCGTGACCTCCATGATCACGTGGTAGCTGTTGATCTGGGTGAAGTACTGCGCAATCTGTCGCTGCCCAATGGCGTTGTACAGGGTGGCCTCGATGAGCGCAGGCGAAATGCCGAAGCTCGACGCCCGGTCACGGTCGATGGTGAGCGTTGCTGTGGCGGCATTACTCTGCTGGTCGGTCGCAAGGTCCGTGAGTTGCGGCAACCGACGCAGCCGTTCGAGCAGCAGGGGCGCCCAGTGATTGAGTTCGTTAATGTCGGCGTCGGTCAGCGTGTACTGGTACTGCGTACGCGCGAGACGCCCACCGACGTTGATGTCCTGTCCGGCCTGCAGGAACAGGTTAATGCCCTCGAGCTGCGCGAGCTTCGGTCGCAATCGCGCGATGACCTGATCCGCAGAGAGCTCGCGTCCCGCCGCTTTGGGTTTGAGATTGATATAGAAGTTGGCGGTATTGGCGGTGTTATTGCCCGTGTTCGCGACAAAGCTCAGGACATCGGGGTCCTGGCGCACGACATCGGCCACACGAACCACGCGCTCGCTCATCAACGCGAACGACGTATCTTGTGCGGATTCCGCGAACCCGAATACGAACCCCGTGTCTTGCTGCGGAAAGAAGCCCTTCGGAATCACGATATAGAGCACGGCCGTGAGTGCGAGCGTCGCAAGGAACACCAGCAGCGTTGCAAACTGATGCTCCAACACCACATGCAAGCCGCGTCGATAGCCGCTCTGCATATGATCGAATCCCGCCTCAAACCAGCGATAGACGCGGCCGTGCTGCTCGGGCGGCGTATGACGCAGAAACCGCGAACACAGCATCGGCGTGAGCGTCAGTGACACGATCACCGAGATGGCGATGGTCAGCGTCACGGTAATGGCGAACTCTCGGAAGAGTCGTCCCACGATCCCGCTCATCAGCAGCAACGGAATGAAAACGGCAACGAGCGACACCGAGATCGACACGATGGTGAAACCGATTTCGGCCGCCCCACGATACGCCGCCTCCATCGGTGCCATGCCGTCTTCCACGTGACGGTAAATGTTCTCGAGCATCACGATGGCGTCGTCGACGACGAAGCCCACGGAGATCGTGAGCGCCATGAGCGACAGGTTGTCGAGACTGAAGCCGACCATGTACATCAAGGCGGCGGTCCCCATCATGGCGAGCGGCACCGTCACCGCCGGGATCAGCGTTGCCGGCAAGTTGCGCAGAAACAGGAAGATCACCAGCACCACCAGCACGCCGGTCAGCACCAGTGTGAACTCGACGTCCTCCACCGACGCCCGGATCGTCTGCGTTCTGTCAGTAAGAATGCTCACCTCGACAGCCGGAGGTATCGATGCTTGCAAGCGCGGCAGCGCCGCCTTGATGCGCTCGACCGTAGCAATAACGTTGGCCCCGGGTTGCTTCGTCACCGCCAGGAACACCGAACGCCCGCTCTTGAGCGGCTCGCTCTGCGGCATGGCGGCCCCGCGGAATGCCCAGCCCGCGAATCGCGTATTTTCCGGCCCGGCCACCGCTTGCCCCAAATCGCGTACCCGTACCGGCGCCCCGCCCCGATAAGCGACGATCACGTCGTTCCAAAGCACGGGGTCCAGCAACTGGCCGTTGTCGTAGACCGTCACACTCTGGCGCGGCCCGTCGAAACTCCCCTTGGGTGCATTGACCGTCGCATTGACGAGCGCGCCTCGCACGCTCTCCAGATCGAGCCCTAGCGCGGCCACCTTGTCCGGGTCGAGTTGAATGCGGATGGCAGGCTTCTGCACGCCTCCGATGTTCACCAAGCCCACGCCGTCGATCTGCGAGATCTGCTGTGCGAGCACATTGTCGGCGTAGTCGTTGACGACCGTGAGCGGCAACGTGTCCGACTTGACGGCCATCAGCAGGATCGGTGAGTCGGCCGGATTGATCTTGCGGTACGTCGGTGGACTCGGCAGGTTGTTCGGCAACTGGCCGCCTGCGGCATTGATGGCGGCCTGTACGTCGACCGCGGCCGCATCGATATTGCGATTCAAGTCGAACTGCAACGTGATCGACGTGGAGCCAAGCGCACTGGTCGACGTCATCTGCGTGAGGCCCGCAATCAGCGAGAACTGTCGCTCGAGCGGCGTGGCCACGTTCGACGCCATCGTCGAAGGGTCTGCGCCGGGCAGCGTGACAGATACCTGGATCGTCGGGAAATCGACCTGCGGCAACGGCGCGACCGGCAGCAGCGGCCACGCTGCGACACCGACCAGAAATAACGCAGCGGCAAGCAGCGAAGTGCCAATGGGCCGTTTGATGAATGCGGCGGAGATGGACATGGGCGGGTAGGTTGAGGTCGGCGAGCGCGCTACTGGCCCGCGGGACCTGACGCCCCGGCCGGAGCGCCAGCCGACGAGGCCGATAGCGGGGTCGACGCGGCCCCCGGGGTCGTTGCCCGGGCCGAACCCGCCCCGTTGCCCGACCCGTTGCGTGCCTCCACAACCGATACCCCGGGACGCAGCTTGAGCTGTCCGTCGACAACCACGCGCGTGCCCGCGGACAGGCCACTCTCGATAATCGCCCGATTGCCCTGCGTGACGCCGACCTTCACAGCCTGGACCGCCGCTTTGCCCTGCCCGTTCACCACGTAGACGAAGGTTCCGTTCGGTCCGTTCTGCACCACTGACGCGTCGAGCGCGATGGCTTGCTTCATCACCCCGAGCGTGAGCCGCGCATTGACATACTGACCGGGCCATAGCCGATGGTTGGCATTCGCGAACGTCGCCTTGAGCTGCACCGTACCGCTCGTGTTGTCGATCTGATTATTGATGAGCGTGAGCTTGCCTGACGCCAACTTCGCGCCGCCGTTTCGAGCGTAGGCGTCCACCACCAATCCGGCATTGCCCACCGTTTGCATCGCGGCATTCACCGCGCCGACCGATTCCTCCGGCAAGGTAAACAGCACCGTGATCGGATCGATCTGATTCACGACGACAATGCCGTTTGCATCGGCCGCATGCACGATGTTGCCGACGTCAATCAACCGCACGCCGGTACGGCCATCGATGGGGGACCGGATCGACGTGTAGTCGAGTTGTACCGCCGCATAGTCGATTTGCGCCTGATCGGTCAGTACGGCAGCTTCGAGCTGTTTGACGAGCGCTGCCTGCGTATCCGACTGTTGTTGGGGTGACGCGCCTTGTGCCGCCAGCGTCTGATAGCGCTTCAGATCGACACGCGCGTTGAGAAGCTGCGCGACATCACGCGCCTTCGTGGCGCGTGCTTGTTCGAGTTGCGCCCGGTAGGGCCTCGCGTCGATTTGCACGAGCAGATCGCCCGCCTTCACATCCCGTCCTTCGGAGAACGCCACTCGCTCGATCTGGCCGTCGACACGCGCGCGCACCGTAACGGACGTCGTCGCCTGCACGGTGCCGATGCCGATGACATAGCGCGGCAGATCCGCTGACGCAACAACGGTCGAGACAACGGCGATGGGTGGCGGGGGGGGCGCTGGAGGCGGGGCGCGATGGGCGATCCAGCGCCAGACCAGCAGCGCAACGATGACCAACGCGGCGAGCGCGATCCAGCGCCAGCGACGCGACGCGCCGGGCCTGCGCGAGTCGGCAGGCGCGGAGCCGGGATTGTCGTGCGCCGGGGGTTGCGTCATGACGCCTCCCTGGGGAGTCCGATCCAGAATGGCCGGGGGTCTGTCGCGGTGGCGGCCTGCGCCGTCTGACGCTGCGACAAACGCAATATCATCCCGGTCTTAAAGCGGGACGTGCCCCGAGTGTGTCGCATCTGCGCAGGGCTCGCAGTCGGCATTTTCCCTGCCTATACAAGGCTTTGCCACCGTACAGACAGCGGGCTGCCATGCTCGCGCCATGCAAGTGTGCGGGGCATTTTCTGCGGATTCCAAACGTCTGTTTTACTGACGTCGCCTCGCCGACGAATCGGCTGCTGGCCCGCGCCACGCCTCGCGCTTTGGACATGGGCACACTCACTTCGTTATACTTGCCCAATCTCGACGGCGCCCGCCGGTCGCCCCCGGTACACAGGCACGCGCTGCCGCGCAGCATCCTGCCTGCCCCAAGCCGTCAATGTCCAAGAGCAAGTGATGAACGCCGACCCGCAAGAACTCAATAAATTCAGTGAACTGGCCCACCTTTGGTGGGATCCGCACAGCGAATTCAAGCCGCTGCATGAGATCAACCCGCTGCGCCTCGACTGGATCGAGCAGCATGTGCAATTGCAGGGCAAGCGCGTGCTGGATATTGGCTGCGGTGGCGGCATCCTCTCCGAATCGATGGCTCGCCAGGGCGCAAGCGTCAAAGGGATCGACCTGTCGAAGAAGGCACTCGGCGTGGCCGATTTGCACAGCCTCGAAGCCGGCCTCTCCATCGACTACGAGGAAATCTCCGCCGAGGCGCTTGCCGCCCGCGACGCAGGAACGTATGACGTGGTGACCTGCATGGAAATGCTCGAACACGTGCCGTCGCCGGCGTCGATCGTCGCGGCCTGTGCAACGCTCGTCAAACCGGGCGGCCACGTTTTCTTCTCAACGCTCAACCGCAAGCCGAAAGCCTGGCTGCTGGCAGTGGTCGGTGCCGAGTACGTGTTGCGCATGCTGCCGCGCGGCACGCACGATTACGCCAAGTTCATCCGCCCCTCGGAACTCGCGTCGTTTGCCCGCGCCAGTGGCCTGACGGTACGTGACCTACGTGGCATGACGTACAACCCGCTGAGCAAGCGTTACGCGATCAATCGCGACACTGACGTCAACTACATGATCGCGTGCACGCGCGATGCCTGATATGTTCGAGCCCCCGGCCGGAGTGCCCCCTTCCTCCCTCGGTGCCGCACCGCAACTGCTCAATGGCAGCGTGCGTGCTGTCCTGTTCGATCTGGACGGCACGCTGGCCGACACGGCACCGGATCTCGTCGCTGCGGTCAACAAGGTGCGCACCGACCGCGGCCTGCCGCCCGGCCCCTACGAGACGCTGCGCTTGCAGGCTTCCCACGGCGCACGCGGGTTGATCGGCGGCGCGTTCGGCATTGGTCCCGACGATGCGGCGTTCCCTTCGCTTCGCGATGCGTTTCTCGCCAATTACGAAGCCGCCTTGTGCGTAGAGAGTCGTCTGTTCGAGGGCATTCCGGCGCTGCTTGCGGCGTTGGCCGAGCGTGGCATGCCATGGGGCATTGTGACCAATAAGGCTGCGCGCCTGACCAATCCGCTCGTCAAGCTGCTCGGGCTTGCCGACGGCGCCGCCTGCGTAGTGTCGGGAGACACGACGCCCCACAGCAAGCCGCACCCTGCGCCCCTGTTGTACGCAGCCGAGTGCATCGGCGTCGCGCCTGGGCAGATCGTGTATGTCGGCGACGACCTGCGCGACATTCAGGCGGGTAAAGCGGCGGGGATGGCCACCGTCGCGGCAGCCTACGGTTATTGCGGCGACACGCTGGCCCCTGCCCAATGGCAGGCCGACGCTGTCGTCGAACGCGCGGGTGCGATCGCCCCGCTGGTGATGTCGTCGGCCTGAACGGCCGGGTCATTTCCTGCCGGGACGTGGTCGCCGCCGTAGCGGCCGATCCCGGATCTGTCCCGCCGCGCAACAGTGGCGCGGCGCATGCTTCACTGGCGACTTACGGGAGACCGCATGGCCAAGCAAGCGAACGATCGCGAACCCTCTTCTGCATCGTCCTCAGGCGGCAACCGCCTGCAACAAGGCCTCGCCCGCGCAAAAGTGCTCGGACGCGACCCTGACGTGCAACGTCGTGCACGCAAGACCGGCCTATGGGCCGTCGGCGTCATCGCCGTGTTCGGTGTCGTCAGCTATTTCACGGTACCGGCCGTCCTCAAGCATTACGCCGTCGACAAGCTCTCAGCCTATCTGGAACGGCCTGTGAGCGTGGGTGACGTCAGCTTCAAC
Source organism: Pandoraea sp. (assembly GCA_031291335.1). Taxonomy (GTDB): domain Bacteria; phylum Pseudomonadota; class Gammaproteobacteria; order Burkholderiales; family Burkholderiaceae; genus Pandoraea. The sequence goes on along the minus strand of JARLJF010000016.1, from coordinate 2,754 downwards.
CCCTATACGCTGCGCCTCGACCTGCATCAGGTCCACATCGGCGACAAGACGCCCGGACAACCGTTCGTGGACGTTGGCCTGCTGCGCGTGAACGCTTCCTGGGGATCGCTGTTCCGCTTGGCACCGATCGTCGACGAGCTTTACGTCGACACGCCGGTCGTCAACATCGTGCGCACCGCGCCGCAACGCTTCAACTTCTCGGACATCATCGATCGCGCGACGTCCGGACCGCCCTCACCCGAGCCGTCGAAGCCCGCGCGCTTTGCGCTGAATAACGTGCAGATCAAGAACGGCACGATCCGCTTCGACGACACCGTGCAGAACGAAAAGCACGTTATCGACAATCTGCAGGTCGGCGTGCCGTTCATCGCGAATCTGCCGGCCGACACCGACATCTTCGTACAGCCGCTGTTGCAAGCGTCGATCGATGGCTCGCCGCTGCATATCTCGGGTCAGACCAAGCCGTTCGCCAATTCGCTGGAATCGACGGTCGACATCAAGCTCGACCGGTTCGACGTGCCGAAGTACCTGGGGTATTCGCCGGTCACGGTACCGGCGCAGATCAAGAGCGCTGCCATCAGTACCGATCTGAAGCTGCGCTTCACGCGTGACAAGGATGGCAATCACGTAGTGCTCACCGGCACGGCCGCCCTCTCCGACGCCAAGGTCGTCGAGCCGGACGGCTCGCCGCTCATCGCCGTCAAACAGGTCGACGTGAAGCTGGGCAAGGTCGAACCGCTCAACAACGTCTATCACATCGACAGCGTGCGGATTGACGGACTCGACCAGCAGATCACGCTGGAAAAGGGCGGCTCGCTCAACGTCGAGAAGGCGCTGCTGCCGCAGCGTCCGGTGCTCAAGGCGGTAGGCAAGGCGGTCGATCAGGCCGCGGCGTCGCCAAAGGCGAACGAAGCCGCCAAGGGCGCGCAGCAGGTTCCGGCGCAACAAACCGCGCAAGCGGCATCCCCCGCGTCGGCCGCTGAAGCCGCGCAAACGAAAGCTCAAGCCGCTGCCCAGCCCACTCCGCTCGATCTGCTGATCGGCGACGTCTCGCTCGTGGACGGCAAGGTACGCTTCACCGACGAACGCGGAGCAAAACCGGCGAGCGTGTCGCTGGAAAACGTCCAGATCGGCGTGAAGCAATTCTCGACGCTCGGCAAAGACCCCGCGACATATGACGCCTCGATCGGCATTCAGAGCGGCGGTTCGCTCAAGACGCACGGCCAGTTCAGCCTGAACGCGTACAACGCGAGCGGCGAACTCGACGCCGAGTCGATCGCCCTCGCGCCATTGCTGCCCTTCGCGCAAGGGGCGCTCGCCGGCGATCTGAAGAGCGGTACCGTTGGCGCACAGGCCAAGTTCAACGCGGCCTTTGCCCCCGACAAGCAACCGAACGTGCAGATCTCGCCGGCCACCGCCACGCTCGAGAAGGTCGAGTGGCTCACCGGTCGCAAGGGCGATGCGCCGCTCAAGCTCGCCAAGGCGGAGGCGAAACTCTCACGCTTCGATCTCGGCGCGCGGCAAGCCATCGTCGATTCGGTCACTGTCAGCGGACTGGATGTCTCGGCACGGCGCGATAAGGACGGCAAAATCAACCTGCTCGCCCTGACTGGCGACGGTCAGCCGAAGACGGCCGGCAGCAAAGACCAGGACGTGAACGCACGCGTCGGCACAGAGCGTGGCCGCCGGTCGTCGGCCAGGGCATCGGCCTCGTCGGGATCGCAGGCAAGTGCGGGCGGCTGGCAATGGAAGGTCGGTCAGGTGGTGGTGGATAACGCGAGCATCGGGTTCGAAGATCGCGCCGTCAAAGGCCGTCCGATCGATGCGAGGTTCGCACCGCTCAACGTGAAGGTGCGAGGCGCCTCGCAGGACATGAGCAAGCCGTTGCAGTTGGAGGTCACGGGCACGCTCAACAAGAAGGGGTCGCTGAACGCCTCCGGCAACATCACGCCACAATCGCTCGCGGGCGACCTCCAGATCAAGACACAACAGCTCGATCTGGCAGCGTTCGACTCCTACATGAGCGACCAGCTGAACGCGAGCATCGCGAGCGCCCTGCTCTCCAGCAACGGTCGCGCCACGTTCGCCATGAAGGGCGACACCCCGCAGGCGACGTATCGTGGCGATGCCACACTGGGCAACGTCCGTCTGCTCGACAAGGTATCGACGGACGACTTCATGCGCTGGAACGCGCTGTCGGTGCAGCAGATCAATCTGGCAGTGGGTAGCGGCAAGCCCAATGTGCAGTTGGGCAGCATTTCGCTGTCGCGCTTCTACGCACGTTTGATCATCAACCCCAATGGGCGGTTGAATCTCGCCGATGTGGTCGGCAACAAGGAAACGGCACCCCGCTCGCTGACGCGCGCGAACGAAGGGGTGCCGCTTGGCGGATCATCGGCCAAGCCGCCGCTCGATTCGGCCGCATCGGCCGTAGAAGCCGGGCAGCCCACAGAGGTCGAGAAGACGGAGCAGAAGCCGGGCGAGACAACGGCCCAGCGCGGCCCGGGTTACGGTTCGGGCAAGGCACTGCCTGCGGACGTCCACATCGGACGTATTACGTTGCAAGGCGGGAACATCAACTTCACCGACAACTTCGTCAAGCCCAATTACACAGCCAATCTGACGAGTATCGGCGGGCATATCGGTGCGTTCGGCACAGCGACGACCGAGCCGGCCGAGGTGTCGTTGCAAGGCAAGGTCAACCGCAATGCGCCGATCGACATCACCGGCAAGATCAATCCGCTCGCGCCGATG
>JARLJF010000141.1 GCA_031291335.1 Pandoraea sp. | reverse complement strand
GGCCGCGGGGACTTCGGCGACCGGTTGCGTCAGCGGGGCGATCAAGGCGAGCGCGCCAACGCGATGCGGATGATCGAGGGCCAGTGCCAGTGATACCGCCCCCCCCAGCGAATGCCCCACGACAAGCGGGCGGTCAAGCGCCAGCGTGTCGATCAATCGCGCGACGGCATTCGCTTGCGAAGTGATCGCGCCATCGTGCTGTGCGGCACGTGTCGAGTAGCCAGAGCCTGGGCGGTCGACGAGTACGACGCGATGTGTGCGTGCCAGCGCTTCCAGCGGCAGGTAGGCAAAGTTGCGTAACTGACCGGAGAGACCGTGAATGAAGACGACCGCCGGGCCGTGGCCGAAATCGACGTAATGCAGGCGTTCGCCATCGATGTCGAGAAATTGACCGTCCGGCGGCACGGCCGCTTCGGCCCGACGCGTAACCCGTCGCGTGAATCGCATCAGCACGACCACAACGGCGGCAAACGCAATGACGAGACAACCGAGCAAATAAACGATGAGCATGATGTCGTATCGATCAGCAAGCAATGTCAGTCAGACCGCATCGTAACAACGCGGGGCGCGAGTTGACTACGGGAGGGGGGCGGCGCGTCGCTCGTCATGGCGTTGGCTCACTCTGCGCTATCGCGTCGCCGTCGCTACGGTGCTCGACCTGTTCGACGCATGCGTGGACGCGTCCGTCTCGATCGATCGTGTAGCGCGACGCTCGAAGTGCATGGCGCCATCCTCCACGCTGCCCCAGCGCATCAATCGCAAATCGCGCAGGTAGCTCTGATAGAACACCCACGGCTTGCGTCCGCCTTGCTTCGGCAGCTCGCCTGCGGCGCGTTGAATATAGCCCGACGTCAGGCCGATGGCCGGTGTTTCACCCTGCTCGCCGTCGCGCAGATGCGGCACGCAGGTGTCCGCACCACGCGCATTCATATGATTGATGAGACGGCAGACGTATTGCGCGATCAACTCGGCTTTGAGCGTCCACGACGCATTGGTATAACCGAAGACCGACGCGAGATTGGGCACGTCGCTGTACATCATGCCCTTGTACGAGACCGAGTCGGAGAGCACCACGGGTTTTCCGTCGACCAGCAGACGAGCACCGCCCATCAACTGCACGCGCAGACCGGTGGCCGTGACGATGATGTCGGCGTCGAGTGTCTTGCCGCTCTTGAGCGCGAGTCCGTTGGTGGTGAAGGACGCGATCTCGTCGGTCACGATGGCGGCCCGGCCGCCGCGCAACGCCTTGAAGATGTCGCCGCTTGGCGCGAGACAAAGACGTTGATCCCAAGGGTTATAGCGCGGCGTGAGATCGCGTTCGACGTCGGCATGACCTTGCGCCTGACGCGCCGCGCGCCGGATCAGCACGCGACGGATAGCGCGCGGCCAGCGGCGCGCCGCATTGTAGAAGCCAAGCGTGATGAGCACGTTCTTCATGCGCACGATGCGGTGCGCCACGCCCGCCGGCAGCCACGCGCGCAAACGTTCGGCGACACCATCGCGCCGTGGCATTGACAGAATGTAGCTCGGCGAGCGCTGCAACATGGTGACGTGAGCCGCCGTCGCGGCCATGCTCGGCAGCAGTGTCACGGCGGTAGCTCCACTGCCGATGATGACCACGCGTTTATCGCGATAGTCGAGATCCTGAGGCCAGTGCTGCGGATGAACGACGGTGCCCGTGTAGGTGTCCATGCCCGGCCACGTCGGCGCATGTCCGGCGTCGTAGGCGTAGTACCCGCTGCACATGAAGAGGAAGCGGCAAGTCAGCGATTGCACGTCCTGATGACCATCGGTGTGAGTGCGTTCGATGACCAGCGTCCAGCGCGCGATGTTGGAGTCCCAGCGAGCTTCGCCGACTTTGTGGCCGTAGCGGATCAGACCGTCCAGCCCCTCCGCGTGAGCCGTGTCCTTCAGATAGTCGAGAATCTTGCCGCCGTCGGCGATGGCCTGATCGCTGGCCCACGGACGGAAGCTGAAGCCGAGCGTGAACATGTCGGAGTCGGAACGCACACCGGGGTAACGGAAGAGATCCCATGTGCCGCCGAGCGACTGACGCGCTTCGAGCATGGCGAATCGGGTGCCCGGGCAGCGCTCGCGCAGGTAATGCGCGGCCGCAATGCCGGAGAGGCCGGCGCCGACGATGATGACGTCGAGATCCGTGGCGACACTGGCGATATCGGTGGCTGTGCTGTTTGCCGTCATGACGATGTCCTCTGGTCGTCGGTTACTTGGTTGCCGTGGCGCTTGTCGCGGCGTCGCGCTTGCTCGACGACGGCTTGCGGGCCATGGCAGTGCGCCGATAGAGCCACGTCACCATGGCCTGATAGCGCGCGCCAAGCAGTCGCGCCAGCTTGTCGACGCGGCGGGCGTCTGCGCCCACGAGGACGCGTCGCGCGTTGCGCTCGACGCCCGCGAGGATCTGTCGGGCGGCGGCGTCTGCGCTTGTCACGTCGATGAGTTTGTTGGCCCGTCGCCGGTGCGTTTGGGCGTCCATGCCGGTGAGTGTGGCGATGCTGTCGTCAATACGCGAGGTTTGCACGATGTTGGTCGCCACGCCGCCCGGATGCACGCAGGTGCACGACACAGGGGCATGCGCCAGATCGAGTTCCATGCGCAGGGCTTCAGTGAAGCCGCGCACGGCGAATTTGCTGGCGTTATAAGCGGATTGCGTTGGCATGGCGATGATGCCGAACAGGCTCGACGTATTGACGATGTGACCTTCGCCAGATGCCGTCAGGTAGGGCAGAAACGCTTGCGTGCCATGCACGACGCCCCAGAAGTTGATGTCCATAAGCCACTTGAAATCGTCCTCGCGCATGGTCGCGACCGGCACCGACAACGAGACCCCGGCATTGTTGAAGACAAGATTGACCTTGCCGTGGGCAGCCGCCGTCTCACGCGCCCAGGCGAAGACGGCGTTGCGATCGGCGACGTCGAGTCGTTGCGAGGTGACGCGCGCCCCCAACGCACGGCAGGCGATGGCGGTATTCGCCACGCTGCTTTCGTCAATATCCGATAACGCGAGATGCGCCCCGCGTCGCGCCAGTTCGAGGGCGAGTGAACGGCCCATGCCGGACCCTGCGCCAGTGATGGCCGCCACCTTGTCTGTGAACGTCTTCATTGCGCTGTCTCCGATGCGTGCCACGTCGACATACCGTTGGGTGACGGGGATCGCGTTGTCTATAATTTGGTGATGCGTGTCACCACTTTAGTTTTCCGCTCGAGTGATGTCAAATAGCGAAATGGAACAAGGACTCGAATCGAGGGATGCCGCGTCGACGGCATCGTCATCTGCCGGCCCCAACGCGCCGCCGTCATCCGCGGCGGGCGGGCGGCGCTATGGCGGGGTGGGGCAGGCCCAGCGAGAGCAGGCGCGCCGCGCCGCCCTGATCGACGCGGCCACGGAAGTGTTCGGCACCGTGGGGTTTCGTCGCGCCACCGTGCGCGCGGTGTGCCGTCTGGCCAAGCTCAACGACCGGTACTTTTACGCGGCGTTCGAGAACATGGAGCATTTGCTGCGCGCGACGTATGCCCATCACGCGCAGACGTTGCTCGGTCACTTGCAGGCCGCCGCTGCCGCGAGCGCGCCGACGCTCGACGCTCGACTCGACGCCGGTCTGCACAGCTTTTTCGCGTTTTTGCGCAATCCGCATGCGGCACGCGTCTTGCTGCTCGAAGTGATGGGCGTGAGTCCAGAGACGGATCAGACTTATCACCGCTACATCTCCGAATTCGCGAAGCTGATTCTGGGCATGGCCAACGCGCCGCCGCCGGCAGGTGACGATGCACAAGCACAGGCGAGAATCGTCGGCGTGGCGCTGGTGGGCGCGATGACCAACGCCGGCACCGCGTGGGTGCTGACGGGCTATCAAGACAGCGAGGCATGCATGGTGGCGAGTTGCCGCCGTGTGCTGCGAGGGGCGCTTGTTTGACGTTGCGGGCGTCGCAGCGGCGGTCAGGCTCGCTACAATACGGCTTTCGTGTGCGGCGCCAACGCGCGCCGACGCTTCTGATTCCTCACTCTCCAAAGGTCGAAAATGACCACTATCGGAACACCGCTGTCGCCGAGCGCGACGAAGGTCATGCTGTTGGGCTCGGGCGAACTTGGTCGTGAAGTGCTGATTGCATTGCAGCGTCTCGGCGTCGAGACGATTGCCGTCGATCGCTACGACAACGCGCCGGGGCAGCAGGTTGCGCATCACTCGCGCACCATCGCGATGACCGATCCCGAGCAACTCAAGGCGTTGATCGAAGCCGAAAAGCCGGATCTCGTCGTGCCGGAAATCGAAGCCATCGCTACGCCGATGCTCGAGGCGCTCGAAGCCGACGGCGTGGTGCGCGTGATCCCGACGGCACGCGCGGCGCGTCTGACGATGGACCGCGAAGGCATTCGCCGTCTGGCTGCCGAGACGCTCGGGTTGCCGACGAGCCCGTACCAGTTCTGCGATTCGCTTGAGCAGTTGCAGGCGGCTATCGATGGCGGGATCGGCTATCCGTGCATCGTCAAGCCGGTGATGAGCAGTTCGGGCAAGGGGCAGAGCAAGATCGACGGCCCCGCCGATGTGAAAGCGGCATGGGACTACGCGATGGCGGGCGGCCGTGTGAGCCATGGTCGCATCATCGTCGAAGGCTTCATCGACTTCGATTACGAAATCACGCTGCTGACCGTGCGTGCGCGAGGCGCCGACGCACAAGTCGAGACGCATTTCTGTGCGCCGATCGGGCACAAGCAGGTAAGTGGCGATTACGTCGAGAGCTGGCAGCCGCATCCGATGTCATCAGTAGCGCTTGAGCGTGCGCGCCTGATCGCACGCGAGGTGACGAACAACCTCGGCGGGCAGGGCCTGTTCGGTGTCGAACTGTTCGTGAAGGGCGACGACGTGTGGTTCAGCGAAGTCAGTCCGCGTCCGCACGATACGGGCATGGTCACGATGATTACCCAATGGCAGAACGAGTTCGAACTGCACGCGCGCGCGATCCTCGGCCTGCCGGTCAACACCACGCTGAAGACGCCGGGTGCGAGTGCCGTCATTTACGGTGGTGTGGATGCGACAGGCATCGTGTTCGACGACGTTGAGCGCGCGCTGCAAGTGCCGCAAACCGACATCCGTCTGTTCGGCAAGCCGGAGAGCTTCGTGAAGCGCCGCATGGGTGTTGCGCTCGCGTATGACAACGATCTGGACGTCGCACGCCGCCATGCCATCGAAGCGGCGAGCCGCGTGAAACCACGCGCGGTCTGAGCATTCTGCACTGACGCGGTAGGCGGGCGTTGTGGGCTTTGGCGCACAACGCCCCTTTTTTATTTTGTTGGTTGCGAATCGCAACCATTGCGATGCGCTGGGGCGCCTGGAGCACGGTCAGGACCACATAGTGCTGGAAGGGATTCGACTTTATGCGTCGGCGTCGGTGCCTCGCTGACGAGTGCGCATGTGTTGAAGGCCCGGGAAAACGTTGTCCGGGCGACGCCGTCCTGAAACAACGTCTTGTGAGGCTACGACCATGAATGACGCTTGCTCTCACACGGAGCCCGGTGGGCTTCACGAGCTAACTGAGCCGACCGAGCTGACTGAACTGACTGAACTGACTGAACTGACTGAACTGACTGCGCTTGCCGGTCCGGTCCCCATCGGCATGCCCGCTCGCCGGCTGCACGGGCGTGTGTGTCTCGTCATGGGCGGTACGAGCGGCATCGGCAGGGCTACGGCCGTGCGTATGGCTCAGGAGGGCGCTTGCGCTGTGATCGTCTGCGCCCGTCCATGCGGGGCGTCGAAATCCTGAAGCGGGCCTTTGGGCACGATACCCGTCGGATTGATCGTCCGATGGCTCTCGTAGTAATGCCGCTTGATGTGTTCGAAATTCACCGTGCCGGCAATGCCCGGTTGCTGATAGATGTCGCGCGTGTAGGCGGAAAGATTCGGATAGTCGGCAATGCGTCGCAGGTTGCATTTGAAGTGTCCGACGTAGACCGCATCGAAACGGATCAGTGTGGTGAAGAGCCGGATGTCCGCTTCCGTCATGCGCTCGCCTGTCAGAAAACGGCGCGTGGTGAGACGGGCCTCGAGCATGTCGAGCGTATCGAAAAGCGGCGCGACGGCTTCCTCATAGGCAGCCTGCGTTGTGGCGAAGCCGGCTTTGTAGACGCCGTTGTTCACCGTCTCGTAGATGCGCGCATTGAGGCCGTCGATTTCTTCGCGAAGGGCGAGGGGATAGTAATCGCCTGGCGTTGCACCCATCGCGTCGAACGCGCTGTTGAACATGCGAAGGATTTCCGACGACTCGTTGCTGACGATCGTGCCGCGTTCGTTGTCCCACAGCACAGGTACGGTGACGCGACCCGTGAAGCGTTTATCCGCGGCGAGGTAGACGTCGCGCATAAACGGCGCACCGTGTACCGGATCGCCGGTCACGCCCGGGCCCGGTTCAAATGTCCAGCCGTCGTCGAGCATCAACCAGTTCACGGCGGCCACGGGAATCATGTCCTGCAGTCCCTTGAGGGCACGCATGATGAGCGTGCGGTGCGCCCAGGGGCACGCATAGCTGACGTATAGCAGATAGCGGTCCCGCTGAGCGGCGAAGCCACCTTCACCGCTGGGGCCGGGCGCGCCGTCCGGGGTGACCCAGTGACGGAAGGTGGCGGGGCGTCGCTCGAAGCGTCCGCCGGTGGCGCGCGTGTCGTACCAGGTCGTGCGCCACTCGCCGTCTACCAGTAAGCCCATTGCAACCTCCGGATCGAAAGGGGCAGCATACCTGCAAAAACGAAAAAACCCCGCGTGAGCGGGGTTTTCAGTTCGGGCAGGCCTTGCGGCACTGCCCGAGACGCGTCGATCGCGTTAGCGATCAGCAGCGAAACATCCGTCCCTTAGATGGGCTGGATGTTGCTGGCTTGACGGCCCTTCGGTCCCATCTTCACTTCGAAGGTGACCTTTTGGTTTTCTTGCAACGACTTGAAACCCTTCGATTGGATTTCCGAGAAGTGAGCGAAGAGATCTTCACCACCTTCGTCCGGCGTAATAAAACCAAAACCCTTGGCGTCGTTAAACCACTTGACGGTACCAGTTGCCATTTCTTAAATCCTTAAAGTTTTCAAATGAGCGAGCGAGAAGCTCAGCGAGCGCATGACATTAAAGCTGATCAGGTACAACCGAGTTGACGCAGAGGGCGACATTAGATGACACAAGACTCGCCATACAACGTTCATGCACCCGTTTTTTTACGGGAAAGGTGGGAAGGTGTCAAGCAGGGAAACTTTAGATTGTTGATCCATGCCAGTTTCAAGCCATTTTTCGCTGCATTGCGACATGCATTTTGCATTGCCGGGCGACCGGTCGGTCCGACATCACGACACCTCTCACGATACCTCTCTAAGCCCATGTTTTTTTAGGGATGCCAGACGTAACGCAGTGCCGGTACCTCAATGCCGGGCGATACGGCAATCGGATGAACGGCCCCCGCAAGCCCGCCCAGCCGGTCGTAGAACCGACGCGCGCGAACGTTGTGCGCGAGCACCCAGAGATACAGCGCAGCCCCGGGATCGAGTGCGCTCGCCCAGTCTCTGACGCGGTGGAACAACGCCCGGCCGATGCCTTGGCCCTGCCACTCCGCAGCGACGTGCAAGTTGTCGAGCAGAATGCCGTCGGCTCCCGATAACGCACACACGAATCCGGCGAGCGATCCGTTCGCCATATCGGGACACGCCTTCCATATACGCATTGCGGGATCGTCGGCGCGCATCAATCGGTCGCGCCACAGCGCAGCGTGTTCCTGCAACAGATGATCGCGCACATGTTCGATCGGGAACCTATGCGCATACGTCATTCGCCAACTGCGTGCGTGCAACTCGGCGATAGACGCGACGTCCCGAATCGTCGCTGGCAGGATGCGAGTTGTCGTCATGCGCACGTTCCCGTAGACCGGGAAGTTTGTGTGACGAAGTGAGAACCGTCGCCGCAGAAAAAGGCAGTCGTAAAAATAACGTCGGGCAGGGTGTCCGAAGATACGTCTTGTGGCGTGGACGCAACGCGAGCGCTGGCTTGCCAGGGTGTCATGGACGTGTCACCGCGCTATGCGGTTTGGGCGAAAGGGAACGAAAGGGGACCCGCGTTGCGACGCGGTGTCACCCTGCGATCACTATAGCGCGGTACCCGAACCCCAAGCGAATCTCAAACTGACCTCAGACGAACCTCACGCGTGCGAATGCCGGTGCCGCTGGCTGGCCACTGTCGGACGTGTCCGGTGCGTCGTTTTGGGGGGCGTTGTGTGATGCGCCTTCACGGTCTTCTTCTTGCCATGAAGAGGCTTGTGCGCGTGCGCTTTCTTATGCGCAGACGCCTTCACCGCAGGCTTCGTCGCGGTGCCATGGTGGCGATGCTTCGACGATGAAGCATGCGTCTTGGCGTGGTGGCCGGACGGAGTGTGAGGGGCGGCGGCGAATGCCGAGGCTGAGAACATCGCAAACGTTGCCAGCGCGAGAGCGACGCCGACGTTGCGCAGAGTGCGCGGGTAGAGCATGGACAACTGGGTCTCCGTAGGTGTGAGTGCTGGCGACTTCGGCGGGTTCGCGTCGCCGCCACCGGCCGATCGCGCCGGACCGCGCGACCGATTTTTCACAGACAGTGCGCGTGAGCGGCCGCGATTGTAGGGCCGCAAAAATGGCTTGTCGAGATGGCCGGCCGACCGTCCAAATCGTAAGTGCAGGGGCGGCGAATGAATTTGGTGCGCTGCCACATGATCTACACATGAGGTAGGTATTTTCCCTAGCTACGTAAAAAACCGCGCCACGGCTCGATTTCGTGGCGGCAAAATTCACCTCCGCTACCCTTCAATTTGATAGGCAAGTGCCGTTAACGGCCTCATGGCGGTCTCGTTGCAGACGTCATCACGACGGCCTCAGCACGGGTCAGGCGAACGCGTTCGATGCGTCCACGCCGGCCCGGTACTTGTTCCTTCGGCGCGCAGTGCAGGCGCGACGCCGGGGCGCCAAGGCACGATGCCGGGCAAGCACGCTAGGCGGCCGCGAAGTGCCGCGTGTCTCTCGAGACCTTACGTGGCAACCAACCAGGCACCGACGCTCGACTCTCTGCAATCGCTGCTGGCGACTGTCCAGCGCAATGAGCGTTCGTTAAAACGTTTTCAGGACATCGAGTTGGCGCTGATGGGCGCGCCCGACTTCGGCCAGTTTCTGGAAGTGATGCTCAACCGCCTGCGTCACGATTTCGATCTGTCGGGGGTTCGCCTGATGCTCGCCGAGGTCGACGATACGTTGCGCGATCTCATCGATACGGCCGAAGGCATCCGCGCACTCGATGCCGGACTGTGCATCGCGCAGGACTCGGGCACCTTCTCTGCCGTGTGCGGCGATGGTCAGCTCTGGATCGGTGCACCGCGTGAGCGTCATGCTGCGCTGTTCGGGCCACGCGCTCCTGCCAGTGCCGTCGTTATGCCGCTTGCCCGCAATGGCCGCTACATTGGCGTGATCGCGTTGGGCAGTCGCGATGCCCGCCGCTTCTCTCCCGAGATGGCCACCGACTTTCTCGAACGCTTCGGCGCGGTCGTCGCTGTGTGTCTCGAGAACATGTGGAATCGCGAGCGCCTCAAGCGCATTGGCCTGACCGATCCGCTCACCGGGCTGTCGAATCGCCGCTATTTCGATCAGCGTCTGCGTGAAGAAGTGGTGCGAGGCGCGCGTTACGGCGCGCCGCTGGCGTGCCTGCTCATCGACATCGACCATTTCAAGCGCGTCAACGACAGTCATGGCCACGCCACAGGCGACCGCGCATTGCGGGCGGCGAGTGCTTGCATGCGCGCGCAGTTGCGCGTGACGGACACGCTCGCGCGTTATGGCGGCGAAGAGTTTGCCGCGTTGCTGGTGCAGACGGAACAGAACTGGGCGGGCACGGTTGCCGAGCGCGTACGCCGGGCCGTCGCTCGGCTGGAAGTGCCGGACGATGACGGCATACTTGTGCCGCTCACGATTTCCATCGGGTTGGCGAGTGTTGACCCGCGCGATATCTCCGATCCGGAGACGCTCCCGATGCGCCTGCTGGGCGCTGCCGATGCGGCACTCTACGCCGCGAAGCGTTCCGGTCGCGACCGCGTCGTCGTGGCACCTCCGGCAACGCTGCGATAGGTCCATCGCCCGCCGTCTGCCGTGCGCCGACTGCGACAACCTCGCAATGTCGCCGAGGCTTGTTTGGCCTTAGCCCGCTCGATTGCCTTTCATCGCACGCTGAACCAACCGATCAGCAGCGACACCGTGACCACCGAAAGCACCGTCGAAATCAGAATCGCGCGAGAGGCGACTGCGGCCTCGCGTCCATAAAGTTGCGCGAGCATGAACGGACCGGTCCCGATGGGCAGGGCCGAGAGCAACAGCGCACTGTGTGCCCAGATAGCAGGCAGATCGAAAACACGGAACGCGAGAAATGCGGTGACCGCCGGTTGAAAGACAAGCTTGAGTCCGACGAGGCGTCCCACCGCCCGCGCAATGCGAGGCTCCTTGGCTGCTCCCGAACTCTGTGCGAGAAACATGCCGATCGCCACCAGAGCGCATGGACTGGCGGCACCCCCCAACAACGTGGTGAAGTGCAGCACCGGCGCCGGCAGCGCAATACCGGCCCCCGCGAATGCCATACCGATGAACGGCGAGACGACAAGCGGATTGCGCACGAGCGCCCGCACGACGAAGCCCGCGGTGCGACGCCAGTTCGGGGTGGCTTGCAGATCCGTCTCGATGATGGCGATGGAGATGGCGAAGAGCACCGTAGCCGTGAGCAGCATGGCAACGACGACCGCCGGTACGCTCGCCGGACCGAACGCCACGAGGCACAGCGGCAACCCCATGAACCCGGCGTTCGGATAGGCGGCTCCCATGCCTTCGATGCTCGCGTCGGTCAGACGTCCGCGCACCGTGCGATCGAGCGCGAACGACAGCGCGAACGTCGCGGCCATGCCGCCGCCGAACGCGCCCAGAAAGCCAGGATTGACCAGCTCCGCCCACGTGATCTGCGCCATCGATTGAAACAGCACCGCCGGTAGCGCGAGATAGACGACGAAGCGATTGAGCGCGTCGAGCGCGGCGTCGCCGAGCCACGCACGGCGTGCGCACAGGTAGCCAACGAAAATCAGTCCGAAGACGGGCAGGGCAGCGGAAATGACGGCTTGCATGATCAGTGCGACTCCGCCAGACGGGCCAGCCATTCGCGGCGCGCGTTGCCGCCATCGGCTTCGGTGTGCTCGCGAGCCGCGGCCTCGGCGCCATCGGCATCACCGGCTGCGATACGCGCGACGATCTCCCCGTGTTCATGCCAGACGACTTCCTGCATCGGCATCGCCCCGAGCGTCGCGGCCATCGCCCGCATGATGTGCGGCCATTGCGGCGCGACCGTTTGCGCAATCAGCGGGTTGCCCGACGCATCGTGCAGCGCCGTGTGAAAGGCCACTTCGATGCGCACCTGGCGTGCAACAGGGGTTCCTCGCGTCATCGCCATGCCGGCGGCGACAGCCTCGTGCAGACGACGTAGCTCTGGCTCGCTCAGCGTCCCATATGCCGTTCGTGTGGCTGCCAGCCGCGCTGCCAGACCGTCGAGCGCCGTGCGCACCTGATAGAGCTGGCGCAGGTGATCGGCGTCGATCGGTGCGACCTCCAGGCCCTGGCGACCGCTGTCGCACACCAGACCGTCGCGCTTGAGCAACTGCAAGGCGTGACTGACCGGTTGACGCGACACGCCCAGCGAATCGGCCAGCTCGGCCTGCCGGATGCGCTCGCCCGGCGGCAGCGTGAGATCGGCGATCGCATCGCGCAGCCGTGAATAGACCTGATCGATCAGCACAGGCGTGCTGGTCAACGGCTCAAGCGGAGGGAGGGGCGCGAGGGGTAGGTCAGCCGCCGTGGCATCGGCGGAAGGTGCGGGGTTCGACATGGAAATCCGGCATTCGCCGGTACCGGTGATATCTGGAATTCCGAATTCTACGCCCGCAGACGGATGCCGGGGCACCTTTTTTCAGTCGACGGCAGTCGCAGGGGCGGGATGACGGGAGTTCGAGGGATTGATTCAGTCGCTCGGGTCCAGCTCGGGAGGAGCAATGGACACGGCACGTGCCGGCGTCTGGAGGAGTGCCTGCACGGTCGTACGGGTACGTTGCAGACGATGGGCAAGCGCCCAGGCATCTGCTTCGTTCTCGAACAGACCGACGATCAGATGCGGTTCCGCGGCGAAACCGTCGGAAAACAGGCCGATATTTTTGGCGATCATCTCGCTCGCCCGCTCCACCGAGACGGTGTATTGACGCGGTGAGCGGTACTGATTGACGACGACGGCAAAGGCGCGGGAGAACGCGTCGGACATGCTCAGACCTCCTCTGACGGCGTTGCGCGACGTTCGCGATGTCGATCACCGCGAGCATGCGCTCAGCGTTGCACTTCCGGTGATTGTAGGCGATGACGGTGGACGTGTCGGGACAAAACGATGACGACGACAATGACGAGCCGAGTTGCCGGCAGGAGGCTTCGGCGCCGGCATAAAAAAAGCCGCCGAGCGGGTCGGCGGCGCAACAGAGAGGGTGACAGCGCAAACGAAGTTGCCAGAGACCAGCATAGGTTGCCGCGATGACAGCGCCATGACCATTGTCTGGACGACGCGCTCAACCCTTCACGCGATCCGTTACCGGATCGTGAAGTGACATTCACAGACATTTTCGGAAAAGCCACTCGCCGCGCGTTACGCGCGTCGAGGGCCTTTCGTCGTTCGATGCGGCTGAAGCGTGCGCCGGCTACACGAGCACGGGCAACGCCTCCACGACAAGCAACGCGACGAGCGCTCCGACCACCGCCCCAACGGCACGCAGGCTGTAGCGCGTGCCACGGGTAGCGACGGGGATACCACCAACGAGCAGCGCACCGGCCACCGCCATCGGCAGGAACAACGTCAGGTCGTAAAGGTTGAAGTGGAATGTGGGCATCTTTCTTGTCTCCTCACCTGAATCGCCTCTCCACTATAGGACGGCGGCGGGAGATGCCCAAGTTTGGTGCGACGCAGCATGTTGCTGCGCGGAGAATGCCGCGTTGGGCGCGTCAGTCTTCTTGACGCACGGCGTGCATTTTGCGACGTGCGTTCCACATCGCCATGTCCTTGCGCGTGCGAACGCGGTCGCTGACATTGATGCCCCCGGGCTGCGCGCTCGGGGAGGAGATGGCGACATCATTCGCTTCGCTGCGCGCCTGCACCATCATGACGAGCGTAAACAGCGAGGCGGCAAGCGCCAGCAAGATCAGCTTCATATGGCCCCCGGGTGAATCTCTGGTGATCTGGTCGGTGTTATGCATCGTCGTCCTCGTCCTGACCGCTCCTCAAAGGGAGACCGTGCCGGCGATGGTGTCGCGATGCTTCTGTAATACGAAATTGACGGACTGCGTTGCCACGACTGCCTGACTTGCCTGACGGAAGGGGGCTTCGGTGCGTCTGACGCTGTCTGTGATCGCGTCTCGTGCTGCGCGACGCATCTTAGCCAGCGATTATGACAACTTTGCCGGTCGCTCTAAAATCCCGCCGACCGCAGCGCAGCAAGCCACTCCATGTCCTGTAACGTATAGCGACGGCTGCGGCGAAAAGTTTAGAATTCGTGACAATTTTTTTGAAACACGGGCCAAAACGCCACCTTGCTGCGTTTTGGCCCGTGTTTCCCCCAGCGGAAGGCTTACGGCTGACGCGAGACGTCGTCGTGCGGCCCGTCGACCTGAGCGGCCCGGCGCATGGCGTTCTCCGGCAACGCCATGGCGGCCAGCGACGCCAGCGCGGCGCCCGCCTGCGCGACCTCATGCATCACGTCCGGCGACGTACCGAGTGCCACCGCGAGCCCGGTCAGCCCGGCCCAGGTCGACGGTTCCAGCAGCCGGGACAGAAGAAAGCTCATGATCCACCTCCCGGCGTCGCATCGTCGAGCGAGGTCTGGCCGCTGAAGTAGAGCGGCGTCATGTCGATGTTCGAGACCGTTGCTGCCTGTCCCAACCCTTCGTGCGCCGCGTTGGCGAGCACGCCGTTGTCCTGATCGATGGTCCAGGTAAAGAGGCCACCCAGACCGTTGCGGCGCACGTACTCGCCCTTGGCGCGCACCGTACGCGGCGTGTCGAGTGACATGAACATGCCGCTCGACGGCTGATACAGAAAGTCGGCGTCGGCCACCGGGTCGGTGTAGAGAACGAAGCCGTTGCGTGCGGCGCCGTTTTCCAGATCGAGATAGTTGAACAGCACGTCGAAGTACTCCGTGGTGCCCGACTCGAACGTGCCGGTGGTGATGTCGTCGCCGGGGGAGTAGGTGCCCGAGAGGGCCGACACCTGTGCGATCTCCGCCTGAAGGGCATTGCGCGAGTACCCCGCGTAACCGATATGCACCTTGGCGAGCGGCACGCCCGCCTGACGCAGCCAGTTCACCGCCCGGTCGATGGAGAAGCCGTCGGCGGCGGTCGGGTCGGTGTCGTGGAGGTTGGTGTGGTGCGCGAGCGTGGGGGCCCAC
Organism: Pandoraea sp.; assembly: GCA_031291335.1. GTDB lineage: Bacteria > Pseudomonadota > Gammaproteobacteria > Burkholderiales > Burkholderiaceae > Pandoraea. The sequence goes on along the minus strand of JARLJF010000141.1, from coordinate 19,445 downwards.
GGCGTGCCGAAGAAGTCGTAGGTCATCAGATTGAGACGCGACACGCCCGCCGCAATGAGGCCGGGCAGATTGGCCTTGGTCATGTCCGCGACGTTGGCCGATGCCGCAATCGAGATCTCGACGTCCTTGCGTCCGGCGGCAACGAGCGCATGCTTCAGGTCGCCCACGAGCGCTGCGTAGTTGGCGCCGTCGGTGTCGTCGTACGTATTGCCGGTGTCCCCGGGCGAGCCAGGATACTCCCAGTCGATGTTGACCTCGACGAACATCGGAAAGCGCTTGAACAGGTCGACGACGCTCGCGCAGAACGTCTTGCGTCGCGCAGCACTCGCCGCCATGCCGTGGAAGGCCTGACTCATGGTCCAGCCACCGATGGCGAGCGCCAGTTTCAGCGCGGGGTTCTTCGCGTGAAGCAACCGCAGTCCACCGAGCACGCCTTGTGCGCGCGATTGCTGGAACATCGGAATGACGTCGTTACTGACCCAGCCGTCGAATCCGCAATTGCGATAGGCCAGCACGTCGCCCCAACTGTCGACGAACGTGGCCTGATCCGGCTTGCGCACGAAGTCGGTCGCGGCGCGTGCAATCGTCTGCGCCTTCTCGCCCTGATCGCCGACGATGCCGGCAAAGCCGATGATCAGCCGGTCGTACGCGAAGGGGTCGAGCAACATGAGATCGACGCCGCGTCCGGCCGCATCGTTGCTGAAGTCGCCGTCGAGCCGTCCATCGTATTGCGACCAGTCGGTGTAATAGCCCGAGACTTCGTACGTGTTCTTGGCGTACCGGTTATAGACGCGGCGAGCGACGCGCGCCGAGGTGTACGACAGTTGTGTCGTGCTGGTGGACGGATCGAAGCCGTTCTGTGTGTAGGTCGTTTCGGTCGCGCCGTCCTGCGGATCGCTCGGGTAGACGAGTTCGCTTTGTGCGCCGGGGGCTGCGGACAGTGTCGAGTCCGTCGTGGCCGACGACGCTCGTGTGCTCGATGCGGCCGCGTTCGAGGAGGTGGCGGACGCGGCCATCGGCGGGCGTTGCGAAGGGGTAGCTGACATGGTGTGGCTCCTGAGGTTGAGTGGACATATGCCGTCACCGGGCGGCGTTGGCCGCCACGGCATCGGCATCACCAGCGTCGTGTCCGCTCAGCGTCCACGCCAGCGCAAATGACGTGTCAGGGTGGCGAGAGTGCGCGGCAGCATCGCCGAGAGCCATGCAAGTGGGCCTGGCGTGCGTGGCATAGGTTTGGGCGACGCCTGCGTCGTGAGCGGTGTTGGAGCGTCGCAAGGCGCGAATCGGTAGCCAACGCGCGGTACCGTCACGATATGGCGATGCAGATCGAGCGGAATCAATTTGCGGCGAAGCCGTGAAACGACCTGCATCAGATTCGTGTCGTCCTGCTCGGGACGCTCCGGCCATAGCAGCGCGATCAGCGTACGTTTGTCATGAACGTCATTCGCGGGGGAGCGCAGGGCACACAGCAGGCGATACTCGATCTGCGGAATGCGCACGGTCACGCCATTGCGCCGCACCTCGCCGTGCCCGTCACGCGCCACGCCCTGGTGGAGCAGGGCGGTGTGCGACGAGGTGTAGGTGGCGTCGCAGACGATCAGGCCCTCGGTAGTTGATGCTTCAGGCGACTCGCGTGCGGCGTGCGGATTGGCGAGGCTGTCCTCTGCGCAACCACGCTCGACGTCGCCAATGTCGGAAACGTCGGAAACGTCGGAAACGACGTTTGTCGACTGCGAGACGGAAGCGGGTAAATCAAAGCGATATCCCACGCGCGCCACGGTCACGACGTTGCGTTGCAGCCCGAGCGGGGCGAGCGAGCGCCGCAGTCGCGAGACGAGTTGCACGAGTGCGGCGTCCTCCATCCATTGCGCGCGCGATCCCCACAGCGCGTCCATTAGCGGGCGTTTGCCGAACGCGGTACCCGCGCGGGCCGCGAGCAGCACCAACAAACGCTTTTCTTGCTCCGATAGCCTTGCGGAAATGCCGTCGCGCTGTAAGAGATTGGTGACCTCGTCGAGGTCGAACGGGGACATCGGCATGCGGGGCTCCTTGTAACGAGTCAGGGACGCCAACCGTAGCGATGCGCGTTCGCCTGTCACAAGCCGACAAGCGCGACATAGACGCCGTCATCCGATGCCCGCAGACCGACGCTGTGCACCCCGAGTGCCTTGGCGATGTCACGCGTCGCCACGCGAGGTAAGATAGCTGCCGTATGTCGCCATGGCGGCCAGATGACTGGTGGCGCGTCGCCATTGCCGACTTCCCGAACATTCCCGGATTTCGTCATGCTCGAACTCATTTCCGAACACCGTTGTTTCGGCGGCGCGCAGCGCTTCTATCGTCACACCTCGACCACGATCGGTCTGCCGATGCGCTTCTCGGTGTTCCTGCCGGCGCAGGCGCGCGACGGTCGTGCCGTCCCCGCACTGTTCTATCTCGCGGGACTGACCTGTACGGAAGAGACGTTCATGATCAAGGGCGGCGCGCAGTGGCTCGCCGCAGAACACGGCCTCGCGCTGATTACCCCTGACACCAGCCCGCGAGGTGCGGGCGTGCCGGGTGAGACCGACGCGTGGGACTTCGGCGTCGGTGCGGGTTTCTATCTCGATGCGACGCAGGCGCCGTGGTCGGCGAACTACCGCATGTACAGCTATCTCGTCGATGAATTGCATGGACTGGTGACGCAGTCGCTGCCTGTCGACGCTGAGCGCATCGGCATCTTCGGTCACTCGATGGGCGGGCATGGGGCGTTGACGCTCGCATTGCGCAACCCTGACAAATTCCGTTCGGTGTCGGCTTTCGCACCGATTGCGGCGCCGATGCATTGCCCGTGGGGCGAGAAGGCGTTCACCGGGTATCTGGGGACGGACCGCGAGACATGGCGGCAGTACGACGCGAGCGAACTGATAACGAAAGCCGGACAGATGGTGTTCCCGGGCGGCATTCTGATCGATCAGGGCCTGAACGATCAATTCCTCGAAGCGCAACTGCATCCTGACATCTTCGAGCGTGCGTGCCGCGACGTGGGTCAGCCGCTGACGCTGCGACGTCACCACGGCTACGATCACGGCTACTACTTCATCCAGACCTTCATGGCGGACCACCTGTCACATCACGCCGAGCATCTGCGCGCGTACTGAGCGCATCGATCCGCCACTCCCCGTACCTCCCTGACTGTCAGACCGCCCGTGCCTCGTAACGGCGCGGCGGTGTGACGATCTCGTCCTGTGCCCGAACGATTTCCAGCTCATAACGGCCGGCAAGATGCGTGGCGGACAGCACGGCGTCGACCGCGGCCAGCGTGTGTTCGAACGCCGCACGTACCGTATCGCCCTTGAGCAATCGCGCGAGGAAGACGCCTGAGGTCAGGTCGCCCACGCCCACCGGCTGACGCGAGAACGGATACAGCGGGCGGTAGCCATGCCAGGCTTCGTCGTTCGTCACCACGAGCATATCGAACCGATCGGCAGGCTTGCCGGCATATTCCAGATGCTTGACGAGCACCATCTTCGGCCCGCGCGCGAGCAGGGCGCGGCATGCTGCGAGCGCATCGTCGAACGTGTCGATCGGATGCTGCGAGAGCTTCTCCAGTTCGAGATGGTTGGGCGCCATGATGTCGGCGGCCTCGGGCATGTGCTCGACCAGATATTGCTCGATGCCCGGTTTGAGCTGGCAGCCTTTCTCCGGGTGCCCCATCACCGGGTCGCACAGGTAGATCGCGGCAGGGTTGGCTTGTTTGACGCGCTGCACCGCCGCAAGCACGAAACCTGCCTGCTCCGGCGCACCGAGATAGCCGGAGAGCACGGCGTCGCAATTCACCAGTTCACCGATGTCGGCGATGCCGTCGACCAGCCGCAGAATTTCCTCGCTGGGCAGCGCTTGCCCGGTCCATTTGCCGTACTGCGTGTGATTCGAGAACTGCACGGTGTTGATCGGCCAGACGTTGACACCGAGACGTCGCATCGGAAACTCGGCGGCGCTGTTGCCGGCGTGGCCGAACACGACATGGGACTGAATGCTGAGGATGTTTTTCATGTTGACGGGGGGCGCTAAGGCAAAAAGGACAACGCCCGCCAACGGAACGCCCCCATTCGAAGACGAGAGCGTGCCAGTCGCGGGCGTTGATCGTCAGTGCGGCGGGCAGCCTGTACTGCGCCACCGCTCCCGACGTCTGCTGCGTTACTTCTTGGATGAAATGATGGCGTCGGCCACGTTCTTGGGTGCCTCGGCGTAGTGCTTGAATTCCATCGTATAGGTGGCACGCCCCTGCGTGAGTGAGCGCAACGATGTCGAGTACCCGAACATTTCGGACAGTGGCACTTCGGCACGCACGATCTTGCCGCCACCCACGATGTCGTCCATGCCCTGCAGAATGCCGCGACGCCCGGAGAGGTCGCCCATCACGTTGCCCATGAACTCCTCGGGCGTTTCGACTTCCACGGCCATCATCGGCTCGAGCAGCACCGGATCGGCTTTGCGCATCGCCTCCTTGAACGCCATCGAACCCGCCATGCGGAACGCATTTTCGTTCGAGTCCACGTCGTGGTACGAGCCGAACGTGAGCGTGACCTTCACGTTGACGACCGGATAGCCGGCCACCACACCGCTGTTGAGCGTCTCGCGAATGCCCTTGTCCACGGCCGGGATGTATTCGCGCGGCACCACACCGCCCTTGATCGCATCGACGAACTGGTACGGCTTTTCCTCGTCCCGCTCGAGCGTGATGACCACGTCGCCATACTGGCCGCGGCCGCCCGATTGCTTGACGAATTTGCCCTGTACGTCTTCGACTTTTTTGCGGACGGTTTCGCGATAGGCGACTTGCGGCTTGCCGACGGTGGCTTCCACGCCGAACTCCCGACGCATGCGATCGACCAGAATTTCGAGGTGCAACTCGCCCATGCCCGAGATGATCGTCTGCCCCGACTCTTCGTCGGTCTGCACGCGAAACGACGGATCTTCCTGCGCCAGGCGGTTGAGCGCGAGGCCCATCTTTTCCTGATCGGCTTTCGTTTTCGGTTCGACGGCCTGCGAGATCACCGGCTCCGGAAATTCCATCTTCTCCAGAATGATGACGTGGTCCGGGTCGCACAGCGTGTCGCCGGTCGTCGCTTCCTTCAGGCCGACAGCGGCGGCAATGTCGCCGGCACGCACTTCCTTGATTTCCTGACGCGTGTTCGCGTGCATCTGCAACAGGCGGCCCAGACGCTCCTTCTTGTCCTTGAGCGGGTTGAGCACCGAATCGCCCGAGTTGATTACCCCCGAATACACGCGGAAGAAGATCAACTGGCCGACGAACGGGTCGGTCATGATCTTGAAGGCAAGGGCGGAGAACGGTTCTTCGTCCGACGGATGGCGCTCGATTTCCTTGTCGTCCTCGTCGTGGCCGGCAATGGCGGGCACGTCGACGGGGGAGGGCAGGTAATCGATCACGGCGTCGAGCATGGCCTGCACGCCCTTGTTCTTGAAGGCCGTGCCACACAGCATCGGCACGATCTCGCCCGCGACAGTGCGCTTGCGCAATCCTGCCCGGATTTCCGCTTCGGTCAGCGTTTCGCCACCGAGGTACTTTTCGAGCAGTGTCTCATCGGCCTCGGCGGCGGCTTCGATCATCTTCTCGTGCCATTCCTGCGCCGCGTCCTTGAGGTTGGCGGGAATCTCGACGTACTCGAACTTCACGCCTTTCGATTCTTCGTCCCAGATGATGCCTTTCATCTTCACGAGATCGACTACGCCCTGGAAGTTATCCTCGGCGCCGATGGGAATCTGGATCGGCACGGCATTGCCACGCAGACGTTCGTGAATCTGTTTGTAGACGCGGAAGAAGTCGGCGCCCACGCGGTCCATCTTGTTGACGAACGCGATGCGCGGCACCTTGTATTTGTTGGCTTGACGCCAGACCGTCTCGGATTGCGGCTGCACGCCGCCGACCGAGTCGTAGACCATGCATGCGCCATCGAGTACACGCATCGAACGCTCGACTTCAATGGTGAAGTCGACGTGGCCAGGCGTGTCGATGATGTTGATGTGATGCTCGGGATAATTGCCGGCCATGCCGCGCCAGAAGCAGGTCGTCGCGGCAGACGTGATGGTGATGCCGCGTTCTTGTTCCTGCTCCATCCAGTCCATCGTGGCAGCGCCATCGTGGACTTCGCCCAGCTTGTGGTTGACGCCCGTGTAGAACAGGATGCGTTCGGTCGTCGTCGTTTTGCCAGCGTCGATATGAGCGCTGATGCCGATGTTTCGGTAGCGCTCGATGGGGGTCTTTCGGGCCACGGTACACCTCTTTTCCAGACGGTGGGAAGAAGCTTAGCAGCAGCCATCATACTCCAATGTTGCAATGCCGCGCTGGAGGGGGCATCGCGCTGAAGACCAGCAGCCACGGGGATTTCCGACGGCCTGCGGCGCCTTGTCACGGGCCTTTGCAACCCTTCGCAACCGCATGCAATCGGGCGGCACCCGGTCGACGTGCAAATCTGCCCCGGCCGTGTCGCCGGGGCGCTCGCTGACATGCGTTACACGCGTTACGCGTTAGACGTTACGCCACCTGACGTTGGCGCGCGAACGCGAGCACGGCTCCGCGCGGACCGTGGGCGGCAACGTCCGCGTCGTCGTGGGCAGACCCGAAAGCATCGCCACCCGCCAGCCGGAACACGGCAACGGCTTCGCGCAGTTGACGTGCCTGATCCTCGAGCGACCCGGCCGCCGCTGTGGCTTCCTCGACGAGGGCGGCGTTCTGCTGCGTGACCTGATCCATCTGCATGACAGCGGTGTTGACTTGCTCAATGCCGCCCGATTGCTCGCTCGATGCCGCGGAGATCTCGCCCATGATGTCGGTCACGCGCTGCACGGCCTGCACGATTTCCGTCATCGTGCGACCGGCGTCGCGTACTTGTGCCGAGCCGTCTTCCACCTTGCCGACGGACGTCTCGATAAGCCCCTTGAACTCCTTGGCCGCGGTGGCGCTGCGTTGGGCGAGTGTGCGGACTTCGCCGGCGACGACGGCGAAACCGCGTCCCTGTTCGCCGGCACGCGCGGCCTCGACGGCGGCGTTCAGCGCGAGGATGTTCGTCTGGAATGCGATGCCGTCGATCACGCCGATGATGTCGTTGATCTTCGTCGAGCTGGCGGCGATTTCCTGCATCGACGTGACAGCACGTTCCACCACGCGGCCGCCTTCTCCAGCGATTTCCGACGCGTTCGACGCCAACTGACTGGCCTGACGCGCATTGTCGGCATTCTGGCGCACGGTTGCCGTCAGTTGCTCCATCGACGACGCAGTCTCCTCGAGCGATGCGGCCTGCTCTTCGGTGCGTGCCGACAGATCGGTGTTGCCCGCGAGCAATTGCCCCGAAGCCGAAGCGATGGCGGCGGTGCCGCTGCGCACGCGTCGCACGATTTGATCGAGACTTTCATTCATGTGTTTGAGAGCCACCATCAATTGACCGGTCTCGTCGCGGCTCGTGACCTCGATGCGGCTCGAGAGGTCGCCTTGCGCGACGCATTCGGCCACCTGGACGGCACGCGCAAGCGGCCGTGTGATGCTGCGCGTGACCGACCACGCGGCGAAGATGCCGACGGCGCTCGCTATGGCACCCAGCGCCACGAGCAGCCATTTGGCGAAGACGATGTCGGCACGCGTAGCGGCACCGGTTTCGTCGACGATCTTTTGCTGGAGCGTGACCAGTTCGACAGCCTCGACCTGCATGGCGTCGAGCGCGGGCAGGGCGTCCTGCTCCACGATGCGCAGCGCGGCGTCGCGCTGGTCGCTACCCAACTCTGTGAGCACGCTGGCGCGCGCCTTCAGAAAGGAATTGTTGTGTTGGCGGATGGAGTTGAGCAACTGCTTGCCTTCTCCCGACGTCACGTACTTGTCGAGCACCTCCTGTGCCTTGGCGATTCGGCCGAGATTGGCGTCGATGCGTTGGTCGAGGGCTTTGCGTTGGGTGGCGTCCGTGGTGAGAAAGACCTCCATCAGGCGGCGGGCGTTTCCGCGCACCATGGCGTCGATGCTGTGCGCCGCATCGGCTTTGGCCCACGCGCTGGTCAGCAGTTCTTCGTTGGCGCGTTCGATGGCAACGAAGCGTATCAGCGCGATGAACAGCATGGTCAGCAGCAGCGCTAGCAACGTGCCGAAGCCGATGGTTAGCCGGGTTCGGATCTTCAGGTCGGCAATTCGCATAGGAATGACTCCTTTTAGGGATTTGATGCCGAGACAACACGGATGGCGTGCGGCCCGCGGCGTTTTCGAGGAGTGGTCGCCGGTCTGCCGCAGAACGCGTCGATACGATGGATGAATCACGACGCGACCTTGGCTCACGCGCCGTGATCGACACGTGTGACATGTCCGGCGACGCGTGACGGCGGGATTCGATGAAGCCAGTCCGTCTACCTTCGTATACGACGCAAAATACGACAACTGAAGGTTTCCTACATTGAAACGGGGGTAAACGACGGGATGAAAAGTACGGCGAACTCTGACAAGAAAATCAGATAAAGCGGACGGCGTAGATGGGCGGTAAGTGCGCCGAGACGCATGTCCATTGCTCGCCGGCATTCTCGCTGACCCATAGCGCGCCGGTCGTCGAGCCCATGGCAAGCGTGCGGCCGGTGGCGTCGATAGCCAGTCCGTGGCGGTAGATGAGGTCGTAGGAGGGTGTTTCCGGCAGCCCGTGCGAGAGCGACGTGAACGACTCCCCGCCGTCGCGTGTGCGCGTGACAACGAGGCGGGCGTCGACCGGGATGCGGCACGCGTCGCGTTGTGCGGGCACGAACCAAGCGACGTCCGGGTCATGCGGGTCGACGGCAACGGCAAAGCCGAAGCTCGACGGTGCCGCCTGAATCCGTCGCCAAGACGCACCGTAATCGAGCGTACGGAAGATGCCGTTGTGATGCTGCGCCCACAAGGCGTTGGGTGCGTCGCGGCATTGCACGAGGCGGTGGACGTCTTGCGCGTTCGGATCGAGGCGTCGCTCGGGCGGCATGTAGTCGGCCTCCATGCCGCTCGCCGCGAGTGCCCAGGTGTGCCCGTCGTCGCGCGTGCGCCAGACGCCGCCTGTCGAGACCGCCACCATCACTTGCCGACTGTCGTGCGGATCGATGCAGATCGAATGAATGCCCGCGTGATCGTAGCCGCCCCCCATCCACTCGGCCCGCTCGGGGCGATGCCACAGACTCTGCACCAGTTCCCAGTGCTGCCCATGGTCGCCCGAGCGGAACAGGCCGCCCGGGATCGTGCCTGCCCAGAGGACGCCGGGGGCGTCGAGGCCAGCGGCTTCGAGCGACCAAAGCAGTGTCACCGAGGGGGCTTGCGCTTCGTCCGCAGATGCTTCGGACTGCTGTGTTTGTTGGGGGAAGGCGGGTGGAGCGAGTTCGGTCCACGCGTTCGTGTCACGTGCGCGGCACCAGAGCTTGACGCCGAAATGTCCGAGATTGAGCGCCGCGTAATCGGTGCCGTCGCGCGCGTCATGCAACACCATGCTGACCGGCTCGCCCGGAAAGTCCGGCGTGTTCGACGTCAGTCGCCAGACGGTGCCCTCGCGCACCCAGGTGAACAATCCCTTGCGGGTCGCAACCAGCAGCGTGGCTCCGGTGACATGTTCCACGGTCTTCCTCCTTGGCGCGTACGCGTCTCGTGCGTTGCTCGCCGGTTCATCCGCCCGATAACGCTTGCGCGACGTAGACGCGGCTCGCATCGTTCAGCGGGTCACTCAGTGCGCGACGGTCGCGGATCAGCCAGCCATCGACGAACACGGCGACGTGTGCCCGCAAGCGTCCCTGATCATTGAACAAATAACCACGCAACTCGGGGGTATGGGCAACGCATTGCGCCAACGCGTCACGCACGGTGGGCCCGTTGACGGATTGGGCGTCCACGAAGACGTGGCGCTGAATTGCGGGTGCGAAGGTGACGGTCGCCATACCCCTGTCGTGCGGACACCGCTGTGACACGCCGATCCGCAATGCGCTGAGAACGAGTCTTTCAGTGTAGACAATGAGGTTGCCTCGCACAGTGTGCATTGCAGCACCGTTGTGCGTTCGCCGCGCTATGTTCCTCCGGAGATAACGCATGCTGCGGCCGTATGCAGCGGAGCAGGGCGCTATCTGGTGTCCTTTGGATGACGAGCTTCAAGTCTCGCGCCCCGGGAAGCGTCGTCGCAGGGTGCGGCCTCGCATATCGGACACTCCCCAAACCCCATTCACCTCATTATTGTTCACCATTATCGGAGTGCCCGCGAGCGCAGTGCCGCAGGTCAATCCAAGGAGGGAGCAATGGCAAAAGGCAAAGCAAAAGACATCGGCATGGGACGTTGGTCCGATGCGGCGATCAAGCGTCAGTGGCGGCTGTACCGGGCCGGCGAGGAATCGCAGAAGGATGACGGAACGGTCAGGCGTCCGCCGGAGATCGCGAAGTGCGAGGGATACTTCTTGTGGAGTGTGCGTCAGGCGGCGTTCGTTGGCCGGCACGATGGCACGCTCAAGGGTGGCGGACGGCATTACGCTACCTGCACGGCGCAAGCGAAACGCTACGCGAACGTGGCGCAGGCGCGAGCGGCAGGCGATGCGATCGTGGGCGACGTGCTGATCATGTACGGCTACGCCGCCAACACCCCGCTATACGTTGTGGGGCGTTGACGGCGGGCAATGATCCGCTGGCAGGGCTTACTTGCCCAGTTCGTGACCGATCACGCCGCCGACAACGGCGCCGCCAACGGTACCGGCGGTGCTGCCGCCGGTGGCTTCGTGGCCGATGACGCCGCCTGCGGCTGCGCCGCCGAGCGTGCAACCCAAGATGGACGAGCCCATAGCGAGCGCGGTGATGACAACAAGAATCGACTTCGCCGTTTTCATGATGAGTCTCCTGTGGCAAGTGCCCACCGCGCGCCGCGCGGCGAGATGAGTTCAGAGTAGTGGGCAGGCGTTGCGCGCACTATCGGTCACGACTGAATCGACTGTAGGAATAGGACGACAGGCGCAAGGGCGAAGGACGAATACGCGAAGGGAAGATACGCTGGCAGAAGGGAGGGCAGAAACAACAAGGGCCGCACGATGTGCGGCCCTTGTGTGCATCTGGTGGGGCGTGAGTGACTCGAACACTCGACCTACGGATTAAGAGTCCGCTGCTCTACCAACTGAGCTAACGCCCCCAACAGAAGCGAAATTATGCAGAAATTTTTCGGGCTTGCCAAGCCCCTTTAGCAGATTTCTTAAAAATATTTGCATCGACGGCCCCGAGGGATTCCTCAATGGACTCGCTGTCGTGAAAAAGGCGTTGTCTATATCGTCCCGGTATCATGTCGCGGACACTTTGCCGCACGCAGCATCGCGCGGCTTTCGACCGGGGGCTTGCCATGGATGACAAAGAGATTATCGAATTACTCGACCGCATCCTCGCGCCGTGGGTCCGCGCGCTGACGCTGACGCCAGTCAAGGTCGATGAAGAAAGCGCCACGCTGCGCCTGCCGTTTTCGGGCGGGTTGCGTCACGCGGGTGGCGTGATCTGCGGTCAGGTCTTCATGGCCGCGGCGGACACGGCCATGATCGTCGCCATTTCGGCCGCGCTCGGCGGTTTCAAGCCTATGAGCACGGTCTCGCTCAATATCAATTTCATGCGCACGGTGCGCAAGGGCGACGTGCTGATCACCGCGCGAGTGCTGCGCATGGGCCGCAACCTCGTGTTCGGTGAAGTCGAATTGTTCGACGAAGCCGGCAACATGGCCGTCCACGCCACCACGACCTACGCACTGCTCGACTAAAACGGGCAGAGCGCCGCATAAGAGGAAAATCAGGATGTTCGATCAGGTCGTATTCGCCGGCGGTGGCAACCGCTGTTGGTGGCAGGCGGGTTTTTGGGACGTGGTGCAGCCGGAATTGCGGATCCGGCCGCGCGTCATCACCGGCATTTCGGCCGGCGCCGCCACCGCGTGCATGCTCTACACGCGCGATTCCGACTGGGTGATGCGCTATTACGAAGACGCGCTGCGTCACAACACCCGCAACGCCTACTGGGGCAACCTGCTGCGCGGCGAGTCGGTGTTTCCGCATTACCGTATCTACCGTCAGGCGCTGCTCGACATCTACGGCGAGAAGTTTTCGACGCTCGCCGATGCGCCGGAAATCCGCATCGGCGTGTCGCATCTGCCGCGCTGGCTCGGCGCGCGTAGCGCGGTGGCCGCCGGTCTGATCGCATACAACATCGAAAAGTACGTGCGCAAGACGCTGCATCCAACACTCGGCCAATCGCTCGGCTTTCATCCGGAGTTCGTGCGCGCGCAAGATTGCGCGAGCGTCGAAGATCTGGCGGATCTGATCCTGCAATCGTCGAGTACGCCGCCGTTCACGCCGGTGCTACGGCGCAACGGCCGGCCGGTGCTGGACGGTGGCATGGTCGATAATGTGCCGGTCGGCGCGCTCGACGCCGAGGCGCCCGGCAACGTGCTCGTAATGGTCACCCGTCTCTATCCGCGCCCGCAGATGTTCGTCGTGCCGCACGGCGTACAGCAACGGCTCTATGTGCAGCCGTCGCGCAAGGTGCCGATTTCCAGTTGGGATTACACCAGCCCCTCGCAGATGGTGCACGCGTACAACCTTGGCCGCGCCGATGGCGAGACCTTTCTCGAACGCATGCCCGATCTGATGGAATCCGCCGCGCACGAATCGGCGCGGTGAGAGAACTGGCGGTGGGCGTGGGCCGATACTGCGCGAACCCCGCTGGACGAACTCTCGTGCGGCTCAGCAGGCACCGAGCCGCACACCGCGGAACCTGCCGTTCTTAACGCCGGCGGCCGCCCTGTAACGCTTCCGGATTCGCCACGCTGCTTGTATCGCCAGCGTCGAAAGCCAGAATGTTGTTGAATGCGGCGGTGAAATACTGCTCGTAGCTTTCCCGCTCCACGTAGCCGATGTGCGGCGTGCAGATCACGTTTTCCATGCGCAGCAGGCTGTAGCCCTGCAGAATCGGCTCGCTTTCGTAGACGTCGATTGCGACCATCCCCGGACGATTGTGCGACAGCGCGTTCACCAGCGCGTTTTCGTCGAGCAGCTCGGCCCGGCTCGTGTTCACGAGCAGCGCGGTCGGTTTCATCCGCATCAGGTCTTCCTGTTTGACGATGCCGCGCGTGTCGTCGTGCAGGCGCAAATGCAGCGACAGCACGTCGCTCTGCTCGAATAGCGCCTCGCGGCTCTCTGCCACGCTGTAACCGTCCGCGCGAGCGGCTTCGCGCGAATGCTCGCGGCCCCAGATCAGCACTTTCATGCCGAATGCCTTGCCGTATCCGGCAAGCAGCTGGCCGATCTTGCCGTAACCCCAGATTCCCTGAGTCTGACCGCGCAACACCTGCCCCAAACCAAAGTTCGGCGGCAGCGCCGACGTCTTCAGACCAGACTGCTGCCAGGCTCCCTGCTTAAGGTTTGCTACGTATTGCGGAATCCGCCTCTGGGCCGCCATGATGAGAGCCCACGTCAATTCGGCGGGCGCGTACGGCGAACCGGTGCCTTCGAGCACGGCGATGCCGCGCTCGGTACAGGCCGCCAGATCGATGTGGCTCGAAACTTTGCCCGTTTGGCTGATCATGCGCAAACGCGGCAGTTTATCGAGCAGTTGCGAGTTGATGCGGGTGCGTTCGCGAATCAGAACGAGTGCGTCGACTTCGGAGAGACGGCTTGCCAACTGGCCGAGACCGCGGACGGTGTTGTTAAAAACCTTGACCTCGTGGTCGGCCAGCAGTTGAAAGCAGTCGAGCTTGCGGACGGCGTCCTGGTAATCGTCGAGGATGGCAATCTTCATGGTTTGTGTCTTGCGACGCACCTTGGTGGTGCGGAACGGAGTGTTATGCTGACTGTCCCACCATGTGACCTAGGTCACATGCCGGTCTGGCTGAATGCCTTACCGTAGTAGCTACCGCACAGAATGGCAGCGCCACGGCAAAGGCCGATTGACATCGTTTTTAACAGTTTGTTGCGTGTTGAGGCAAGCCGCTTTACAGACGGTTGCAGAAGCCCCGTCGGCTGGCCTCTCCGCTCAACAGGCTGTGTGGCCCGGAATGACCTGCACAATTGCGCGTCGGGTGGCAGCGACCCCGGCGTAAAGAATTGAACGCCTCTCGCATGCAGCGTCACTGGGCTTGTACCGTTTTTCTATTGCTTTCAAAACGGAGACAAGTCGATGAATCATCCCTCATTCGAAGGTCAGCCCACTATCGAGGCGCCCGCGTGGGTCAAGAACCGAAAACTGGTCAACTGGGTGCAGCGCGTCGCTGCGATGACCAAGCCGGAGCGGATCGTCTGGTGCGACGGCTCGCAGGAAGAATACGACCGGCTTTGCGCGCAGATGGTCGAAGCGGGCACGCTCAAAAAACTCAACCCCGCCAGGCGTCCCAATTCTTATCTCGCATGGTCCGACCCGTCCGACGTGGCGCGCGTCGAAGATCGCACCTTCATCTGCTCGCAGCACCGCGAAGACGCGGGCCCCACCAATAACTGGATCGCCCCGGCCGAGATGCGCTCGACGCTCGACGGGCTGTTCGAGGGCGCCATGCGCGGCCGCACCATGTACGTGGTGCCGTTTTCGATGGGACCGCTCGGTTCGCCGATCGCGCATATTGGCGTGGAACTGAGCGACAGTCCGTACGTTGTCACCAACATGCGCATCATGACGCGCATGGGCCGTGAGGTCTACGACGTGCTGGGCGAAGACGGCGAGTTCGTGCCGTGCGTCCACTCGGTCGGCGCGCCGCTTGCGGCGGGCGAGAAAGACGTGCCGTGGCCGTGCAATGCCACCAAATACATCGTTCACTTCCCTGAATCACGCGAAATCTGGAGCTACGGCTCGGGCTACGGTGGCAATGCGCTGCTCGGCAAAAAGTGTTTCGCGCTGCGCATCGCCTCGACCATGGGCCGCGCCGAAGGCTGGCTGGCCGAGCATATGCTGATTCTCGGCGTGACCTCGCCGGAAGGGCGCAAGCATCATGTCGCGGCGGCGTTTCCGTCGGCGTGCGGCAAGACCAACTTTGCGATGCTGATCCCGCCGGAAGGCCTGAACGGCTGGAAAATCTCCACGATCGGCGACGATATCGCCTGGATCAAACCGGGCAAGGACGGCCGCCTTTACGCGATCAATCCCGAAGCCGGCTACTTCGGCGTGGCGCCGGGCACGAGCGAAAAGACCAACTTCAACGCAATGGCCACGTTGAAAGAAAACGTGATCTTCACCAACGTTGCGCTAACCGACGACGGCGACGTCTGGTGGGAAGGCATGACAGACGATGCCCCCGCGCACCTGATCGACTGGCAGGGCAAGGACTGGACGCCGGCGAGCGCGAAGGAAAGCGGCCGCAAGGCGGCGCACCCGAACGCGCGCTTCACGGCGCCGGCCTCGCAATGCCCGTCCATCGACGCCGACTGGGAAAATCCGGCGGGCGTCGCGATCGACGCGTTCATCTTCGGCGGACGCCGCTCCACTACCGTGCCGCTCGTCACCGAAGCGCGCAACTGGGTGGAAGGCGTCTACATGGCGGCTACCATGGGCTCTGAAACGACCGCCGCGGCTGCCGGTCAGCAGGGCGTGGTGCGCCGCGATCCGTTCGCGATGCTGCCGTTCTGCGGCTACAACATGAGTGATTACTTCGGTCATTGGCTGAAGACCGGCGAGCGTTTGCAGCAACTGGGCGCGAAACTGCCGAAAATCTTCTGCGTCAACTGGTTCCGCAAGGGCGCGGACGGCAAGTTCGTCTGGCCGGGCTTCGGCGAGAACATGCGGGTGCTGAGCTGGATGGTCGGCCGGATCGAAGGCTCGGCTCAGGGTGAGGAACATGCTTTCGGCGTGTCGCCGCACTATGAGGACATCGACTGGAGCGGGCTGAATTTCAGCCGCGAGCAGTTCGAGCAGGTGATTTCCGTTGACGACGCAGCGTGGCGCGACGAGCTAGCGCTGCACTCGGAACTGTTTGACACACTGCAGCAGGGCCTGCCGCCCGCGCTGACCCAAGCCAAACGAGCGCTCGAAGGGAAACTTGCCGCCTGACCATGTGAGTATTCACTTCGCATGAAAAACCGCCTTCGGGCGGTTTTTCTTTTGGAGACGACCGCGGGGAGATTTTTTTCTGATTCCGCAACGTCCGCACGAGTATGACGTCTGTTGGAGTAAAAAAGGCCGTGCAAGCTGCATTGCAGCAGATTGTTTCTTTTCATGGAACAATCGATGATCGCGCCCCATGTTAGGGCGCACAGTCGCACAAATATTGACAATATTTCCGCTTTCGCGGGCAACTTACACACGATTTCCCGAGTCGTAGGAGAATTCCAAGTTCGCTTCACTGGTTTTCACTAATTGTCAGGAAGCAGTAACACGGCAGGAGTTGTCCTATGGATCATTTGCAGTCGATGCGAGTTTTCGTCAAAGTGGCGGATCTCGGCAGTTTTGCCCGCGCTGCGAGCGCGATGGATATTTCCAACGCAGTTGCCACCCGTCACGTTGCCGACCTCGAAGGCCGTCTCGGTACGCGACTGCTCAATCGCACTACCCGCAGCTTGTCTCTGACCGAATCAGGTCAGGTTTATCTTGAGCGTGCGCGCCAGATTCTCGACGAACTGGAAGACGTCGAGCAGATGGTGGTCGCGCGCAATCACGAACCCGTCGGCACGTTGCGAATCGTCGCACCGGTGGTGTTCGGGTTGCACAATCTCGCGCCCGTGCTTCAGACGTACGCGGAGCGCTATCCGAAAGTCATCCCCGACGTCACGCTGGTCGACCGTCAGGTCGATCTGGTGGAAGAAGGCTTCGACGTAGGCGTGGTGATCGCGCGGCAAATGCGCAGCGCAAGCATCGTCACGCGGCGTCTCACCACGGGTTGCATGACCGTGTGCGCGACGCCGGCGTATCTGGAGAAGCACGGCATGCCCACGCGTCCGGAGCATCTGCTTGAGCATCCGTGCCTGAGCCTGCCTTCCGAATATTGGGGCGACGAGCGCGTGTTCACCGGCCCGGAGGGCGAAGTCCGCGTGCGTCCGTCGAACGTGATCGTGGCGAACAACACCGAAATGCTGCGTCAGTTTGCGTTGCTCGGCATGGGCATCGCCATCCTGCCGAGTTATCTGATCGGCCGCGACATGACGCGCGGCAGGCTCGTGCGGCTGCTGGGCGACTACCGGCTGCCGCAGGTCGAGATCAACATTGCGTATCCGAGCCGCCGCCACTTGCCGGCCAAAGTGCGCACGTTCATCGACCATCTGGTCGAGCATTTCAGCCAGACGCCGAACAGCCTGCTTGGCGAACAGTGGATCAAGGAGGACGGCCTTGGCCGGACCGCTATGACGACGGCGCCCGATTCTGCGGATCCGATGCCGCCGGAAGCCTTCGACGGCGCTGAGCCGCTCTCTCGCCTGTTGGACAGCGAGTTATCGCCGCTGCCGAAGTCGCTGGCAAAAACAACGCCCCGCACGCGACCCACGGCCTTGTCGCCGCTGTAAGTGGTGAATCAGCGGTGAGTCAATAAAGCCGGCGGCGCCCGCACAGGGCGTTTTCCGGAGAAGCAACGAAAAAGGCGCAATCACACAAGTGATCGCGCCTTTTCTTATCGTGGCCTCGAATGAAGCCGGCCGGAGGTGACCTCGCTCCGGCCGCCGGTCCACTTACGAGCCGGTTTTGCGTGCCGCCGTTTTCCTCGTGGGCGCTTTTTTGGCTGCTGCGGTCTTGGTTGCGGGTGCCTTCTTAGCCGCCACCTTTTTGGCTGCCGGCGTGGCCTTGACCGCGACCGGTGCGTCATCGTCCTCGGACTCCGAATCCACCGAATTCGCCGCTGCCTTGGCAGCCGACTTGGCCGCCGCGGTCTTCGCTGCAGTTTTCGCCGACGGCTCCTTCTTCTCGAACTCGAAGCCGATCTTGCCGTCGTTCTGCTTGACGAGGAATGCCTTGAAGTTCCGGCCCGTACGTGACGACTTGAAATTGGTCAGCAGGTCGGTGCGGCCTTCTTCGAGTAGCTTGGCCATCTGTTCGCGGGCAATTTCCTGCTGCAGGATCACCTTGCCGGAGCGGAAGTCGCAAGTCTTCGGATTCGCGACCGAGTTTTCGCAGACGTAGCTCATGCCGTGCTCGAACACGCGGCCCTTGCACTTCGGGCACGCGCCGACCGGCTGCTGATCGGAGAAGTCGGGCGGTTCGCCGTCTTCACCGCCGGCATCCTGGCCGAAGTCGAATTCGAGCTTAAAGTTCTTGATCTCATCGTCGAACGAGAGCTTCAGGATCGCCGAGAACGGCCGGCCCATCTTGCTGCGGAAACCCGACAGCGGCCCGATCGTCTTGTTTTGCAGCAACTCTTCGACTTCCGGAATTTCGAACTGACGTCCGCCCGGGATCTTCGAAATTGAAAACTCGCACTTCGAGCACGCAAAGCGCCGGTAGTTTTCCTTCACCTGGCCGCCGCAATTCGGGCAAGGTGTTTCCAAAGTTGCGTAATCGCCCGGGATCGTGTCGGAATCGTACTCTTTCGCACGCTTCACGATGGTCTGCGTCATGCGGGCGATTTCCTGCATGAACGCGTCGCGCGGCAGGTTGCCGCGCTCCATCTGCGAGAGCTTGTATTCCCACTCACCGGTCAGTTCCGGCGCGGTCAATTCCTTTACCCCGAGACCGCGCAACAGCGTCATGAGCTGGAAAGCCTTGGCGGTCGGAATCAGATCGCGGCCTTCGCGAATCAGATACTTTTCACCCAGCAAACCTTCAATGATCGCCGCACGCGTGGCCGGTGTGCCGAGCCCTTTGGCCGCCATGGCTTCGCGCAGCTCGTCGTCTTCGACGAGCTTGCCCGCGCCTTCCATGGCCGACAGCAGGGTGGCTTCGTTGTAGCGTGCGGGCGGTTTCGTCACCAGCTGCTGGGCGGCGATCTTGTCCGTCTTGACCTTCTCGTCCTTCTGCACCGGCACGAGGTTCGCGTCTTCGCCGCTGATTTCGCGGCCATAGACCTGCAACCAGCCCGGCTCGACCAGCACCTTGCCTTCAGTCTTGAAGTGATGGCCCACCACTTCGGTGATCCGCGTCGTCACCCGATATTCGGCGGCCGGGAAGAACACTGACAGGAAGCGCTTCACGACGAGGTCGTAGAGCTTCTGTTCCGGCTCGGACAGATTCTTCGGCGCTTGCAGGGTCGGGATGATTGCGAAGTGGTCGCTGATCTTCGAATTGTCGAAGATTCGCTTATTCGGTTTCACCCAGCCTTTGTCGAGCACCTGCTTGGCGAACGGCAGATAGTTGTTGCTCTCCTTGAGCATGCCGAGCGTTTCTTTGACCGTATCCATATAGTCTTCCGGCAGCGCGCGCGCGTCGGTACGGGGATAGGTCAGCACCTTGTGCTTTTCGTACAGCGCCTGGGCGAGGCCCAAGGTGTTCTTCGCCGAGAAGCCGAAGCGGCCGTTGGCTTCACGCTGCAAGCTGGTCAGGTCGAAGAGCGCCG
>JARLJF010000140.1 GCA_031291335.1 Pandoraea sp. | reverse complement strand
TTCAACTGGTCATACACATCGCGCGAGAGCGCCAGCAGCGTGTCCCGCGCGATTCCGCCCGAGATGGCATACCCGAACTTCTCGTCGATCCAGTAGAACACCTTGACCGGCCCGTCCTCATAAAAACGAAACGCAGCAGTCTGCCCATCGATCCCCGCTGGAGAAATGCAGACAGTGATCCGTTCACCCGCATCGTTGCGGTACATGTACTGCACGACCTGATCGTCGTGGCCGGGCAAGACACGTCCGCCGCTCAGCACGAAGCCGTTAGCACTGAGGTCAGGCGCATGTGCCGTAGTGTGCAGGCGGCCGGCAATCCATTGCGAAAACCGGGCCTCCGATTGCCCTTCGGTGCCCGCCGGGCGCTGGATTTCCGGCATGAACACGACATGAGCAATCGCCGCGCGCCGAGCAAAGCGGGCGGGACCGTCGGTCATCGTCGCACCGCCGGCGATAGCACTCGCGGACGTGAGTGCGACCGCTGGTTCGGCATGTCCGGACCACATCCGGTGCCCTTGTACGCCAATGCCGATGCCGAACACCAACGCGGCGGCCATGCCGGAAAAACGTGACCAACGTGACCAACGTGACCGTCGCGCGTCCTTCGATGAGGGGGGAGGGGGCCGAAGCCGAGGCGGCACAGGCTCGTCGAGCACGTCGTCGAACCGGGCATGCAGGGCGCGCTTGAGGGCGACCAGTTCGCTCACCGCGGCGGCCAGTTCCGGGTCGGTGGCCAGTGCTTTGTCCAGTTCCGCGCGCCGCGCTGGCGGCAACTCGCCGTCCACGTAAGCGTGCAGTTCATGGTCTTCAATCCGGAGGTTTCGCTCGCTCATCTGACCACCTTCAGCTTCGCGGGTTGGTGAGTCCCTTCCATGAGATCGCGCAAACGCTGCCGACCTCGCGACAATCTCGACATCACGGTGCCGATCGGTACCTGCAACGCTGTGGCCACATCGGCATAGCTCATGTCTTCCAGCCCCACGAGCAGCACGATGGCGCGTTGCTCGGCGGGGAGGTGCCGCAGCGCCTGATCGAGATCGCGGATTTCGAGTCGGCCGGTCTGACTTTCCGGCACGGCGACGTCGCTGTCGATGAACCCGGTTTCATCCAGTGAGACGTGAGGGGCTTTGGCCGGCGCGCGGCGCTGCTGATTCAGAAACAGGTTATGCATGAGGGTGAAGAGCCAGGCGCGGGCGTCGGTGCCCGCTTCGAACATGGCGTGACGGCTCAAGGCGCGCTCGAGGGTGTCCTGCACGAGGTCATCGGCCAGCTCGGAATTCCCGGTCAGCGCGCGCGCATAGCGCCGCAGACGCGGGACGTGGTCATACAACTGGTCACGAATATCCATGCATTCGCCTGTGTGCCGGGGAAGTGAAGACCGGGGGGGCCATACCGGGTCAACACCGCGGCGGGAGTGCTTATTCCATCACATCGAAAAAAATGTCGCCGGCGGTGGAATAAGGCTGTCGGGAATGTGTTTTACCGTGAAGCCCCCACGATTCCCACGATGCCATCAAGGAGCCCCTTCGTGACCGAACCTTCCACGCCTGATCCCAAGGCGATCTGCGTTCCCTGCCGGGCGGCGGCCATCGTCGCCGTCGTCGGTCTGCTGGCGGGCGGCTTCGCCTACGCGGCGGGCTGGCTCACGCCGGGCCGTCTCACCACCCGGACCGTGATCGATACCTTCGAGTCCAATGCCGGTGTGCACGAGGGCTTTCGCCGCAATCACGCGAAAGGACTGTGTGTCGACGGCTATTTCGAGAGCAATGGACATGCCGCGTCGCTGTCGAAGGCCCCCGTCTTCGCAGCGGGACGCACGCCCGTCACCGGTCGCTTCGCAATTCCGGGCGGCAACCCGACGGCGTCCGACAATAGCGTGCCGATTCGCAGCATGGCATTGATGTTCCGACTGGCGGATGGTCAGCAATGGCGCACCGGCATGAACACGACGCCCCTGTTTGCCGTGCGCACGCCAGAGGAATTTTACGAGCAACTCGCGGCGTCGCGTCCGGACCCGGCGACGGGCAAGCCGGACCCCGCCAAATTGCAGGCGTTCTTCGCCGCGCACCCCGACACGCAACCGTTCCGGGACTGGGTCAAGGGACACCCGCCGTCGTCGAGCTTTGCCAACGCGGCTTACTACGGCATCAACGCGTTCTATTTCGTCGACGCCAACGGCCAACGTACGGCGGTGCGCTGGTCGATGCAGCCGGAGCTGCCCTTTGAAGCGGTGTCGGACAAAGAGAAAGGCGAGGCCAACTTTCTGGCGGGCGAGTTATATGACCGTCTGCAACAGGGACCGGTGCGCTGGCACCTGATGCTCACGCTTGCGCAGCCCGGTGATCCGACCGATGACGCCACCCGTCAGTGGCCGGCCGAGCGCAAGCAGGTCGACGCCGGCACGCTGGTGCTGGCACGCGCGGCGTCGCAGGACGATGGCGCCTGCCGCGACATCAATTTCGATCCGACCGTATTGCCCGCCGGCATCGAAACGTCTGGCGATCCGCTGCTCGCCGCTCGCTCTGCCGCTTACGCCCTCTCGTACAAACGCCGCACGCGCGAGGAGGCGCTGGACCCCTCGCTGCACGCCCAGACTTCCCACGAGGCCAGTTCACGATGAATCGCTCCCCTGTTCACTTCAGTCCCGTTCAGCGCTGGTTGCACTGGAGCATGGCGATTGCGATGCTGGCCATGCTGTTTATCGGCGTCATCATGGTCAGCACGTTGTCGCAGGCGCATACGCTATTGATCGCCGTGCACCGGCCGCTGGGCATCGCCATTCTGGTGCTCGTGGCGATACGTATTGGCGTACGCCTGAGACGCGGCAGCCCGCCGTTGCCTGACAGTCTGCCGTCGGTGCAGAAGACGGCTGCGCGCGCGTCGCATGTGCTGCTCTATGCACTGATGCTGATTCTGCCGATCGTTGGCTGGGCGATGGTGTCTGCCGGGGGGTATCCGGTGACGCTCTTCGGGGCGTTCCATCTACCCCCCGTCGTGCCAGCGGACGCGCGTGTGTTTGCGCTGTTACGTGCGTTGCACTCGTGGCTGGCGTTTGCGTTGTTCGCGCTGGTGCTCGTGCATCTGGCCGCTGCGCTCTTGCACGGCCTGATCAAACGCGACGGCGTGTTCTCAAGCATGGCACGGGGTCATCGCCGGTGATGCGGTGCTGAAGCGGCCGTCATGCAGCGCAAATGCGACGGGGCGTCGATCGACGACGCCCCGTGCTAGCCCCACTGAAGCGAGCCAGAATGCGCGTCAGTCGTGGCGCTTTTCCGGCATGAAGGAGATGGCGACGAGGGTCACGAGCGCCGCGCCCATCACGTACAGCGCCGGTGCGAACGACACGCCGGTGGTGTAGGTGATCCACGTCAGGATAGCCGGTGCGAAGCCGCCGAGCAGCGTGACCGCGGCGTTGTACGACAGCGACATGCCCGATGAGCGCACCGACGTCGGGAAGATCTCCGAGAGTGCGGCCGGTGCAACGCCGACGAACAGCGAGATCATGGCGCAGAAGGCGGATTGCACCACGACCAATGTGGTCGTCGTGTGCGACGCGCCGAGCCACATCATCAACGGATAGACACCGACGAGCAGCGCGATCGCGCCGAAGCGAAGCATGGTGCGGCGGCCGATCTTGTCCGAGAGCGTGCCGGACATCACGCAACCCGCCGTCAGGAAGAAGTTGCCGATGAAGGCCGCCGTGAACGCCTGCGAACTGCTGAAGCCCATCGACTTCTGCACGTAGATCGGCATGAAGATGATGAGTGCGTAGGGGCCGGCGGCCCACAGCGTTGAAAGACCGAAGCCGATGAGCAGGCGCCCCGGATGATCGCGCAGCACTTGCAGCAACGGCATCTTCTTCGCGGTGCCGTCTTGCTTCATGCGCTGCGCTTCGAGCTTGAAGTGCGGCGTTTCATCGAGCGCCTTGCGCATCCACAGACCGACCGGCGCAATGGCCAGACCGATGATGAACGGAATGCGCCACGCCCATTCGGTGATCTGATCCTGCGTGAAGATCGTGGTGACGAGCGTGGCCACGAGCGCGCCGAAGATGTTGCAGATGCCCATGCTGGCCTGCAGCCACGAGGCGTATTGCCCCTTTTTCTCGGCCGGTGCGTGCTCGGCGAGGAACGCCGTGGCGCTGCCGACTTCACCGCCTGCCGAGAACCCTTGCAGCACGCGTCCGCAAACGATGAGCAGCGGAGCACCGATACCGATGGCTGTGTACGGCGGGGCAATCGCGATGAGCAGCGTGCCGAACGCCATGAGCATGATGGTCAGCGTGAGCGCGGCCTTGCGCCCCTTGCGATCGCCGTACGAACCGATGAGCAGCGCGCCGAGCGGGCGCGCCACATACCCGAGCCCGAACGCGAGGAACGAGCCCATCAACTGAACGGTTGGGTTGTCGTTATGGAAGAAGTTCTGGCCGATGTAGACCGCGAAGAGCGCGTAGATGGTGAAGTCATACCACTCGAGTGCGTTACCGGCAGACGCGGCGATGATGGCGCGGCGGCCCGCATGCCCTTGCGCTTTGGCGCGGGGCAGGGGCTCGGCGGCCGGGTCGATAAGCACGTCTTTCATGAGAAGGTCTCCAGGCGAATGTCTTTTCGGCAGCGAACGTGCGCCGTCGGGATGGTCTTGATGTTAGGGAAGTGCGGGGGTGACGTCGTGCAACTTAATATTCGGCTCGCATAACACCACGTTAAGGGTCGAGAGGAGAGCGGCCGGTGGCACCGGGTTCGCCCTCGCCCCGCGCTGCGATCCGCTGCGCCACACGGCGCATGACATCAGGCGGTGGCACCGCCCGTGTCCAGTCGGGCCGGTCGTCGGCCTTTCGTGTCGCGTCGATGCCCAGTTTGGTCGCCACGCCTCCCTGCTTGATCGGTTCCGAGCGGTCGGTGCGTACGCCGGGCACGATCAGCAGGTCGCGGTCGGGGCGCATGCACGCGGCCACCGCCCACTCGACCTGCGACGGATTCCATGGATCGATATCTTCGTCGACGATCGTGATGTTCTTGATCAGATTGACGCTGCCCCATAGCGCGAACATCGCCTTCCGGGCGTCACCTGCACGATGCGCGTTGAGGCTGACGACTGCGCTCAGCCGTCCGCAACCGCCATGGCCGACGGCCACTTCCCGCACCGGCACGGCAACCGCCCGCAGTGCCCGCGCCAGTCCGGCGGCAATGGCGACGCCACCGATCAACGTGTGCTCGGGGTAATAGCCGGGTTCGATGATCTGGAACAGCGCGTCGTTTCGGCGTGTAAGACAGTGGAAGGTCGCAACGGGGCCACTGCCATACGGCTCGTACATACCGTGAAACTCCGACACCAGCACTTCCTCGTGCTGTTCGTCGATGTCGAGCGTGCCTTCGAGCACCCATTCGCAGTGCGCGGGGACGTCCAGATCGATGGTTTTGCACGGCACTGTGCGCACCGGCTCGCCGAGCAGGGTGCCGGCACACGCCAACTCATCGTCACCGAGCCGCAGATACAGCGCGGCGGCGATCAACACCGCCGGATGATTGCCGACGGTCACGGCAATCGGCAGCGTCTCGCCTCGGGCCTTGGCATCTCGCGCCATCACCGCGAGATGATGGTTCGGTGCAATGCCGACCATGCCGCGATTACCTTTCTCACCGTCGCCATCGTCGAGCAGTTTGACGCGCGCAAACGAGACGTTGCCCTTCCCCGTGCGGCTGTCGCGCGCGAAGATCACCCCGGCCGTGATGTAGGGGCCGGTCTCCTGCGGAAAGAAGACAGGGGCAGGGATCTCACGCCGCAAGTCGGGCGAGAAAACGATAGTGTCCTGACACGGGCCATGCGCCACTCGCTCGGGCGTAATGCCCTGCTCGATGGCCGCGACGATGCGCTGCTGCATCTCGTCGCGCGAAATGTCTAGGCCGAGTGCGATGCGATCGAGAGAGTTCAGCAGATTCCCGATGGCCGGGTTTGCGTAGCCCGTGACCTGATCGAATTTCACGGCGGGCCCTTCGGCCAACTGCGCGAGCCATGCCGAGATTTCGAAGCGCGTGTCGACGGGCTCGTCCACACGCAGCAACTCACCGCGTTGGGCGAGCGCGTCGACGAACGCGCGCATCGATTGGCGATCGGGTGCGCTGTTCGTGACGTCTGGCGCGGCGCTTGCCTGTGGCGCGCGGACGGATGCGTGGGGTGTCGTCATCTCAGAACGCCATGCGCATGCCGACACCGGCGGTGTTGCCGCTGGTGTAGCCGGTCGCGCGATCCTGCAGGTAGGCCGCGTAGAGGTCCGTGCGCTTTGACAGGCGATAGTCGTAGCCCACCGACCAGGTCGAGCGAAGCGGGTCGCCGCGTCCGTGGCTCTTGGCGAACATCCATGACGCGAGCAGCGCGCCGTTGCCGATCGGCACCGAGGCGCCAATCTGCCCGCTGTGCGTGTTCAGGTCGCCGCTGTCGATGCCGTCGTGGACGTACTGATACAGCGCGGTGAATTTCACGACCGAAAAGTCGTAGCCAACAGCCGCCATGACGGCCGATTGCAGATTGAATCCGGCGATCTGCGAGGTCAGGTCGCCCGGTGTCTTGTCGTAGCGAACCTGCTGATACGCGACGGTGGCCGAGAACGGCCCGTGCGCGTAGATGGCATTGCCGCCCCACTGGTTCTGGCCCTGCGCGCCGGCCTTGTTCCCCGTGCCGTAGATCAGGCTGGCCTGCCAGTCGTTACCGCCCGGCGAGGTGTAGAGCAGGGAGTTGTTCCAGCCGTTGTCGCCCGCGAGTCCTTGTCCGGAGACACCCTTGTACATATGGGTGAGCACCGGCGAGAAGCCGAACGAGGTGGAGAGCGGGTTGAAGCGCAGCGCGGACACGTAGTAGGGGGTGGTGTTGCGCCCCAGCAGGAACGAGCCGTAAGGCGTGGCGAGTCCGACGTAAGCGTTGCGTCCGAAGAACGTGTCGCCCGCGAATCGTCCCGTATTGCCGTTGTTCGGCTGGAAGAACGCCTCCAGCGCGAAGACTGCCGCGTAGCCATTGCCAAGGTCTTCACGCCCGCCTATTCCCCAGAAGCTGGTCGACATGCCCCCCGGATTCACGGCCCACGCGCGTTCCTTGCCCAGACTCTTTTGCGCCGCGACGTATTCGTCGATCACCCCGTACAACGAGACGCTTGACTGTGCCGACGCGACCTGGCTCGCGCCTGCAGCGGCAAGCGCCATGCTTGCCCCGATCCACCAACGTGTGATGTTTTTCATGGGTTTTAATTAGTAGTATTAATTAAAAATTCGCGAGAATCGAAATTACTGATGACGACATCGGGGCGCCGGGCGGGGCGCGCCCGGCAGTGGCATCGCGTCAGTCTGTCGCGATGCGGGTAGCGTTCGTGTCGATACGGCCGATGCCCTTCACGCGGACTTCGTCCAGGGCTTCCTCGTAGCCGGCGTCGGCGTAGCGCAACACGCCGCTGGCGGTGTCGTTGGTCATCGACAACCGCAGGCGTTCGTCGGCCTGAGCCGTGCCGTCGGCAACCACGGTGACTCCTGCGCTGGTCATGTAGCCGCTGTAGCCGCCGCCGCCCGAGTGAATCGCGACCAGATCGGCGCACGATGCGCAATTGAGCATGGCGTTGAGCAGTGGCCAGTCGGCAATGGCGTCGGAGCCGTCGCGCATGTTTTCGGTCATGATGTTCGGATGCGCCATCGCTCCCGCGTCGAGGTGGTCGCGCGTGAAGGCGACCGGAGCGCTCAACTCGCCGTCGCGCACCATGCGGTTGACTTCGAGCGCGAGGGCGGTGCGCTCGCCGTGGCCGAGCCAGCCGATGCGAGCGGGCAGCCCTTCGAACGGCACATGCTCGCGGGCGAGGTTGATCCAGTTCGAGACGATCTGATTGTCGGCAAAACGCGTGAGAAGGAAGTCATCGATCTTGCGGATGTCTTCCGGATCGCCCGACAGGGCAATCCAGCGGAACGGGCCAATGCCGCGCGCGAAGAGCGGGCGCAGGAAGGCTTCGGTAAAGACCGGGATGTCGAACGCGCGGGCGACGCCGCCGTCCTTGGCATGCGTGCGGATCAGGTTGCCGTTGTCGAATACCACGGCCCCCCTGTCCTGAAAGCCGAGCATGGCGTTCACGTGGCGGACGATCGACGCGCGGCTCGCGTTCATCAGGCCTTCGGTGTCCGTCTTGCGCATCTGCGCCACGGCTTCCAGCGTGTATCCCGCCGGTACGTAGCCGTAGACGAGATCGTGGGCCGACGTCTGGTCCGTCACGATATCGGGCACGATACCGCGCGCGAGAATCTCCGGGTACACGTCGGCGGCATTGCCCAACAGGCCGACGGAGATCGGTACACGACTCGCCTGAGCGTCGCGAATCAGCGTCAGCGCGTGGTCGAGATCGTTAGCGCGGCATTCGAGGTAGCCTGCCTTCAGGCGCTTCTCGATGCGCTCGGGATTGATCTCGACGGTGAGGATGGCGGCGTTGGCCATGCGACCGGCGAGCGGTTGCGCGCCACCCATGCCGCCCATGCCGGCGGTCAGGATGAAGCGGCCGTGCAGGTCGCCGTCGAAGTGGCGCTCGGCGATGCGAGAGAAGATCTCGTACGTGCCCTGAATCACCCCCTGCGAGCCGATGTATTGCCAATCGCCGGCGGTCAGCCCGCCCCAGCAGATCAGGTTGTCCTGTTCCCAGCGGTAGAAGTTCTCGGCGCGTGCCCACTGCCCGACCATATTGCAGTTCGCCATGATGACGATCGGCGCGCGATCATGCGTTTGCAGCACGCCAATGGGCTTGCCGGATTGCACGATGAGCGTCTGGTCGTCTTCCAGCGTGAGCAGGGCGCGGACCATGGCGTCGTGCGACGGCCAGTCGCGCGCGGCGCGGCCCATCGCGGCGTAGACGATCAGGTTGTCGGGATCTTCTCCGACGGCCAGCACGTTTTCCAGCAGACGGAGCAGCGCTTCCTGGCGCCAGCCTTTGCAGCGCAGCGTCGTGCCGTGGGGAATCGGGAAATCTCGTTTCATGCGGTGCCTCAGCTTGCCAGTGCGTAATCGGTGAAGTTCATGCCGAGTGCCTGCTCGACGACGGCATAGACCGACGCGTCGCGCACGCTCGACGAGAGGGGGATTTCGCGCTTGTGCACATGCAGGACCGCGACTTCCATTCCTTCACGTAGCTTGCCCGCAGATACCGGCTTGCCGTTCATGTCCAGCGTCGTAATGACATCGGGATAACAGGCCACGCGCTCGCCGTGTGCATCCACCACGGCCATGTGCTCGTTCATCACATGAACGACGAGGCGATTCGCGCCTTCGCCGATCTCGACGGTGCCGATGTCGAAGGCTTCCTGGGTGTAGGCAAGCGTGTTGCGTACGACCTTGCCCGATCCGATGATCGCGCCGCGCGTGGCTTTGCAGATGGCATCGATCACATGCGCACCCCCCTTCGGTTGTGCCGCGAGAATCGCTTCGCCCAGCGCGAGCGCCATACTGATGCCGCCGAGGGCCGCATGACGGCGCACGTAGTCGGCGCGGATCGGGTTGCGGCAACTGGCGATGAAACCGCCTGCCATATCGGCCGCCTTGCGCAGCACGGGAGAGACTTTGCCGGTCGCGCCGCGCACCGTCAGCTCGATATAGGCGTTGTTGGCGCGATTGCCGCCCACTGCGCTCTGGATCATCGGTGCGGGGCTGCCCGCGAGGCCCAGCGATCCCATGTCGCCGGTCGGATGGGCGCGCACATCGCCCACGGCGTCGACCACCTTGGTGCCGAGCACGGCTGACGGCAGCCATGCGTTGAGCGTGCTCGACATGCCGTTCTGTCCGATGATGAGGCCGTACAGCGATTCGCCGAGGGCGTCCTGCACGCGTTGCGCCGCTTTGACATAGTCGATGCCGAGCATCTCCCAGTCGGTCAGGCCGCCCGGCGCGCCGATGGCGGCAGCGGTGGCGATCCAGGCGTCGTTGGGGACTTCGTCCATCGTCACCAGTTCGGGGCGGCCGATGGTCACGGCCATCGTGCCAAGCTGGCGGCCGTGTTCAGCCCAGCCGCCACCCCCGCACGCAAACACCGACCCGCCGAGCACGGCGGCTTCGACATCTTTCAACGTCAACACTCGTCCCATCCGAATACCTCTCCTCGTTCATTGGCAACGCTTGAAGCGCGTTGTGTCGAGAGGATTATGGGAACGCTCGTGAATAATGTCGTTGCATCATTTATACGCACCATATAACGCCAGGTTAAGGGTGCGTGCCGTCTTCGGAGACGGCGCGAAAACGCGGAAACCCGCGTGGTACAAGCGTCGGGGGCGGGCGGAGTGATGCGGGGAGTGCCCGGCGAGCGTCGCCGGGGGCGGGGGGGCGAGTGACGTTATGTCAGTTCAAGTCGACGGGATCGTCGCTCTCGGCAGCTTCGCCTGCGTTGCGCGGGCGCCAGCCGGCGTCGAGGGCGCGCAGCACGCGAATGAACTCCTGCGCGAGACGCGACATCGGTTCGAGCTGCAGATGGAACACGTTGACCGGCACTTCCACGGTGTCGACGATCGGCACCGTGACCACGTCCGTCCAGACCGGCCCCTTCACGGTGATTTCGTCGACCAGCGCGACACCAGCGGCGGCCTGCACGAGCGCACAGGCCACGTGTGCCTGCTGCACTTCCACGACCGGCTCGGGCTGGCCTTCGGGGCCACCGAACATGCTGCGGATGAGCATGCCGAACGGAATGTCGGGGCTATAGCCGATGAGCGGTTCGCGCGCGATTTCCTCCATCGTGACGCTGCTCTTGGTGCTCAGCGGATGCGTGGACGGCACGGCCGCCACAATCCGGTTCTCGTAAAGCGGCATCGTCGCCAGACTCGGGTGATCGATCGGCATATAGGCCACGCCGATTTCGACCTGCTGGCTGAGCAGCGATTGCAGCATCACGCTCGGAATCAAGGTCTGCAATACCACGCGCACCTCCGGATAGCGACGGCGGAAGGCGGCGATGGCGCGCGGCATGAGCGATTGCCCGAGGCTGGGGCTGCACGACAGGCGCAGTTGCCCATCGCGGTTCTCGGCCAGATTCTCGGCGACCTCGTTCACGCGTTGCACGCTCTGGTAGAGCGTGGTCACTTCGATGAAGAGGCGGCGGGCTTCGGGCGTCGGGTAGAGCCGTCCCTTGACGCGCTCGAACAGCGCGAACCCGAGCCGCTGTTCCGTGTAGGCAATCAGGCGGCTCACGGCAGGCTGGGAGACGAACAGGAGTTTCGACGCGCCGCTGATCGATCCGCTCAGCATGATGGCCCGGAAGACCTCGATCTGGCGTAGGTTGAGTTTCATACCGGCTGCAAACCCTTAACTTCGTGTTAATCGTTGCGCATATTTAAGCATAAGACGTTTTGCCAGACCACTCATTACACTGGCGCATAACTTTTCAACCCGCCGGAATAACGATGAGCGATTTTGATTGGGTGATGCGTGGCAACGTGGTCGATGCCGACGCGATCGTGATGGATGGATGGCTTGCAGTGCGCGACGGCAAGATCGCGGCACGCGGCCAGGGCGAGGCGCCATCGTCGAAGGAACGGATCGACGCACGCGGGCAATGGATCATCCCGGGCGTGGTCGACGGGCAGGTGCATTCGGGCAGTCAACGCGATCAGGAAGGGCTGGGCTGGGCTTCGCGAGCGGCGGCTGCCGGCGGCGTGACGGTCATGGTCGATATGCCCTACGACGACCCGGAGCCGGTGGCGTCGCGCGCTCGGCTCGATGCCAAGATCGCCGAGGTCGAGCGCGACTGCCACGTCGATGTGGCGCTGTTCGGCACGCTCAACGAGACGCATGGCCTCGACGCTGCCGCCGGCCTGATCGACGGCGGCGTGTGTGCGTTCAAGTTCTCGACGTTCGAAGCCACCCCCGGGCGTTTCCCGCGCGTCGAAGAGGACATGCTGTACGAGGCGTTCCGGCGTATCGCCCCGTCGGGGATTGTGTGCGGCGTGCACAACCAGATGCAGGACCTCACGCGCAAGAACATCGCCCGCCTGATCGAAGCGGACGACACGGGCTGGGACGCCTTCCTGCGCGCGCATCCGCCGCTCATCGAAAACCTCGCCACCGCGCTCATTTACGAGATCGGTGCGCAAACGGGGGCGCGTGCCCACGCGGTACACGTGTCGACGTCGCGCGGCTTCGAGATCTGCAACATGTACCGGCGCGCGGGGCATCGGGCCAGCATCGAGACGTGTGTGCAGTATCTGATGCTCAATCACGAAGAGCACACCCGCCGCTTCGGCGCGAAGACCAAACACTACCCGCCGATTCGCCCGAAGGCCGAAGTCGATCTGCTGTGGACGCATATCGCTGCGGGCGACTGCACCTTCGTGTCTTCCGATCACGTGAGCTGGGGGCTGGAGCGCAAGAGCAATCCGAACGTGTTTCGCAATGCGTCCGGCGGCCCGGGGCTCGAGACATTGTTGCCCGCGTTCTGGACCGGATGCGAAGCGCATGGCATCTCGCCCACGATGGTGGTCAAGCAACTGTGCCGTAACCCGGCGCAGCACTTTCTGCTCGATGATCGCAAGGGTTCGCTCGACGTGGGCGCCGACGCCGATGTCGTGCTGCTGCGTCCCGAGCGTTATGCGTATGACCCGTCGACAAGCCTGTCGGCGGTGCACTGGAGTTCGTTCGAGGATCGCGAGTTCACGGTGCGCGTCGCGGGGACCTGGTGTCGCGGGCAGCAGGTGTATGACGGTGCCGGCATCGTCAATCAGAAGGGCGACGGGCGCTTCCTGCGTCCGCGCAAGGTTTGATCGCGCGGGAGTCAACGATGTCGAACGCAATACAACAAGCGACGGCGGGTGTCGTCGCGAACGTCCCCCCGCTCAATGCCGAGCGGCTCTGGTCGCGCGTGGAAACGCTCGCGAAGCTCACCCGGCCAGACGTGCCGTGGACGCGGCGCGCTTTCTCGCCCTTGTTTGTCGAGGCCCGCGCGTGGCTACGCGCCGAGATGGAAGCGGCCGGACTTCAGGTGCATCAGGACGCGGGCGGCAATCTGATCGGGCGAATGGCGGGGCGTGATGCCGCGCGCGCGCCGCTCGTCACCGGCTCGCATTGCGACACCGTCGTGGGCGGCGGCCGTTTCGACGGCATCATCGGTGTGCTCGCGGGTATCGAGGTGGCGCATACCTTGCACGAGCATGGCGTGGTGCTGGAACACCCGTTCGAAGTAATCGACTTTCTCTCGGAAGAGCCCAGCGACTATGGTATTTCCTGCGTGGGAAGCCGATCCATGTCCGGTGTGCTATCTGCCGAAATGCTCACCGCGCGTAATCCGGAAGGCGAGACCCTGGCCGAGGGCATCCGTCGCATTGGCGGCGATCCGGCGCAACTGACTGCGCCGTTGCGGCGGGCAGGCGAGACGGCCGCGTTCGTCGAACTGCATATCGAACAAGGGCCGGTGCTCGAAACGCGCGCGCTGCCGATTGGCGTGGTGACGAACATCGTCGGTATTCGCCGTGTGCAGTTGACGGTGCACGGACGGCCTGATCACGCGGGCACGACGCCGATGGATATTCGGTGCGATGCCCTCGTGGGGGCGGCCCGCATCATCGACACCGCGCATCGGCTGGCCAGCGACGCGAGCGGCAATCCGCACTACGTCGTAGCGACCATCGGTCGTATCGCCATGACGCCTAACGTCCCCAATGCCGTCCCCGGCAGTGTCGAGATGGTGCTGGAGGTGCGCAGCGATAGCGACGACGTGCTGGCACAGTTTCCGGAGCAAGTGCTGGCGAGCGTCGAGGCGGATCTTGCCGCGCTACGCGTGCGCTGCACGAGCACGCCATTGAGTCGCGCACTGCCGACGGACTGCACGGCTGTCGTGATGGACGCCGTCGAGCGCGCATCGCACCGGCTTGGCTACGCGTCGATGCGCCTGCCGAGCGGGGCAGGGCACGATGCCGTCTACATGGCGCCGACGGGTCCCATCGGCATGATCTTCATCCCTTGCCTGAACGGGCGCAGCCATTGTCCGGAAGAATGGATCGAACCGTCGCAACTGCTTGACGGCACCCGCGTGCTGTACGAGACGATTCGTGAACTGGACGATGTACTGACGCACAGCGCATCGCTCGCTTGAGTGATGTGAAAGACCGCCGCGTTCAACGCCCGTTTTCGCCGCTGCCAGAGCACTTAGTGCTGGGAATTGGCGTCTGACGGCTTGAGGTTGTGTCGCGAAATGGCGACGGGATGTACTGTCACGGCATCCCGTCGGCACTACGTCGAGCAGTGGTTTGGCGGTATGGTCCGGCGATCTGCACGTGGATGAGCGTTATTGCGGCTGGTATTGAGGCGAATTTGGAATATTTTCTATTCTTTCAATACGCCGACGCCTGAATAATGCGGTTCGTTAGGCCTGTGGCCGCTGTGGCGAGTGAACATGATGCAGTTCGAGCACGATCCGGGGTTTGCGCGTTTGCTGCTCCCCATGCTGCCGAAGCTGTGGACGTTCGCGCTGCGACTGACCGGCGACCGGCATGACGCCGAAGACCTCGTGCAGCGCGCCTGCGTGCGTGCGCTCGAGCGTGCAGATGCTCAGTTGCGGCCCGACAGCGCGCCGCTGAACTGGCTCTATGCCATCGTGCATTCCCTGTGGTTGAACGAACTGCGCGCGCGCAATGTGCGCAATCGCGGGGGTGTCGCCTGGGACGATGCACTCCTTGAGAATATTGCCGACTGCGTGTCGGGATTGCCTGACGAGCATGTCGGGCACCGTCAGATCGTCGACGCCGTCGAGCGCTTGCCGGCACCGCAACGCGTGGCGTTGCTGCTGGTGGCCGTCGAAGGTTTCAGTTACCGCGAAGCCGCACAGATTCTCGATGTCCCCATCGCCACGGTCATGGGGCGCCTTTCCGCCGCGCGTCAGCGCCTTGGCGCACAGTTCGACGTGGCGCCGCGCAGGCGAAGCAGCACGGGGCTAGGGGAGACCTCCACGTGATTCAACGTGATCCGACGTAACTCGACCGAATGGTGATCAACGACCAGACCCTCCTGTCCTACGTGGATGGCAGCCTGAGCGGCGACGCTCGCGCGAAAGTCGAGGCGGCCCTGTTGCGCTCGCCCGAGCTGGCGGCGCGTCTTGCCGCATTGCGCGCGTCCGACATGCCTTACCGGCAGGCATTCGACAAACTGGTCGCTCCCCCGATCCCTTCCACGCTGATGGCAACCGTGCGCACGCTGGTGCGCGGCCGCGCGACGCCGGAGGTGCCGTCTCACGTAGCCAGTGCGAACGATGCGCGCTTCAAGCGCGCGCGTCGTCGCGCGCGGCTTTGTCGTACTGGCGTGGAGGGCTACCGTACCCGAGCGGATCGTGAGCGCGCCGCCGTGTGGTGGAAGATCGGTGGTTTTTCCGCGGGGGCGACGGCATTTGCCGTACTCCTCGCCTGTGCCGGCGCGCGCTTTCTGACGGAAGATCCCGCGCCAACGCCGATGCCCGCCATGGATATCCTGGCCGCGGCAGGCAATCCCGACGTCGATGCCGTTTCTGCGTCGCCACCGGAAGGGCGCAATGCGTGGCATGGCTCGTACGAGCCTTGGGTGCGGGCGTTCGTGTCGTATCAAACCCTGTATGCCCGTGCAACGCTCGATCCGTTGGACGATGAGCCGGCCGAAGTCATCGCGACCGTGCGCGCCATCCGGCGTCGCGACGATATTCCCATCGTCGTTCCCGATCTGCGGGGTGCCGGCATGGAGTTCAAGCGCGTACAGCGCCTGCAATTCGACGGCCGCGCCGTGGTGCAGATGGCCTATTTGCCGCGTGAGGGACCGCCGGTCAGTCTCTACGTGGTCAAGGACACACGCCTCGATCACGGCCCGTCGGCGCAGACGATTCCTCCCATGGAGACGGTGACGTGGCGCCGCGACGGACAAATGTTTGCGATGGTCGCGCCCTCCGGGTCGGCTGACCTGCTGCCGATTGCGCGCGCGCTGGCCAACATGGTCGTGCCGGTGCTCTACGACGGCGGTGACACGCCGCCGGCCCGCCGTGCCGATGGCAAGCCGCTGACGGCCACCGATGTGGCCGTCGAGTCCCCCTTTTTTGAAGCTTATGAATCTCGCTGATTTTTCGACCCCCGCTTTCTTCGACGATCCTTATCCTGTCTACGAACGTCTGCGCCAGGCAGGCGACCTAGTGTCGATCGGCCCTTCGTTGATGATGACGGGCCGCTACGATCTGATCGAAGCGTTGCTGCACGACCGCCGTATGGGCAAGGCGTATATGCCGAGCGTCATCGCGCGCTACGGCCCGCTCGCGGGCGAACAACCGGTCTTTCGGGCGATCAGTCGCATGTTCCTGATGGCGAACCCGCCGGAGCACACGCGGCTGCGCACCTTGCTGATGCATGCATTCAACGCGCGTCGCGTGGAAGATCTCTCGTCGGTCATGCACGAGCAGGCCGCCCGCCTCGTGGAAGCGATGCCGGCCACCGGGCCGGTCGATCTGATGCAGGCGTATTGCTTCCCGCTGCCGTTGCGCATCATCTGCCGCATGCTCGACGTGCCGCTCGAAGACGGGCACGTGCTCGGACAAAGTGCCGCTGCGCTGGTGCGGGCGTTCGATCTGGCACCGCTCGACGAAGCCGGGCTTGCCGACGCGAACAAGGGCGCGCTGACGCTCGAATCGTATTTCGAGCGTTTGTTGCGCGTGCGACGTCGTCAGCCGGGGGAGGATTTGCTTTCCGCGCTGGTGCTGGCCACGAGCGGCGAGGGCGGCCTGACCGACGAGGAGATCGTCGCCAACATGTTGCTGCTGTTCGTGGCGGGGCACGAGACGACGTCGAACATGCTGGGCAATGCACTGATTCACCTGTATCGCGACCCGGTGCAGTGGCAGCGTCTGCGCCACGATCCGTCGCTCACGCAGGCCGCTGTCGTTGAAGCCATGCGTTTCGACAGTTCGGTGCAGATGGTGGCGCGTACGGCGCTCGCGCCGGTACGAGTGGGGGACGTTGCCATCGAGACGGGCACGACGGTGTTCATGTTGCTAGGTGCGGCCAACCGCGATCCGGCGCGCTTCGAGAATCCGGATCGCTTCGATATCGGACGCGACAATCACGGTCGTCTGATTTCGTTCAGCGCCGGCATTCACCATTGCCTCGGCGCGCGTCTTGCCACGGCAACCCTGCAAATCGCGCTCGACACGTTGCTGAGGAGCTTTCCGCAGTTGCAGATCGCCGGGCTCGATGCGCTGCGTTGGCACCGTCGTCACAGCCTGCGTGGGGTGGCGTCGCTCATGGCGACGTATTGATGCCGCGTTGATACCGGATAAACGACAACGGCCCGCATGACGGGCCGTTGTCTTTGTGACGGCGAATTGGCCGTCTGCTGTCGCTTACTGCCCGATGTGCGCGGGCGCTTCGGGGTCGTAGACGGCGTAAAGCTTGGTGTAGCCGGTCGACTCGAAGACCCCCGTCCAGCCTTTCGGCAACGTGACCGCTTCGCCCGGGCCGGCTTCGACGACATTGCCGTCGCTCGAGGTGAACTTTGCCCCGCCGCTCAGGAATACGAGCAATTCGGTGTACGGATAGCCGGGCGCCGAACGAATCTCCTCGCGCACGGGGCCGGACTTGAATACGCCGGTCTGAAAGGCTTTGTCGCCCGAGGTGAACGTGTTGACGTCGACCGTATCGTTACCGTCTTCGTTCTCGTGCACGGCGTCGGCGCGATCGAACACCGGTCCGGCCAGTTCCTGTCTGGACGCCTTGATGGGGTGGAGTGTCTCGGCACTCGCACCGGTGACGCACAGGGCGAGCGCTATCAGCGTCGTCAGCGCCTTCAGCGCCTTCAGCGCTCTCAGGGCGGTAGCGGCGGTGCGTGCCGTACGGTGGGTCCTGCGTTGCAGCATGTTGTTGTCTCTCTCTTGTTGTATGCCGGAAGACGGCTGGACGCCTCTTGGCTTCGTGCCTTGGTAGCGTCCGGTCGTTGGCCGGCCGAGAGCTTATCAATCACGCGGTACGTCAGGCAAGGCCTGCGCGCGCGGGGCCGCTCGCGAGAGGCGACGAGGACGCGCGCCGAGGCAATACCCGCCGCCGTACACGGCGCGCAGCACGAGGCCGTGCTCGCCGCGCAGACCGAGGCGATTTCGCAACAGATAGACGTGTTGTTCGATGCTGCGCGCGGCGGCCGTCTCGTCGCTGCGCCAGATCGACGACGCAATGCGGGCACGGCTCACCCGCACGTCAGGGGCCGAGAACATCATCCATGCCAGCGCGAACTCCCGTGCGGTCAGCTCCACGTCGATGCCATTCACCGCCACGGTGTCACGGCCTCGGTCGAGCACGTAGGCGCCAACTTCGAGGATTTCGTCGCCACGGGCTGCATTGGCCGAGGCGCGCCGGTGCAGCGTGAGCGCCAGACGCGTCTGAAGCTCGGCGACGTCGACCGGAAACGGCAGCACGTCGTCGCAGCCGGTGCGAAACGAGAGGTCGAGCATCCAGGATGGTGTGCCGAAGCCGATGACAAGCGCGCCGGCGCTTCGCGTGCCGCGTCGCCGGGCAAGCACGCCCTGCAAGTCGAGGGGGCCAAGCGCGGCGTCGACGAGCACCGCAGCGTAGGGCACGCGCGAGGCGGCGACGAGGTACTGGGCGGCGTCGTCGAAACGCTGACAGTCGCCATCGGCGCTGAGACGTTGACTGATCGCGTCGTAGAGCCCGATGTCTGACGTTAGAACTGCAAACTTCACTTCATGCTCCTGTTGCCGAACTCGAATTCGTTTTTCCATGCTTATGGCGTCCCCGCGAAACCATTTGTCGGGACGCACGTTGTCATGGTTAAAACACTTCAGTTCGAACAATGAAGCGTGAGGATTTTGCATCGAGCTGTTGAATCCCTCTCGGAAATGAGAGGAGTGCCCGTTGACTTACTTGGCTGACTTACTCGACTGACTTAGTTGATTGACTGACGACCGACCCGTGCGCGCTGGGTCGAAGCGCCGTGCCGATGGCGTGGCGACCGGCCAAAGGCTCAGTCGCCGAACTGGGCGATCATGCGCTGCTTTGTATAGTCGACGAAGGCTTGCGCCAACTGCGAGGGCGGGTGCTGCGTCGAGGTGACGAGCGAGAAGCCGGACAGGACCGTCGGTTCGAACGGTTTGACGATGACGCGTCCTGCCGCATACCGGGCGGTGATCTGATCGATGATCGCCACGCCTGCGCCGTGCTGCACGAGCACGCAAATCGCTGCGGACAGTTGCGACTCCGCGCTCATCACCCGGTCGATCTGCCGCTCGGCGAAGATGCGATCAATATACATGCGTCCGTCGAATTCCTTCGGATACGACACGAACGACTCGTCGCGCAAATCTTCAGGATGGATGACGTCGCGGTTGGCGAGCCGATGGCCGAGCGGCAAGATGCACCGCATGGGTGCACGGTGAAGTGTCTCGACGTTCACGCCGGCATGCGTCAGCGGATGCGCGATGAAGCCCACGTCACAGCGGCGCCCGACCACCATGTCGACCACGATGCTCGATGCGTGAATCAGCAGCGTGGTGCTGATGCCCGGATGCTCGCGCATGAAGCCGGTCAGTGTCGTTGGCAGGAATTCCAGCGCAAGGGCGGGAGCGCCTGCAATGTGCAGCGAGCCGCGACGCAGCGACTTGATCTGTTCGGCCGTCTGCGCAATGCGCTCGATGCCCGCGAACGAGCGCTCCACTTCCTCGAACAGCACCATCGCTTCGGGCGTCGGATTCAGGCGGCCATTGGTCCGGTCGAATAAGGAAAACCCTACGTCAGCTTCGAGATCGTTGATCAGGCGAGTGACCGCCGGTTGCGAGATGTGAAGCATGTCGGCCGCGCGAGTGACCGTCTGGCGCAGGATCAGCGCGCGAAATGCCTCCAACTGCCGGATCTTCATCGAAGCCTCGTATCAACCGCCCCATAACATTTACGTATGGTCGGGTTAAAAAATGTGATTTGACGGTGGATGTGTCGAAAATGACTCTACGAAAACCACGCAATAGTTTGATTTTTTTTCGTAATGCCGGGCCATAACATCACATAACACTGCTTCACGCAAGGAGCTTCTCGATGAAGACTGTCGTTCCCCAAACGCTTCGCAAGCTTGGCCGCACCGCTGCCGTATCGGTGGGTGTTGCCGGGTTGGTATTGAGTGCCACGGCTGCCCATGCCGACACGACGCTGTACGTCGGTGCCTATGGCGGTTCGTTTGAACAGATGCTCAAGAAGGACGTCATTCCCGGCTTCGAGCGGGCGAACCCCGGCACCAAGGTGGTGATCGTGCCTGGCGATTCGACGACGACTCTCGCCAAGCTTCAGGCGCAAAAGGGCAAGGCCGGCATGGACGTCGTTTTCCTCGACGACGGCCCGATGTATCAGGCCATTCAGATGGGCTTCTGCGGCAAGTTGGCCGACGCGCCGGTCTATCAGGATCTGTACGACATCGCGAAGTTCAAGAACGGCAGTGCCGTGGCGGCCGGGCTGATCGCAACGGGTATCGCCTACAACACGCGTCTGTTCCAGTCGAAGGGCTGGCCCGCACCGACGTCGTGGAAAGAGCTGTCCGATCCGAAGTACAAGGGCAAGCTCGTGATGCCGAGCATCAAGAACACCTACGGTCTGCACGCGCTGCTCGTGGAGTCGAAGCTCAACGGCGGCAGCGATACCAACATCGATCCGGGCTTCCGCGAAATGGAGAAGATCGCACCGAACGTGCTGTCGTTCGACCCGTCGCCGGGCAAGATCGCCGAGCTGTTCCAGGCGGATGAAGTCGGCATCGCGGTCTGGGGCAACGGCCGCGTGCAGGCGCTGCGCCAGCAGGGCATTCCGGTCGAGTTCGTGTATCCGAAGGAAGGCGCGGTAGCCCTCGGCATGGGCATGTGCGTCGTGGACAAGTCGGCCAACGACGCGCTCGCGCAGAAATTCATCCAGACGATTCTCTCGCCGCAGACGCAGGCCGTCCTCGCCGAAAGCCAGGGCGTAGCACCGTCCAACAAGAAGACCCAACTGTCGATGTCCGTCGCGGCACGTGTGCCGTCGCCGGCGCAGATCGACAAGCTCGTGCGTGTCGACTGGGACGTCGTCAACGCCAAGCGCGCTGAGTGGACCCAGCGCTGGAACCGTCAGATCGAGCGTTAAGGCGCAGGGAGATCACAAGCGTCATGAGCACTCCATACTTGCGTCTCGAGCAACTCGGCAAACGCTTCGGTGACACCGTTGCGGTCGAGGGCGTCGATCTTTCGATTGCGCAGGGCGAGTTCATCTCCCTGCTGGGCCCGTCCGGCTGCGGCAAGACCACCACGTTGCAGATGATCGCGGGGTTCGTTGCGCCGAGCGCCGGACGCATTCTGCTCGAAGGCCGCGACCTCACGCCGGTGCCACCGGAAAGGCGCGGCCTCGGTATCGTGTTCCAGAGCTACGCGCTGTTTCCGCACATGACCGTGGCGCAGAACGTGGCGTTCGGTCTGGACATGCGCCGCGTGGACCCGGGCCAGAAGCAGCGCCGTGTGCAGGACGCGCTGGAACTGGTGCACCTGGGCCAGCATGCGCAACGCTATCCGCGCGAACTCTCGGGCGGTCAGCGTCAGCGCGTGGCGCTCGCCCGGGCGTTGGTGATCGCGCCGCCCGTGCTGCTGCTCGATGAGCCGCTGTCGAATCTCGACGCGAAGCTGCGCGAGCAGATGCAGGACGAGTTGCGTGCGATTCAGCGCAAGGTCGGCACGACCACCATCATGGTCACGCACGATCAGGCCGAGGCGCTTGCCATCAGCGATCGTGTGGTGTTGCTCAACGCCGGACGTGTGGTGCGCATCGATACGCCGCATGACGTGTACGAAGACCCGCGTGCCACGTTTGCTGCGCACTTCATCGGACAGACCAATCTCATCACCGGTCAGCTTGACGTGAGCGCAGGCGTGGCCGTGCTCGATGCGCAAGGGCACCGGCTCGCCGTGTCGCCCGCCCATGCCGGCGCAGTCTCGGCGGGCAGTGCGGGGCGCACGAATGGTCCGGCCACCTTCAGCCTGCGGCCCGAGCGCATTCGCCTGACGTCGACCACGGCGGGGCGGCTCGCAGGCCGGGTGGGCCAGCGCAGCTTCCATGGCAATCATTGGGTGCTCACGGTGTCGACGGCGCTCGGCGAGTTGCGCGTGCTGGTCTCGAATGACGGTGTGGTCGCTGCGAACGATGGCGAGGCCGTCGGGCTCGATTGGGCCGACGACGCGCTGCGTCTCGTGCAGGAGGGCGCATGAATGCCGCGACGTCTACGCCATCGGGAGTCTCCGCCGTGCCGGACATGAATGCGACAGTGGGGCTCTCACCCGAGATCGCCAGCCAGCGGCGCGCCGCCTGGACGCTGGTCATGCCGGCGACGATCTACTTCCTCGTGCTGCTGGCGGTGCCGCTCGCGCTGACGTTCGTGTTGAGCCTGCATGGCTTCGACCCGAATCTGGGCGGGATACTGCCGACGGTCTCGCTACAGCACTACGTCGACATTCTGACCGACAGTTATTTTTACGAGATATTCCTGCGCACGTTGCTGCTCTCCGTGGGCGTGACATTGCTGTGTGTGCTGGTCGGCGTGCCGGAGGCGTATTTCCTGTTCCGCATGCGCGATCCGTGGCGTTCGCTGTGTCTGGTGCTGGTGCTCGGTCCGCTGCTGATCTCGGTTGTCGTGCGCACGCTGGGCTGGTCGATCCTGTTGGGGCGTGAGGGGCTGGTGAACACCGTGCTTGCGAAGCTGGGGCT
Source organism: Pandoraea sp. (assembly GCA_031291335.1). GTDB lineage: Bacteria > Pseudomonadota > Gammaproteobacteria > Burkholderiales > Burkholderiaceae > Pandoraea. Next base: position 23,477 of record JARLJF010000140.1, on the reverse strand, counting down.
CATCGATCAGCCCTTGCAGATGCTCTTCACGATGGGCGCGGTCACGGTGGCCTTGGTGCATGTGCTCGTGCCGCTCATGGTGCTCTCCGTGTGGACCTCGCTCACGCGGCTCGATCCGGCGGTGGCACATGCGGCGCGCTCGCTGGGGGCGGGACGCGCGACGGTGATGTGGCGCGTGGTGCTGCCGCAGATCACGCCGGGCATTCTGTCGGGCAGCCTGATCGTGTTCGCATTGACGGCAAGCGCCTTTGCTACGCCCGCGCTCATCGGCGGCCGGCGCCTGAAGGTCGTGGCCACCACGGCTTACGACGAGTTTCTCGGCACGCTGAACTGGCCGCTGGGTGCTGCCATTGCGATCATGCTGTTGATCGTCAATGTGGCCATCATCAGCGGATATAACCGTGCACTCGAGAAGCGCTTCACGCGCCGTCTCGGCTGAGGAGGCGAGGCTATGAATCGGCAAGATCCTCAGTGCGATCGCAACGGCGTGGCGGCGCTCGCGTTCCACGTGGTGTTTCTGGTCTTCATCCTCGCGCCGCTGGTGGTGGTGTGTCTGGTCGCCTTCACGCCGGACAACTTTCTGTCGATCCCGACGCAGCACTTTTCACTGCGCTGGTTCTCGTCGCTGATGAGCGATGAGGATTTCCAGTCGGCGCTGCGCACGAGTCTGTGGCTGGGCGTGACGTCGGCCACTGTGTCGACGATCCTGGCGGTGCCTACGGCAATGGGGCTGGCACGCTACCGCTTCCCGGGGCGTGACGCGATCAATTCGTTCCTGCTCTCGCCGCTGATGATTCCGCCGGTGGTGCTGGGCATTGCGTTTTTGCGGCTGTTCACGCTGCTCGACATGGGCGGATCGTTCGTGAGCCTCGTGGCTTGCCATGCGCTCCTGATCTTCCCGTATGCGCTGCGCCTGATCATGTCGGCGCTGGTGGGGCAGGCGGATGAAGCGGAACGTGCGGCGCGCTCACTGGGTGCCGCACGCTGGACGACATTCCGCCGGATCACGCTGCCGGCGATTCTGCCGGGCGTGGCGGGGGGCTGGGTGCTGGCGTTCATCAACAGTTTTGACGAACTGACGGCGACGATCTTCGTCACGTCGCCCACGACGATTACGCTGCCGGTGCGCATCTACATGAATATGAGCGAGACGGTCGACCCGAGCGTGGCAGCGATCTCGACGCTGCTCATCGGACTGACGCTGGCAGTGATGCTGGTGCTCGATCGCATCTATGGGCTGAACAAGGTTCTGGTTGGAAATCACTAAAACATGCAAAAGACATACGATATCGCCGTCATAGGCGGCGGCCTCGTCGGCATGGCGATTGCCTACGGGCTCGCCAAGCGCGGACAACGCGTCGTCGTTTGCGATGGCGAAGACAATGCGTTGCGTGCCGCACGCGGCAACTTCGGATTGGTCTGGGTGCAGGGCAAAGGAGGCACCTGCACCGACTATGCGCGCTGGTCGCTGCACTCGGCCAACACGTGGCAAGGTTTCGCCGACGAGTTATTTGCGCGTACTGGCGTGTCCGTCGGCTTTCAGCGGCCCGGCGGCTTCAACATCGCGCAAACGCCGGAGGAGCTGGCGATCAAGGTCGAGAGCATGCGCAAGCTTCAGGAAGCCGATCCTGCACTCGTATACGAAGTGCTCGATCACGATGCGCTGGCCGAGCGTCTGCCAGCCATCGGTCCCGATGTGGCCGGCGCCATCTACTCTCCGAACGACGGTCATGTGAGCCCGCTCTACACGTTGCGCGCGCTGTTCACGGCGTTCGAACAGGCCGGTGGCGAATACGCGCCGAATGTGCGTGTGACCGATATTCGGCAAGTGGGTAGCGCGTTTCGCGTGAGCATGGGTGAGGCGTCGTTCGAAGCCGGGCGCGTGGTGCTCGCCGCAGGTCTGGGCAATCGCGACCTCGCGCCGATGGTCGGACTGAACGCACCGGTCAAGCCGTTGCGCGGACAGATTCTCGTGACCGAACGCGTCAAGCCCTTCCTCTCGTATCCGACGATTTATGTGCGTCAGACCGTTGAGGGCTCGGTCATGCTCGGCGATTCGGCCGAAGACGTGGGCTTCAACGACGGCGTGACGCCGGACGTGCTCGCCGACATCGCCCGGCGCGGCATTGCGCCGTTTCCCTTGCTCAAGGACGTGCGCGTGGTGCGCGCGTGGGGAGCGTTGCGTGTGATGACGGCTGACGGGCTGCCGATTTACGAAGCCTCCGAGGCCTGCCCGGGCGCGTTCCTCGCGACCTGCCACAGCGGCGTGACGCTTGCCGCCGCGCATTGTGAAACTATCGCGCCGTGGATTCTCGGCGCATCGCGTCCCGCGCTTCTGGATCATTTCTATGCCAAACGTTTCGCTGCTTAAGTCGCTGGCGCGCAAGGATGGCGCGACGGTGCGAATGTTTATCGAGGGTACGCCGGTCGATGTGCCGACCGATATGAATGTCGCGGCCGCCTTGCTCTTCGCGGGCGTGACGGCGTGCCGCACCACGCCCGTGACGGGCAGCGAGCGCGCACCGTTTTGCATGATGGGCGTGTGCTTCGACTGTCTGGTGGAGATCGACGGCGTGCCGAACCGACAAGGGTGCATGACGCCTGTGCGAGAGGGTATGCAGGTGCGCCGCATGGATGGCGCGAGGAGTGTGGCATGAGCACGAAGAGCGTGGATTTGCTGGTGATCGGCGCGGGTCCGGCCGGGTTGGCGGCGGCGCTGGAGGCGAAGCGTCACGGGCTCGCGCCGCTGGTCGTCGATGAAAACGTTTTGCCCGGTGGTCAGATCTATCGCAGCGTGAGCCGTTCGCCGCTGGCTGACCCGGCTGTCCTCGGGCCGGACTATCTGCGCGGACGTGCGCTCGTCGATGCGTTCACGGCTGCGGGCATCGACTATTGGCCGCAGACGCTCGCATGGCAGATCGGTGCGGACAGACGCGTATCCATCACCCGGCAGGGCGCGGGTGGCGGCACGCTGCAAATCGAAGCCGGCGCGATCGTACTCGCGAGCGGCGCACAGGAGCGGCCGTTTCCGATTCCCGGCTGGACGTTGCCCGGTGTGATGGGCGTGGGGGCGGCGCAAACGCTGCTCAAGGCGTCGGCGCTGGTGCCGGACTCGCCTGCGGTGCTGGCCGGTTGTGGCCCGTTGCTCTACTTGTTTGCCTGGCAGCTCATCAATGCCGGTGTGCCGGTACGGGCCATTCTCGACACGGCCGAGCCAGGCGGACGGCGCGAAGCCTTGCGCCACGCGGGCGGGGCCTTGCGGGCACCGTCTTATCTGCTGAAGGGTTTCAAGCTGCTGCGCGCCATTCGTGCGGCAGGTGTGCAGCACGTGAAGCATGTGGAATCGTTGCGCGTGGTCGGGGCCCAGCAGGCCGAGGGCATCGAGTATGTCGTGGATGGCCGCACGGCGCGCATTGACGCGGCGCTGGTGCTGCTGCATCAGGGTGTGATCCCGAACACGCAGGTCACGCGCTCGATTGGCTGCGAGCACGAGTGGGACGAGGCGCAGTTGTGCTGGCGCCCGAAGACCGACGCCTGGGGCGAGACGAGTTTGCCCGGCATCTTCGTGGCTGGGGATGGCGCAGGGATCGCCGGTGCACTGGCCGCTGAGCCGTCAGGAAGACTTGCGGCCGCACAGGCCGCCGTGAAGCTCGGCAAGCTCGACGACGCGAAACGTGACTCGCGCGCGCTTTCCCTGCGCCGTGAGTTGGCGGCGCACACGGCGATTCGTCCGTTCCTGGACGCGCTGTACCGGCCGGCCGATGGGTTCCGCGCACCGGCCGACGACAGCACCATCGTGTGCCGCTGCGAAGAGGTGACGGCGGGAGACGTGCGTCGCATGGCGGGGCTGGGTTGTGTCGGCCCGAACCAGACGAAGACGTTTTCGCGTTGCGGCATGGGGCCATGCCAGGGCCGGTTCTGCGGCATGACGGTGGCAGAGCTGCTGGCGCAGGCGCAGGGTTGCGCGGTGCCGGAAGTCGGGTACTACCGCATTCGTCCGCCGATCAAGCCGGTCACGCTGGGCGAGTTGGCCACCGCGGTCGAGGCCCCCGATTTCCTGAGTGAGCGAGCAGGCTTCCCCAAGTAGGTGAGGCGGCTCGCGCCTCTCATCTACTCTTTTTATTCCTTTTGGAGACGTGGTTAATGAGCGATATTCAACGCCATCACACGAATGCACGGATGAGCCGTGTCGTGGTGCATAACGGAACGGTCTACATTGGCGGCCAGACAGCCGACGACCGCAGTCAGGACATCACCGGGCAGACGCAGCAAGTGCTCGCGAAGATCGACGGTTATCTGAAAGACGCCGGTATCGACAAGTCGCGTCTGCTGTCGGCGCAAGTCTGGCTCAAGGACATCGAGTCCGATTTCGCCGGCATGAATGCCGTGTGGGACGCGTGGACGAGCCCGGGCAACACGCCCACGCGCGCCACCGTGGAGTCGCGTCTCGCAGCCCCCGATCTGCTCGTCGAGATTGCCGTGATCGCTGCGGCGAAGTAACCGGCAAAACCGTACGCTGTCAGCATTTGAGGCCCGCGATGATTCGCGGGCCTTTTTCATTGAGCGTGTCCGATGCGCATTTGAATAGTCAGGTAAATGCATTGGTGAATTGAATCGATTCGTTGATTGATGCGCTGTGTCGTTGGAAAGAAAGGAGCGCAGGCATAATGCGCAGGCCGCCAGGCGACGCTCCTTTCTTAAACCGATAACGCCTTTGACGTTGGCGAGATGACGGATCAATCGACAGACCAGGGTACCCGTTCCAAATCTCAAAGAGGACGAGACTTTTCTCGTCGCGTGCTCGGCTTGCGCAGTCTGGGCTGCGCTCTGAGCGCCATCGCCGTTTTCACGGTGTTTCAGCACACGGGAGCGTCGCACCTCGCCTATGGCGTTTGGGCGCTCAATGCGTTCCTTTGGCCGGCCTTCGCCCACGCGATTGCCATGTCGGCGGTCGATCCTGTCCGGGCCGAGCGTCGCAATCTGTTGTGCGATTCCGCGTTCGGCGGGGGCTGGGTCGTGGCGATGCACTTCAGCGGTGTGCCGTCGGCGGTATTGATCTCGGTGTTGCTGATGCACAATGCGTCGGCGGGCGGCTTCCGGCTGCTGCGCGACGGCATTCTGGCCATGATCGTCGGCGGCGTTCTTACCGGCGCGGTGATCGGTTTCGTGGTCAAGACCGAGATCGAATTCTCGGAGTTGCTGGCGAGCCTGCCGTTGCTGATGATCTACCCGACGCTTGTCGGGCTGACGAGCTTCCGTCTGGCGAAGCGACTCTCGAAGAGTGAGCGCGCATTGCGCAGGATCAGCGACCAGGACGATCTGACGTCGCTGCTCAACCGCCGTTCGTGGATGCGCGCATTGACGAGTTGCTACACGGAAAAGCGGACCGGCCGGTCGGGGACGGCCAGCATTGCGCTGATCGATATCGATGGCTTCAAGGAGATCAACGACATTCATGGTCACCTTCAGGGCGACTCGTTGATCCGAATTCTCTCCGACGTGCTGTCGAGCGAGTTGGGCAGTCACGACGTGATCGGCCGTTACGGCGGCGACGAGTTCTGTGTCCTGTTCGACGGGCAAGCCGCCGAGAAGGCCCGCAAGAAGCTGGAGAAGGTGTGTGCGGTGTTTGCCGAGGCCACGCGAGGTCTCGATGCGTCGGGCAGCGTCACGCTGAGTGTTGGCGTTGCCAATTTCGACGGGGACCTGATTTCGCCGACTTCATGGCTGGCGCTGGCCGACGGCGCACTTTACTCGGCCAAGCGCTCAGGGAAGAACCAGATCGTGATCGCACCCATCAGCGGCGATTTCGAAGGCGTGATGTTGCGGTAACGATAGGGTGCCTGGGCGCTTCGGGCGCCGTCAGACCGGCTCGTCAGCGGCGCCGCTGATCCAGGGCGTGAGCGCCTGTCGCGCGTCCTGCATCATGAAGTTGACCAGCGTTGTCGACACGCCCAGCGACTGGGCGATCTCGCGCTGAGTACAGTCCTGAAAGTAATACATCTCGAATACGGTGCGGGTGCGCTCGGGCAGTGTCTTGAGCCGGTCCAGCATGCCGCCGATCATCTGCCGGGCCGTGACTTGCGCCTCGGGCGATGCGCCACGATCCGGCATGTCGATGGCTTCTTCCTCCACCGTGAACACCCGGTTCTCGATCTGCTGGCGGCGGTAGCCGTCGAGCGCGAGATTGCGCACGACCTGCATCACATAGCTGGCGGGATGGCGCACGGGGCACGTGCTGCGCGCATCGCAGAGTTTGATGTAGGCATCCTGAACAACATCTTCGGCACGACACGGACAGCCGAGAATGCGCATCGCCAGACCGACCAGGGCGCGCCGGTGTGTCACGAAGACCTGCCCGACGACGCCATCTTCCGGCTCATCGGTACCCGCAGGTATCCAGCCGGGATATCCGGCGTAACTCAACTGCTCGCTCATGCTTTTGCCTCCAGATTGGCATCGAAGGCACGGCTGTGTGGCTAAGTGTGCAACTGTCGCTTTGCGACCACACTGGCGAGCCCGGCAAGGGGCGTGAGCGCAGCCGATGACAAAGTGACGGACGAACGCTGCCGGGAATAACGCGCTTGGCGTATTCCGACACAACGGTGCAGGGAGAAAAGACAGGACTGCAGATCGTCTGCTGCGCCGCCCCACGGCGTGGCGCCCGTGGAAAGGGACACGCCTGTCAATTTACGTAGGGTTGGCAGCAAATTTGATGTAAACGATAGTGAAAATGAGAATGGTTTGCAATTAATATTTTGAGTCGCAAGACGATCATCGATTGAGGAGTCGTTTATTTCGTTATGCCAATGAGCCTCACTTTGCAATTCGTCAGGATTGCTGATACCTCGGGAGCCTCGGCTCAAGCCGCATCCCTCCTGGATCTGGCGGCCCGGCTTACCCCCGATGAACGTGCCCGGATGGCCCGGCTGCTAAGGGAAGACGACCGGGCGCGGTTTGTCACCGTCCGTAGCGCGTTGCGCGAAGCGTTGGGGAGAGAGCTTGGGGTGCCGCCGGGCAGCGTCGCGCTTGAAACCGATGCCCATGGGCGGCCGCGCCTTGCCGGGGGCGGGCCGCTGGACTTCAATGTGAGTCACGCAGGCCGGTGGGGCTTGCTCGCGTATGCCCGCGACATGCAGGTGGGCGTCGACATAGAACGGCTCGATGCCGTGGCCGATCCGGGTCCTCTGTGGGATGTCTGCCTTCACGCGGCAGAAAAAGACGCATTGGTACGTCTGGCGGCCCCGTCGGCCGGGCGGAACACCGGAATCCCGCCCCTGTCACCTCTGTCCCCCCTGTTTCACCGGCTCTGGTGCCTCAAGGAAGCGGCGTTCAAGGCGCTGGGCACGGGCTTGCAGGACGGTCTGACGTTACTGCGTCTGGATGTGGCGGCGATCTCGCGCGTGGCCGCCGACCCCGGCACCGATTTCGACGCGACCCGGCCGCCGGTCGTGCCGTCATCTGCGATTGCGTGGCAGGCCGACGACGCCGGGCTGGCGCGGGCCTTGCAAGGTCTCGAATTGAGACTGCTTCCTGCGCCGCCGGGATACGGGGCCGCGCTGGCGTGGTTGCCGAGGGGGTAAATTGCACGGACGCTGGTCCGTCTGTCAGCGAAGAGGGGGCGCAGACCGCGCCGTCCCGCTGCAAGATGCTTAGAGGAGCGATCGATGAGTTTCGACGACGAGAATGGCGTGTTCCGTGTGGTCATCAACGACGAAGAGCAATATGCCATCTGGCCGGACTACCGGCCCGTGCCGGCCGGCTGGCGCGAAGTCGGCGTGAGTGGCAACAAGGCAACGTGTCTGGCCCACATCGAGACGGTCTGGACGGACATGCGTCCACGCAGCCTGCGCGAGCATCTTGCGACCCAGGGCGACGGGCGCAATGGCGTTTGAGGCCTGCCGACTGCTGTGCCTGCCTTGCGCAGGGGGCAGTGCAACGGTCTACGCGCGTTGGGCGCAGGCCGCACCGTCGTGGCTGGCGGTGCACCCGCTCGAGTTGCCGGGGCGCGGCACGCGACACCACGAGCCGTTGCAACATGACCCGCACCTGCTCGCGGACCAACTGAGCGACGAGTGTCTGACCCGGCACATCGGGCCGGGCACGCGCTTCGCCTTGTTTGGTCATAGCCTGGGCGGGTTGCTCGCGTTCGAGATCGCGCATCGCCTGCATGCGCGCGGGTGCGCACCCGTGGCGCTGTTCGTGGCGGCGAGCCGACCGCCGGCCACGCGAGACGACAGTCGCTACGCGGCGCTGCGTGACGATGCCGAGGTACTGGCCGAGATGCGCACGCTGGGCGGCACACCGGAGGCGCTGCTGGCCGAACCTGAGCTGATAGCGATGGTGCTGCCCGTGATCAAGGCCGATTTCCAGTTGTGTGGCCACTACCGCCGCCAGCCGCGCGCATCGCTACCGGTGCCGATCCACGCGTTCGCCGGAAAGCGCGATACCTTCGCCCCGGAGGTCCTCGATGACTGGCGCGGCGAGACCAGCGACGCCTACACACGCACCGATTTCGACGGCGATCATTTCTTCGTGCGGGACGATCCCGCCCATCTGCTCGCCGTGATTGCCAACAGCCTGGCGCCCGCGATGCACGCGCCACGCGCGCTGGCGGCGGCTCGATGAGCGATCGGGCAGACAGAACAGGAACGTCAGAGCCAGTGAGCGCCGAGTCTTTCGATCTTGCGGCAAGTCTGCCGGACGTCGTGCGGGGGGAGTTGGGTCCGCTGTGCGCCGGACTGGCGTTCGGTGCACGCGTGCCGGCCGATTTGCGTGCGGGCGATGTCGTCATAGGCCTGACGGATCTCGATGCTTATCTGCCCGCAATGTTCGATGGCGTGCGCCGCATCGTGCCCGGCGTCGAGCCGCGAGCCCTCATGTCGCAGTGGGGCAAGTTTTATTTCCGCGCCGTCGTGCCGGCGGCGCTGGCGATCACCGTCGTGCACGGTCGTACGCTGACGCTCGATTCCGCCGCTTGTGGTGTAGTGCTGCGCGGCGGATTGCCCCTACAGGTTCGCTTTCCCGCCGATAGCTGGACCCCCCCGGGGCCGCACGATGATGAGGCGCGCGTATCGTCGGTACCGTTCGCATCGCCACCCGCCTCGGCGCGACTGGCTTCATTGATTCATGGTCATCTACCGGCGGCCATTGCGGCGATGCATCGCGCCGCTGGTGTCTCGGCACGGGTGCTTTGGAGCAACGCGGGCAATTTGCTGGAGTTCATCGTCGGACAGATGCGGCAGGTGCCGTCGCTGGCCTCGCGGGCGACCGGCGACTACGCATGGCTCTTCGACAAAGACGCCGGCTTTGGCGGAACCGCCGACAATCCGCTGTTTCACACCGTGCGTTACGTCTCGCCACCTTCCCCGGTCATGCCTGCGCCAATGCGCGCGCGGCGCGTGTGCTGCCTGCGCTATCAATTGGCAGGCAAAGGAACGCGATGCGACGAAGCGCTGCTGTGCGGCGCGTGTCCCTTGTTGTTGACGATGACCCCGGCGCAATTGCAACGGCAGTTGGCGTTGCAGGCGGGCGGCGCACCACAGTAGCCTGCATCGAAGACCTGCGGCGATCTCCCGACTTGACGCATCCCCTTGGGATTGACGGCACCGCAGCCAGGCTGACGGTGCCGTTTTTCCCTGGACAAATGCCGTTCATCCCGCCAGGGCTGCGATGCGCGACGACGGCGCCGGCGACTCGGTCTGGTCCGGTGCACGCGCGAGCAGCGATGTGGCGATTTCGGCCGAGCGGGTCGCCAGAATCGAGAGCAACGTATCCGACAAGCCGTGTGTAGGTTCGCAATAGCCTTGCAGGTAGATGCCGGGCTGGAAGCTGGCGTGGGTGCGAAGGCGGTAGTCACGTTCGCCCTCGAAGCCGTCGAGCCAGGGCTGCACGCCGGCGAGCAGGTGCTCGTGCGTGCGACGCTCGTAACCGGTCGCGAGCACCACGGCGTCGTAGTGCTGCGTCACCGCGCGGCCGGTGAGGCGTTCGTGCATATGCAACGTGACACGCTCGCCGTCTGCGCTCGCCTGCTGAATTTCGTGACAGGACAACAGCGCGTGATGACCGTGGCCGCCTACGCGCTGCTGATACAGCACGTCGTAGATGCGGGCGATCAGGTCGTCGTCGACCACTGCGTAGTTCGTATTGCGGAACTCATCGAGAATGCGTTCGCGTTGCTCGACGGGTTGCGCGTAGATGAAGTCGGTAAATTGCGGGTCGAAGATCTCGTTGACGAACGGGCTGCTGTCCGCTGGTTTGAGCGCTCGCCCGCGCATGACGAGATCGACTTGCGCCTGCGGCCACTGTTCGGCGAGATCGAGAAAGATCTCGGCCGCGCTTTGCCCGCCGCCTACGACGGCCACGCGGCGCGGCTGCGTCTCGTTGAGCGATGCCACGCGCGCGAGATATTGCGACGAGTGGAACATCCTTGCGTAATTTTCCGCATGCAGCGGCGCAAACACGGGCGGAATATGCGGGGTACCACCCGCGCCGAGAATCACGTTGTGCGTGCGTCGCGAGGTGGCTTCGCCTTGCGCGTTGCGGGAATGCACCTGCAAGGCCACGACTTGATCGCGCTCCAGCACGGGCTCGATGCCAGTTACTGTCTCGCCATAGGCGCATTGGCCATGGAAGTGGGCGGCGGCCCAGCGCAAATAGTCGTTGTACTCGCGCCGCGTCGGGTAGTGGCTCTGCAAATTGATGAAGGCGGACAGGCGCGCCTTCTCGTGCAGATAGTTGATGAAGGTGAAGCGGCTGCGCGGATTGCGCAATGTCGCCAGATCCTTGAGATAGGCGATCTGCATGCGGCTGTTCGAGAGCAGCATGTTGCCGTGCCATGTGAAGTCGGGCTGCTTCTCGAGAAAGAGGAAGCGGGCAGGGCCCAGCCGCTGCCCGCAATGCTCTTCCAGTGCGATGGCCAGCGCGAGATTGGACGGGCCGAAGCCGACGCCGATCAGATCATGAGTAAGGCAGACGTGAGACGTCGTGGACGGTTCGGTACTTGCGTGCATGAGGGCCTCGGCAAGGTCATCCGGTGAGTTCACTCGGACCCGGAATCGGGGGGAATGCGCACAGGGCATCCGTTTCCCGAGAGACGAGAGTCTCGTGCCGAAATTTACCCCTGAGGTGGCGCGAGGTTATCTTGAAACGGCGCGGGCCAAATTTTCGGTGTCCTGAATCGTCTTTGAGCGGTAGAGCCGGGAATGCGCCGGACGGCGTTGCCGTGGCTCCTTTGTTCCTTCATCGAGATCTGTCCCCCCCGACGCCCGTGCGTTCGAGGGGGCGGATCGCAGCGGAGAGCGTCGTGTTCCTGTTTCTGTTCCTGTTACGTGCTTCACGCTGGCTGCTTGCCGCCGCGGTGGCTGCTGCCCTGGCTTGCGGTGTGGCGAACGTCATGCTGATTGCATCGATCAACCGCGCGCTGGGCGCGCCGGCAGCGGAACTCGGCGCGCTGGCATGGCGCTTCGCGGCGCTCGCTGTCCTCTCAATGCTCGCTCAGATGTGTGCCGGTGCGCTCTTCACGCGCCTTGGGCAGCGCACGCTGGCCGAGCTGCGTCGCCATGTCTCGCGCATCATCGTGAACGCCCCGCTGCGGGTGGTGGAGTCGACGGGCGGGGCACGCGTGCAATCGGTGCTCGCCGACGATGCCAACCATGTCGCCAACTTCTTCATCGGTCTGCCAACGCTGGTGATGAACGGCGCGATCGTCATGGGTTGCTTCCTGTACCTGGCGATTCTCTCGTGGCCTATCTTCCTGATGGCCTGTGTGGCGATCGGCCTGGGCGCGCTCGGCTATCACGTCAGTCACACCAAAGTGATTCGCTATCTGCGCACCGCCGGTCAGCGACAGGACGAACTTTTCGGCCATTTCCAGACGCTGGCCTCGGGCGCGAAGGAACTCAAGCTCAATCGCCGCCGTGCCGATGCATTCCTCGCGCGTGTACTGGGTTCCGCCATCGAAGCCGTGCGTGAAAACCGCTCGCGCGGCCTCACGTTGTTCATCTTCTCGGTCAGTTGGGTGCGTTTTCTGTTCTTCGCGCTCATCGGGCTGGTGTTGTTCGTGCTGGTCGGCGCGACGTCTGGCGGTACACATGTGGCGACCGGCTATGCCATCGTGTTTCTGTACATGGTGACGCCGCTCGAAGCCATGCTCAATAACATCCCGCTGCTGACCATGGCGCGCGTGGCGAGCGAGCGCATTCAGAAAGTCACCGAGGCCATGCGCAGCGAGGAACTGACGGCGTCTGACGTCACGGCATCGGGGGCGCCGCTGGTGCGCCTGCACGGCATCACGCATAGCTACTATCACGAGCAGCAGGACGAGATCTTCCGGATGGGGCCCATCGACCTGACGTTCCGTCCCGGCGAGATCACGTTCCTGATCGGCGGGAACGGTAGCGGCAAGACGTCGCTGGCGAAACTGCTGACCGGTCTTTATGTGCCCGAGAGCGGCGAAATCGTGTGGAACGGCCAGCCGGTCGGTGTCAATAACCGCGATCGCTACCGGCAACTGTTCTCGGCGATCTTCTTCGACTTTCATCTGTTCGAAACCCTGCTCGGTGCCGATGACGCGCAGACCGATCCGGCGCGCATCGACGCGTTTGCCGCACGCTGGCTGGCGCGGCTGCACCTGCAACACAAGGTGAGCGTGACGAACGGCGCGTTCTCGACGCGCGATCTTTCGCAAGGGCAACGCAAGCGTCTCGCACTCGTAGCTGCCTGTGTGGAGGACCGGCCGTTCCTTGTATTCGACGAATGGGCCGCCGATCAGGACCCGGTGTTCAAGGAAGTCTTCTACCGCGAGATCCTGCCCGAGCTGAAGGCGCAGGGCAAAACCGTGCTCGTGATCTCGCACGACGACCGCTATTTCGGGCTGGCCGATCGACTGGTGAAGATGGAGAACGGTCAGTTGATCGCCGATGCAGAGCCGGTCGTTGCGCTCAGTCCGACGCCGGGCGACGAGGCGAATGTAGAAAAACCGCAGTCATCCGCGTAAACCCCTTAAATTGCAGGCTCGAGGATCGTCAATGAAAGTGCGGCGCGTTTGGCGCCGCGGTTTCGTTGAGGATCCAATCATGCTCGATACGATGCTCGATGTGCGCGCCCTGCGCACCAATGGCGATCTCCCGATGGTGGTCGAACCGCGCGATGCCGGTGTGCCCATCGAGGCTGCCGCCAGTGCCCTTCACGCGCTGGTGGACGAATATCTTCCGACCCACGGTGGCGTGCTTTTCCGTGGGTTCCGCGTCGATGGCGACGCGTCGTTCCGCGAGTTCGCCGCGTCGTTCGGTCACGCGTTGCTGACCTACGAGTTCGGCTCCACACCGCGCAGCAAGGTGGCGCAAGGCGTGTACACGTCGACCGAATATCCGCCGCACCAACAAATTCCTTTGCATAACGAGCAATCGTACACGCGCGATTGGCCGATGAAGATCTGGTTCTACAGCGTGCAGACGGCGCCGGAAGGCGGCGAGACGCCGATTGCCGACAGTCGTCGCATCTACGCGCGATTGCCGCAGGCGCTTCGTGAGCGTTTCGCGCAGAAGGGGCTCATGTACGTGCGCAACTTCGGCAACGGTTTTGACGTGCCGTGGACGCAGGTCTTCAACACCGAAGACCGCGCCGAGGTGGAAGCCTATTGCCGCGCTCACCGTATTGCCTGCGAGTGGAAGGAAGACGGCGAACTGCGCACGCGTCAGTTGTGTCAGGCCGTGGCGCAGCATCCGGCGACAGGCGATTGGGTCTGGTTCAATCAGGCGCATCTGTTCCACATCTCCAATCTCGAACCCGACGTGCGCGAGACGCTACTGGATGTCGTCGGCGAGGAGGATCTGCCGCGCAACGTGTATTACGGCGATGGCAGTCCCATCGAGGAAGAGGCGCTGGCGACCATCCGTCACGTGCTGGAGGCGGAGAAGATCAGCTTCCCGTGGCAGAACGGCGACGTTCTGATGCTCGACAACATGCTCGCCGCTCATGCGCGTTCGCCGTTCAAAGGGCCGCGCAAGGTGGTGGTGGCCATGGCGCAGGCGCACGGCGCAGATCGCTGACGTTTGCTGCCGGTCCATCGACGCCCGGTCGTTGCTCCTTGTCATTTTCCGCGTGCCGCCGTTCGTGATTCACGCCTGCCGTTACGGCGGTTACGGCGGCGGCTACGCGCCAGTCTTTGATTCCGCTCCTGCTTCGTGAGTCGCTACCGTCATGAACGACGCTCTCCGCCTGCCTGTCCCCTTCGGCCCCCTGGCTTCCTTAGCCTCATCAGGTGGGCCCGCCCCGTCAGTCGCCGCAACGCCCGGCGCGCCCATCGAACACATCGTCGACCTGCTGCGCGCTCGCGCCCGGCTCGAGCCCGCGCGTGAGGCACTGCGCGCCCTGTCCAGCGACGACGGTGACGGCGAGGTGCTCAGTTGCGCCGGTCTGGACACGCGCGCCCGCGCGGTCGCGGCGACATTGCAACGGCTGACTGGCGGACAGGCCCACGGCGAGCGCGGTTTGTTGCTCATGCCGACGGGGCTGGACTACGTGGCCGGCTTTTTCGGTTGTTTGTACGCGGGGGCAATCGCCGTTCCGGCATTTCCGCCCGAGTCGGCGCGTCCGCAGCATCTCGCGCGCGTTCGCTCCATCCTCAAAGATGCCCGCGCGCGCTTCGTGCTCACCGACCGGCAACATCGCGACGCCATGCTCGCCTTCGGCGATGCGGTCCCGGAGTTGCGTGGCGTCGAGATCGTCGTGATCGATGAGATCGACGATGCCATGGCGCCTGAATGGCAGGAAACGTCCGTCGCACCGACCGACCTTGCATTCCTGCAATACACCTCCGGTTCGACTTCGACGCCCAAGGGCGTCATGGTCAGCCACGCCAATCTGATGGCGAACGAAGCGGCCATCGTCGCCGGGCTGGGCATGACCCGCGACGACACGATGGTGAGCTGGTTGCCGCTCTATCACGACATGGGCCTGATCGGCGGACTGCTCTCGCCGATCTATCGCGGTTCGCGTCTCGTTCTGATGTCGCCGCAGTTCTTCCTGGAACGCCCTGTGCGGTGGTTGCGCGCCATCGACAAGTTTGGCGGCACTGTCAGCGGTGGCCCGGATTTCGCGTATCGCCTGTGCGCGCAGCGCATCGACGCGGGGACGATCGCGTCACTGAATCTGGGTGGCTGGCGACTGGCGTTCTCGGGCTCGGAGCCGGTGCGTCACGACACGTTGATCGATTTTTGCGGCGCATTCGCCCCGGCCGGCTTCGACCCGTCGGCGGTGTATCCGTGCTACGGGCTGGCTGAGGCCACGCTTTTCGTGACGGGCGGTCAGCGGGGCGACGGCATGGCGGCCGCCGAGTTCGACCGGACCGCTATGGCGGCGCAACGCGCGCAAGTGGCTGACGCAGAGGGCGCGATGCTCGTCGGCTGTGGCGCCACGCAGGTCGATCATGACGTGCGGCTGATGACATGGAGCGAGTCGCCTGACGTCGCGCCCTCGCCGGTGGCGGCGGGTGGGGTCGGGGAGATCTGGGTGCACGGCCCAAGCGTTGCACAGGGTTATTGGCACAACGACGAGGCCAGCGCGCGCACCTTCGTGCAGGCCGACGGCAAGCGCTGGTTGCGCACGGGGGATCTCGGCTTCTTGCATGACGGGCAGTTGTACATCACGGGCCGCTGCAAGGACGTCATCATCGTGCGCGGCCACAATCTTTATCCGCAGGATCTGGAGAAGGCCGTCGAGGCGGACGTCGAACTCGTGCGCAAGGGGCGGGTGACGGCCTTCGCCGTCGAGATCGACGGGGAGCCCGGTATCGGCATTGCGGCGGAGGTCGGGCGCAGTGTGCAAAAGATGGTGCCGCCGCAATCGCTCGCCGAGGCGGTCGCCGTAGCGGTGGCCGACGTCTGCCAACAAGCGGCGTCGGTGGTGGTGCTGCTCAATCCCGGCGCATTGCCAAAGACGTCGAGCGGCAAGTTGCAGCGCAGTGCTTGCGCGAAGGGCTGGCGCGACGGATCGCTCGACGCGTGGGCCGTCTGGCAGAGCGGGGTTATCGTCGGAGACGAATCTGATAAGTCTGATGCATCGAATGAATCTGACGAAGCGAAGCGCGTTAAACCCGCGCGTCCTCCGATTCAAGATGCGCGCTACGAGGCGGTAGCCGAAATCTGGCGCGAAGTCCTTGGGCGCCGCGAGGTGCATCCGGACGACCACTTCTTCCTGTGCGGCGGCAGTTCATTGCTTGCCATGCAGGTGCTCGCGCGTGTGCAAGAGCGTCTGGGGTTGCGAGCGACCCCCGCATCCCTTTACGAGCATGCCCGTCTTGGCGAATGGGTGAGCGCGCTCGCCAGGCTGTCGCCGGTATCTAACGCCGGAGACAACGAGGCCACGTTGCGGATTCCCACGGCCACGCCGTTGGCACAGACGGCTGACCAGCGGGTTTACCGGCAGTCGTTTGCGCAGGCGCGACTGTGGTTCGTTCACCGGCTCGATCCGGCGAACAGCGCTGCCTATCACGTGGGTGGGCAGTTGCTCGTCAAAGGCCGGCTCGACGCGCAAGCCTTTGCCCGTGCGCTCGAAGTGGTGACGGCCCGTCACGACGCTTTGCGCACGACGTTTGACGAGCACGATGGCGTGGCTGTCCAGATCGTGCACGCGCGCGTCGACGTGCCGTTCTCACAGCACGATCTGTCAGCGCACGAGAATTCCGACGCCTGCGCTGCAACCCTGACGAGCGAACTGCTCGCACAGCCGTTTGCCCCTGAATCAACGCCGCCGTGGCGTGTGGCGTTGTTGCGTACGGCGGACGACGCGTCGCGGCTGGTGTTCGTGTTGCACCACCTGGTGACTGACGCCTGGTCGATGACCGTGTTCGTCGACGAATTGGCATGCGCCTACGCGGCGTGTGCAGCGGGCGGCGTGCCTGTGTATGAAGCTGTGCCTGTCCAGCCCGGCGATCACGCCCATTGGCAACACGCCCGGGTCGGCGGCGCAACGCTGGCGAGCCAGCTCGACTGGTGGCAGGCGCGTCTGCCTGAGCCTTCGCCCGTGCTGGCGCTGCCGGTGGATCGCGCGCGAAGCGTGCTGCGCAGCGGCGCGGGGCGCACGCTGTCGTTCGAACTCCCGGCGGGCCTTACGCGCGACGTGCTGACTTACGCTGCGCAGCGCAAAGCCACGCCCTTCATCGTGCTGGCCGCGTCGTTCCAGTGGCTGCTGCATCGCTATGCGGGGGAAACGGACATTCGCGTGGGCGTGCCGGTTGCGCAGCGTGATGTGGCGGGGCTGGAGCGCATGCTCGGGTGTCTCGTCAACACGCAGGTCTGGCGTGCACAGATCGACCCGTCGGCGGATTTCGACGGCTTGGTCGCGCAGGTCCGCGACGCTGCGCTGGAGGCGCAAGCCCATCGGGAAGCACCGTTCGAGCGAGTGGTGGAGCGCATCGCCCCGCAGCGCAGCCTCGGACAGTCGCCGTTGTTTCAGGTGATGCTGAACCATCATGTCGCGAACGCGGCGGCATCGCGTACGGCAGCGAACTGGTCGCCCGGCCTGAACGTGGTCGCCGAGCCGCTGACAGGTGGCGCCCAATACGACCTCGCGCTCGACATCGACGAATTGCACGAGACGGCGGGGCGGGGCACTAGCGGCAATACAGACCCGCTCGACGGCGTGACCTTGCGTGCGCGCTTCACGTTCCCGACCGATCTGTTCGACGCTGCGACCATCGAGCGCATGGGCGCGGATTGGGCCGCCGGGCTGGCCACGTTGCTTGCGCTATCAACGCGGCCGCTTGCGTCGCTCGACGTGGCGTTCGCGAGTGCTTGGGACGAAGGCCGTCGCGTGATGCCGCCGTCTGCCGAGACGTCGTTTGAAAGCGTTCCGGCACTGATCGACGCGCAGGCGGCGCAGCTACCGTCCGCCATCGCTTTGCGCGACGAAGCGGGCACGCTCACGTATGCCGCGCTGGTAAGCGCTGCGAACCGCATTGCGAATTGGTTGCGCGCGCAGGGCGTGGCACCGGAGGCGCGCATCGGTCTGGCGATGACGCGGCAAACCGGCATGATCAGCGGTTTGCTCGGCATCATGAAGGCGGGTTGCGCGTTCGTGCCGCTTGACCCGGCGTATCCGGCCGAGCGTCTGGCACAGATCATCGACGATGCCGGTATTTCGCTGGTGCTGACCGAAGCGTCGCTGGCCGATGCGTCGTGGTTGCCGAAGCAACGTACCGTCGTGGCCGATATTGCGTCCGATGCATTGCTGTCTGCGCGAGCGCCCCATGTGGTGCTGCACCCAGACCAACTGGCCTATCTGATTTACACGTCCGGCTCCACCGGCACGCCGAAGGGGGTGGCCGTCGCGCACGGTCCGCTGGCCATGCATTGCCGCGCAACGGGAGCGCAATACCGGCTCACGCCCGACGTCTGCGAACTGCACGTGCTCTCCATCAATTTCGACGGCGCACACGAGCGCTGGATGGCGCCGCTGATTTGCGGCGCTTCGCTGTTCGTCGCGGACGAGCGGCATTGGGCGCCGCAAACGATGGTCGACGCGATGCGTCGCCACGGGGTGACGAATGCCGGCTTCCCGACGGCTTATCTCTGCCGGCTTGCCACGAGCGGGGCGAACGGTGCACCGGCGCTGCGGCTGCTGTCGTTCGGTGGTGAAGCGATGCCGTGGCCAGCATTGCGCGCGGCGCAGGCGATGTTCCGTCCGGCGCAGACGATCAACGGTTACGGCCCGACCGAGACGGTGATGACCCCGGTCGCGTGGTCCATCGACGGCGCGCTGGAGGCACAACCGGCGGCACAACTCGCGGGGCAGGCATACGCGCCCATCGGCGAGCCGGTCGGCAACCGCCGGGCGTGGGTGCTCGACCCGTGGCTGGGTGAGGTGCCGCTCGGCGCGGTGGGCGAACTGTATCTGGGCGGGGAAGGCGTGGCGCGCGGCTATCTCGGGCGACCGGGACTGACGGCAGAGCGTTTCGTACCGGACCCTCGCGGCGAGCCGGGCGCACGGATGTACCGCACCGGCGACCGCGTGCGACGCACGGCCGACGGCACGCTCGTGTACCTCGGTCGTTTCGACCAGCAGGTGAAGGTGCGGGGCTTTCGCATCGAGCCAGGCGAGATCGAGGCGCAGTTGCTGCGTGAACCGGGTGTTGACGATGCGTTGGCAGTCGTCGCGGCCGGACCGGCGGGCGATCAACTCGTCGCCTATGTTGCGGGCAAGGGGTTGGACGGTGAAGTGCTGCGCGTTGCGCTGTCGCATCGACTACCCGATTACCTGGTGCCCTCGCTCATCATCGCGCTCGACACATTGCCGAAGCTGCCCAACGGCAAGCGTGACCGCGCTGCGCTACCGCCGCCGGTGTGGGGCAGCGCTGGCGGACAAGCGCCGCAGAGTGCTGCCGAAGTGGCGTTGGCTGCCGTCTGGCAGGAGCTGTTGCGTCTGCCCACGGTGAGCCGTGACGACAATTTCTTTGCGTTGGGCGGCGATTCCATCGTGGCGTTGCAGATGGTTGGCCGGGCGCGTCAGGCCGGCTGGCAACTCGGTGCGCAGGACGTCTTCCGCCATCAGACCCTTGCGCGACTCGCTGCGCAAGCCCGCTCGGCCACGGCCGACGGTGAAACCGCCCGTGCGCCGGAACCGTTGACAGGCGACGTGCCGCTCACACCCGTACAGGCGTGGTTCTTCCGGCAGGAGGTCAGCCGCCGCGATCACTGGAATCAGTGGGTCGAGGTGCATTTGCCCGAAGGCGTCGACATGGCGTCGCTGCGTGAAGCGCTCTCGCATGTCGTCAAGCACCACGACGCGCTGCGACTCCGATTCGAGCAGCGGGACGGTCATTGGCAAGCCCGCTACGTGGCACCCCACGCTCCGGAAGATCTGCTCTGGCACGCGGCCATGTGCGACGACGCGCAACTTGCCGACGGTCTTGCAAAAGCGCAGCGCAGCCTTTCGCTGACGGACGGTCCGTTGCTGCGGGCGCTGCTCGTTCGTACGGAAGCCGGCGCGCTGCGTTGCTTCCTGATCGCTCACCATCTGGTGATCGATGGTGTGTCATGGCGAATCCTGCTGGACGACCTGCAAACCGCCCTCGCGCAAGGACGGTCGGGCGCGCCGGTGACGCTGCCGGCCGTAGGGCAGTCGATGCGCGAATGGGCGCAGCGCTGGCATGACTGGGCGAAGACCGAAACCGCACAGGCGACGCTCGACGTCTGGCGCAAGACGTTGTCCGGTGCCGTCGATTCGGTGGATGTCGCCAGGGACAATCGTTCCGAGCGCGGCACGGGGCACATTGAACACACATGGCCTGCGACCGTCGCCTTACCGCTAATGCGGCTGCGACACGTGCGTCTGCACGAGGTCTTGAGCGCGGCCGTGGCTCATACGCTGGGGGCGCGCGTCAACGCCAGCCGCTATGTCGTGCACGTGGAGGGCCACGGGCGTGGCGGCAGTGACGACCATGGCGACCTTTCGCGCACCGTGGGATGGTTCACCGCCGCGTGGCCGCTGGCGGTATCCCTCGGCACAACGCCGCAGGCAACGCTGTCCGCCGCGCGCGAAGCATGGCGTCGTGCGCCGCAAGAGGGTTCGAGCTACGGCGCACTGCGTTATCTCGGCACGCCGCAAGCCAGAGACGTGCTCGACGCTCTGCCGGAAGGCCGCGTCACGGTGAATTTCCTCGGTCGCATGGAGGCGGATGGCATCGTCGGCGGCGGGTTGTCGCATGAACCCGACGCGCCGTCGCCGAACGGGTTGACCTTCGACGTCTGGCAGCACGGCGATACGCTGCGCGCTATCTGCCGCTACGACCGCATGCGTCTCGCGGGCGATGACGTGCAGACGCTCATCGATGACATCAGTGCCACGCTTCTGGCGCTGGCTGACACGCTCCCGGGCAACGAACCGGTGATCGCGGAAGACTTCCCGCACGCCGGGCTTTCGCTTGAGCAACTGGCTGCGTTGCCCGCGTCGGCGCAACAGTTGGAGGCCGTCGTGCCAGCGACGTCGATGCAGCAGGGGCTATTGTTTTATTCGCAGCAGCAGGGCACTGCCGACCCGTACTTCTATCAGAAGGGCTTCGTGATCGACGGCGATCTCGATGCCGACGCCTTCGCCCATGCGTGGCGTGAGACCGTGATGCGCCATGCGGCGTTGCGCACGGCGTACGCCACCGATACGGGCGACCTGCCGCTGCTGCTGGTTCATGCGCGCGAGACGGTGGCTCCGCGTAACGAACTTCTCCCGATAGAGGACTGGCGCGGGCTGAGCGAGTCCGGACAACACGCGCGTCTGGACACGCGTTTCAAAGCTGAGCGGGTCGCTGGTTTCTCGTTCGCACAAGCGAATCGTCCTCGATTGGCGTTGATTCGCGTGGGGGATGCACGTTGGTGGCTGCTGTGGAGTAGCCACCACGTCACGCTCGATGGCTGGAGTACGGGGCTAGTGCTGAGCGACGTCATGTCGCGTTACAGCGCACGCGTGAAGGGGAGCGCATCGAACGATGCCAACGTTTCGGCGGCCCCGTCGTTCGCCGAATTCGCCGTCTGGCAACGTGGGCTGGACCCGAGCGTGTCGCTGACGCACTGGCGTCAACTGCTCGATGGCGTGGCCGCGCCGACCCCGTTGCCCGCCGCCCGCGAGAACCACTTGCCGAGGCAGGCGAGTGGTCACGGGGAAACCGCCTGGACGCTCGCTCCCTCGACGTGGCAGGCGTGGTGCGAGGCCGCCCGTCGCGCGGGTGTCACACCGGGCACGCTTTGTCAGGGCGCGTGGGCGTTGCTGTTGGCGCGTCACGCTGACTTGCGTGACGTTGTGTTCGGCGTTACGGCGTCGGGGCGTTCGGCCGCTGTGCCGGGCATCGAACGCATGTCCGGACTCTTCATCAACACGTTGCCAGTGCGTGCGCAGCTAGACCCGCGCGTGACTGTGGCCGAATGGCTGCGGCAATTGCAGACGCAGACGGCGCAATCGCGCGAACACGAGCATGTCGCCTTGTCGGCTATTACGCGCGAGGCGCAACGAGAGGGTGAGGGCGCGGACGGCGCACTGTTCGAGAGCATCGTCGTCTTCGAGAACTATCCGCTGGACGCCGCCTTGCTCGGTCAGCGTGACGACGGTTTGCGGCTCTCATTGCTGGAGCGCGAGACGCAAGCGCGCAACAACTATCCGCTCTCGCTGATCGTCGAGCAGCACGACGGCTTGCGTCTGGTATTGGCCTACGCCCGTGAGCGTTTCGATGACGCGAGCATTCAGGCGTTGGGCGAACGGTTTGTGGCGTTGCTCGAAACCGTGGCCGATGGCCTCGACCTGCCGCTTGGGCGTGTGGGTCTGCGTGGCGCAACGCCAGCATTGCCCGCCGGCGCTGTCTGGCCGACGCAAGACCTGCTCGATGTTTGGCAGGCGCATGTCGCGCGCGATGGCGCGGCACTGGCGGCCGAAGGGGAGGATGGCCTTTACCGGCGCGACGAACTCGATGCGTTGGCTAACCGTCTGGCCATTGCGTTGCAGGCAGGTGGCATCGGGCCGGAGGATCGCGTCGCGGTGTGTTTGCCACGCAGTGCGGCATTGGCCGGGGCGATTCTCGGCGTCTGGAAAGCGGGCGCCGCTTACGTTCCGCTCGATCCGTCGCAGCCGCTGGCACGTCTCGACAAGCTCGTGAAGGCCAGCGGTGCGAAGGCAGTCATCGTTGACGATCAGGCGCCCGCGATCACGCAGGCCCCGTTGATCCGTTGGCGCGATTTGAAGTCTGCGGCAGGTGAGGTGTCCGCGCCGCGCCCGGTGGCTGCGCATCCGGCACAGGCGGCTTACGTCATCTATACGTCGGGGTCGACGGGCGAGCCGAAGGGTGTGGTGGTCAGTCGCGGTGCGCTGCACAACTATGTGAAGGCGGTGGCGGCACGTCTGTACGACAGTGGTCTCGATACCCGCGACGACCCGACCGGCGGTTTCGCAATGGCGTCTACCGTGGCAGCCGACCTCGGACATACGACGCTGTTGGGTGCGCTGGCCCTTGGCCGCCCGCTGTACCTGGTGCCGGAGGCCTGTGCGTTCGATGCCCAGCGCTTTGCCGACTGGTGTGGTGCACGGCCGATCGACGTGCTGAAGATCGTGCCGGGGCATTTGAAAGGACTGCTCGATGCGGCCGGTGATTCGGTGTTGCCGCGTGCCGTGCTGGTCACGGGGGGCGAGTCGCTAGACCCGGCGTTCGTGGCGCAGATTCGTGCGGCGCGTCCGGCGCTTGCTGTCCTCAACCATTACGGGCCGACGGAGACGACCGTTGGCGCGCTGACGCATTCGTTGCCTCCTCAGAGCGCAATCGAAGCGCCGGTGCCGGTCGGACACCCGCTCGCCAATCTGCATGCGCATGTGCTCGACGGTGATCTCAATCCGGTGCCGCCGGGTGTCGCTGGCGAACTGTACATCGGCGGGGCGGGCCTCGCGCGCGGTTATCTCGGTGCGCCGGCACAGACCGCCGAGCGGTTTGTGCCAGACCCCTGGCA
>JARLJF010000139.1 GCA_031291335.1 Pandoraea sp. | reverse complement strand
TGCAGTTGAGACTCATCGTCCGTGGGCGCCGGTGTCACCTGCGGTTCTGTCGTTTCCATACCTGATCTTCTATTTGTCCCCGTGACGGCCGCGCGAGTCCACGCAAGCCGTACGCATTAAAGCCATTGCGCCCCGTGATACGCGAATGAGCGCCAGCCGGTGCTCACTCGCTGTTTCATGCATCTGGTCATGAACGTTAACGGTCGCCGGCCATAAATATTGAGGGCTCCGGCGCACGAACCTACTGCTCCCCGTGCCGTGCACCACCCCCCGGGCGCTCCCACGCGCCCTTGCTGCTGACGTTGCCTGATCAGCGATGCACCGCTGCCATCAGCGCGCCGAAGCCCATGAACACTCCCCCGCTGATGCGGTTGAATGCCTTGAGCACGCGTGCTTCACGCAAGTACGGCGCAATGCGCAGCCCACCCGTGGCGTAGACCATGTACCAGCTCATCTCGATCACGGCAAACGTGCCGAGCAGAATCGAGAACTGCGGGAGCTTGGCGGCTGCCGGGTCGATGAACTGCGGCAGGAACGCCGCGGCGAACAGAATGGCCTTCGGATTGCTTGCCGCCACCAGAAAGCCCGATTTGAACAGCTTGCCGAAGCTCGAGTCAGCCACCAGCGCAGGCGCCCCAAGGTTGGCCGCCGCTTCCTTGGTGTCCACCGGCGAGCGCCAGCTCTTGTAACCGAGATAAATCAGATAGGCCGCGCCGACATAGCGCAGCGTGTCGAACAGCATCGGCCATGCCTTGAGGACTGCGCCGAGGCCAGCCGCCGAAATCGACATCATCGCGATGAGCGCGGTCATGCAACCGGCCATCGTTCCCAACGACGGGCGCAGGCCGTGACGCGCGCCATGGGTCATGACGAGCAACATGTTCGGTCCCGGTGTCGCCGAGACGAAAAAAACGGTGACCACATACAGCCACCACGTTTGCAGGCTCATGATTGCCTCGGAGAAATGCTTCTACGAATTCGATCAAGCATTGTAGCGTCGAACCGTGACGGTGGCATCGTTCGCGTGCACGTCTCATGCGAATCGAAAGGGAATCAAAAAACAAACAGGCCCGATGACTTTCGCCATCGGGCCTGTTGGTCGCGGGACGCCGCCTCGCCCTAAAGCTGGCGCGGCGTCACGTGAAAGCGATGAAGCCGCTTAGATCGGCTTGATGTTCGCAGCTTGCTTGCCCTTCGGGCCAGTCTTCACTTCGAACGACACGCGTTGGTTCTCTTGCAGCGACTTGAAGCCGTCAACCTTCACTTCCGAGAAGTGAGCGAACAGGTCTTCACCGCCGGCGTCCGGGGTGATGAAGCCGAAGCCCTTTGCGTCGTTGAACCACTTAACAATACCGGTTTCCATGTTTTTTCCTAATAAAACAATAGCCTGGGGTCGGAATGACCCCTCCAGCGCTGACAATCAAGGGAAAATGAAGGACTAGAAACCAGCGAGAAGCAGGAAAACTACGTCTGACAACAACTTCGCGGCTTGACAATCTGCAGTTGGTTTTATACGTGTAGCGCCGTCGCTTGTCAACAGGGGAAATACCGCAAATTGAATAACAATTTCCGCAAATAGCGGGGAATTTGGGCACTCTTCGGGTGTCCGAGGGGGTGCCGCTGCCCGTACAATGGGCGTTTTGTCCCGTGCCCATGCTGTTGTCGCGCGTCTTGACCGCGTTTTGTGCTGTCCGAAACCGCATTCTTGTGGTTTTCCCCTATTCGACGCGCATTACCTGACGCATTGCCTAATCGGCACTTCCAGCGACCACCATTGGGCCAATAACCTGCCTGCCGATGGAGCCTACCCGTCTCATGCGCCCTTCGCGGCCGCAATCTGAAGTCAATCAATCAAGCCGATCGCACTGGCTCGCCCGTTGCCGCACGCATGTGCTGAGTCTGGCCATTTGCGCAACACTCGCCGCCTGTGCAGGATCGCCGACCTATGGACCGGTGCCAGCGGGCAGCTATCGCGTGCAGTCAGGCGACACGCTGTACGGCATTGCGCGCAGCAATAACGCCAGCACTGCCGATCTGGTGCGCTGGAACGGACTGGCCGACGCCGACAAGATCGAAGTCGGTCAGGTGTTGCGTGTCGGGCCGCCCGCCGGTTCGTCCAGCGCGCCCGCAGCGGCTTCGTCGAGCGGCAGCGCGTCGTCAGGCGCCGCCCGGCCGCGTGCACAGGCCAAACCGGCACCGAAGGCCGCACCTGCACCTGCCGCCCCGCGCACGGCAACGAACAAGATTCCGATGGTCTGGCCGGCCGACGGCCCGGTGCTGGCGAATTACAACGGTAGCAGCAACAAAGGCGTCGATATTGGCGGCAAGCCGGGGAATCCGATCTACGCGGCGGCCGCAGGCAAGGTTGTCTATGCGGGAAGCGGTCTGCGGGGTTACGGCAACCTCGTGATGGTGCAGCACGAAAACGGCTATCTGACCGCCTACGCCCACAACCGCGCCCTTCTGGTGAAGGAAGGCGCCTCGGTCAGCAAGGGCCAGAAGATTGCCGAGATGGGCGACACCGACTCGCACGGCACCGTGAAGCTGCACTTCGAGATTCGTCAAAAGGGCACACCGTTCAATCCGCGCGACTTCCTGCCGTCACGCTGATCCGATCGGGCCGCTCGGTTCTCCATTCTCCAACGGCGACGGCGGCGCAAACAAAAACGGCAAGGCGCGATGCCTTGCCGTTTTTCATTCCATCACACCTGAGGCAATGTGCCGATCAGGCCGACGCGAGAAAGCCTTGTGACATTCCGTTGGCGCGCGCGTCGCGCCAATCGCGATGCGCACGCGGGTCCGTCCACACGAGCAGATGCAGCGCAGCGAGCGCGCGCGGATCGTTAAGCAACTCCCACTTCTGCGTGTTCGTCAGCTTGCCCGGCCCCCTGAGCAATGCCGTCTCGACACGGCCGGCACGCACGGCGTCGCGCTTCGCGTCATCGAGGGTCGGCACTACGCTCGCAGCCATCAGCGCGTTGGCCATTGGATCGATCACGGCATCGACAAAGTCGATGCGCCTGGCCGCTTCCTCGGTGTACTTCTCCGTCATGCGCAGTTCCTTGGGCGGCCACGACTCTTCCGGAATCAGGAACAGGCGAGCGCGCTTCAGGCCGCGTCCGAGCGACACACGGCTCGAGAACACTGAAACGGGAATCGAAATCATCATCGAGCCCACGATCGGCATCAGCCACCAGATGAAGTCCGGGTTGAGCCAGTAGACGACCGCGCCCCATCCCAGCCCGATCACCGTTTGCAGACCGTGGCGGCGAATCGCTTCGCCCCAATGCGTCTCGGCGTCTTCACGCGGCGGCGATTTCCATTGAATGGCGATGCCCGTGAGCGCAGCGAGCACGAACTGGGTATGGAACAACATCCGCACCGGTGCGAGAACGGCCGAGAACACCATCTCGATGAACATGCTCACCGTGACCGCGAACGCACCGCCGAAACGCTTTGCGCCCTTCACCCAGATCAGCAGCACCGCCAGAATCTTCGGCAGGAAGAGCAGCGTCGCCGTTGCCGAGAACAAGGCCAGCGCCCGCTCGGGATGCCATTCCGGCCACACCGGGAACAACTGACGCGGCGTGGTGAAGTACTCGGGCACGACCAGCGTGTGCTTGGCGAGCAAGCACGTCGAGAGGATCAGGAAGATGAACCACAACGGCGCGGAAACATAGGCCATCGCGCCCGTGACAAACACCGCCCGATGCACCGGGTGCATGCCTTCGGCCAGGAACAGGCGGAAGTTCATCAGGTTGCCCTGACACCAGCGGCGGTCACGCTTGAGTTCGTCGAGCAGGTTCGGCGGCATTTCTTCGTAGCTGCCGGGCAGGTCGTAGGCAATCCATACGCCCCATCCTGCGCGACGCATCAGCGCCGCCTCAACGAAGTCATGCGAGAGGATTGCGCCGGACATCGCCCCCTTGCCCGGCAACGGGGCGAGCGCGCAATGCTCCATGAAAGGCTTCAGGCGAATGATCGCGTTGTGGCCCCAGTAGTGCGACTCGCCTAACTGCCAGTAGTGCAGACCGGCGGTGAACAGCGGGCCGTACACGCGTCCGGCGAACTGTTGCAGACGTGCATAGAACGTTTCGCGTCCGGCGGCGAGCGGTGCGGTCTGAATCAGCCCGGCGCTCGGATGGGCTTCCATCATGCGCACGAGTTTCGTCAGGCATTCGCCACTCATCACGCTGTCAGCGTCGAGCACGATCATGTAGCGGTAGTCGCTGCCCCAGCGACGGCAGAAGTCGTCGAGGTTGCCGCTCTTGCGCTTCACTCGCCGCTGGCGGCGACGATAGAAGATGCGGCCGAAGCCATTGACTTCACGGCACAGTGCCTGCCACGCGTCGACTTCGGCGGTGCAGTTATCGGCCTCGTTCGAATCGGACAGGATGAAGAAATCGAAGCGCTCGAGCGAGTCGGTCTTGGCCAGCGACTCGTAAGTCGCGCGCAAACCGGCAAACACGCGGCCGACGTCTTCGTTGCAGATCGGCATGACGATGGCCGTGCGCGCGTCGGGTTCGATCGGCGCGTCGCCTGCGGCCATCTTCGAGATCATGTGACGTTCGCCACCGAACAGCAGAACGAAGAAGCCGAAGATTGCCGTCCAGAAGCCGGCGGAGACCCAGCCGAAGAGCAGCACGAACAACGCCAGCACGGCGAACTCGAGCGGATCGGCCCCGTGATACGGCAGCACGGACGCCATGAAGTGCGTGGCCAGCGCCGTCTGCGCGATCATCAGCGTGAGCAGCATCCAGCGACGGCGGCGGCCGGCTTGCGACCACTTGCCTTTGGGATCGGGCGCGTCGCGCACGAGCGGATCGGGGTCTTTGCGTCCGATCAGCTTGCGCCACAAACGACCCAGCGGATTAAGCGACCAGGCGCGCGGAATGAGCGATGTGCGGCGTACCGGCGGCGCAATGCGCAAGGTCTGCACGCCCCGCACTTCGTTCAATCCGGCAGCTTCGGCGAGCGACCCGCCTTCCGTGAGCGCGAGGCGCACCGGTTGCGAGGCGAGCACCGCGTCGCTGTCGGATTCGATCTCGGCGATATCGTGCGGATGCCACACGGTCGCGGGCACGGTAGACGTGGCGGCACCATTCTGCGCGGTCACATCGCCAGCGTCCGCCTGCGAATTGAGGAAATTGAGGGAATTGGGGGAGTCAGGCGTATCGCCTGCAGACGGCAACGCCTCGCCCGCAACGTTCGTGACACGCGCAGCGAGCAGGCGCTGCAAGCGGGTGAGAACGTCGAGCGAGTCGCCGCCGTCACGCTGCGCTTGGGCAAGCAGAGCGCGACGTTTTTCGGCGGGCAAGGGCAACCGGTCGACGTAAAGCTCGTCGACCGGAATGTCGGAGCGGTCGCTCATTCGGGGGGTAACAGGTAGCTCCACGTTTCGGATAGGGTGTTACTGCCGTTGCGCAGGTAAGCGCGCATTTCGACGGGTTTCTCGGAATCGAGGCGGCGCATGCGGAGCATGACGCGATAGCCTCCCGTGACGTCATTGCGCTGCGTCTGCACTTCAAGGATCTTGCCATTGCCGTCGATGGACACGTTCCCTTCGACCTTGGCGTCATCCGGCAGTTTCTTGAGCGCCGGGCCCTCGAAATCGAGTGCAAACAGCAGACTGTCGTCTGGTTTTCCCCGGTAGCCGTGCCCCCGCCGGCTTTGCGACACCCACGCCATCGGCGGGCGCTTGTCGTTATCTTTTTGCCACGACAATCGGTATTCAAGCGAATACGGTTGTTTCGGCTTGGGCGGTGCATCCGGCACCCAATACGCGACGATGTTGTCATTCGTCTCGTCAGGTGTCGGGATCTGCACCAATTCCACACGGCCCGCCCCCCACTTGCCTTTGGGCTCGACCCAGGCGCTCGGGCGCAGTTCGTAGTGATCTTCCAGATCCTGATAGTCGTTGAAGTCGCGATTGCGCTGCACGAGCCCGAAGCCGGCCGGGTTGGACAACGCGAACGACGACACGAGCAGACGCTTCGGATTGACCAGCGGACGCCAGATCCATTCGCCCGTGCCCGACTGGATCGACAGGCCGTCGGAGTCGTGCACTTCGGGACGATAGTCAGCCACCGCTGCGGGCTGGTTCGCGCCGAAGAAGAACATGCTGGTGAGCGGCGCAATGCCCAGTTTGGTGACGTTCTCGCGCAGATACAGTTCGGCCTTGACGTCGACAGTGGTGTCCACGCCCGGGCGCAGCGTGAAGCGATACGCGCCCGTCGCACGCGGCGAATCGAGCAATGCGTAGATCGTCAGCTCTTTGGCACCGGGCGCGGGGCGCTGAATCCAGAATTCGGTGAAGCGCGGAAACTCTTCACCGGAATTGAGCGCGGTGTCGAGCGCCAGTCCGCGTGCGGACAGGCCGTATGTCTGGTTCTTGCCCAACGCGCGGAAGTAGCTCGCCCCCAGGAAGACCATCACTTCGTCTTTGTACTTCGGTGTATTGACCGGGAAGTGGACACGGAAGCCAGCAAAGCCCAGACCGCGCAGTTGCTTCTGGTCGACTTTGAGCGCACCGAAATCGAACATGTCGGGGCTGTAGCGCAATTCGCGCACGGTGTTGCCCGCCAGCTCATTGATCTTGACCGGACGGTCGTAGTACGAGCCTTCGTGGAAGAACATCAGTTCGAACGGCAGTTTCTGCGCGCGCCACAACGCCTTTTCCGGTTTGAAGCGGATGTTGCGGTAGCGGTCGTACGTGAGATTCTGCAGCTCTTTGGGCAGATTCGGATCTTTCGGCTTGTAGCGGCTGTTCGCGAGCGTGCGCGCCTGTTTGGCGACATCGTCGAACGAGAAGGCATGCGCCGCACCGGAGACCAGCGCACAAACACTGAGCACGCTGGCGAGCACCAGGCGCACGGCACGGTGGGAAATCATGCGGGGAACCGCGTTGGGCAGGAATTCCATCGGCAGTGGGGGATAGCGTGTAACGCGCGTGCTGACCGCAGCCAGCGTGCGCCGAACGCGCAATTTTACCCGTTCATTCACCGATTGACTAAAGATGCATCGGCAAAACCTTCGAAGCGGGCACTCACATTACCCCAATCGTCCGCTGGGACGCCGCTCCCCGGGAGTCATAAATTTGTGACTATTTGTGACCAATGGGCAAAACGGAAAGGTTTCGGCCCCTTTTCGACCTAATTCCGACGCATTTCCAACGTAATTGCAACGTAATTCGGGTCATCTGGACGTCATTTCCATGTCATTTTCACGACATTTCCATACCGTTCGAGGCGCGCTCCTGGCCGGGCTCGACGCGCTCACCGGTTCGCGATCGCCAACAACCCGCCAAGCGTCATGAGCGCCCCACCAATAGCGCGACGGACCACGTGCTGACGACGCACCATCGCCGCGCGCATCCAACCCGCCGAAAACCCCAGCGCGACAAGACTGAACCACGCCCAATGCGCGAACGACATGAACGCGCCATACGCCAATCCCAACCCCCATCCCGTCCCCGGATGTACAACCTGCGTGAAGGTACTCACCACGAACAATGTGGTCTTCGGGTTCAATGCGTTGGTGAAAAAGCCCGTGCGGAACGCGCTTGCCGCC
>JARLJF010000138.1 GCA_031291335.1 Pandoraea sp. | reverse complement strand
GTTCCTGCGTCATGACCAGTCGAACAATCTCGACGATTTTCAGGAACGGCTGAAGGCGGCCGAATGGTGGGAGCGCTTTCCGCCGGCCGGTGTGAAGGTGGTGTCGTGGACGGTGGCGATGGGCTTCGGCCAGATCGTCACACTGGAACTGCCGCCGCATTTGCTGCCGGTCGTGAATGTGGAACTGGAACGCTCGGCCTGGGGCGTGTTTCGCACCGAATGCTATCCGACGTATGACTTTGTACCCGTGCACGCGCGTATTCGCGAGCGGGTACGCAATGGAGGGAAGTGATGGACCGTTATCTGGAACCGCATCAAGCGCGTCGTCATGAGCCGACGCAATACGAAAGCCTGCTGGGCGACGCCATCGAGCGCGCCTACGCGTCGGGCACGCATGATCTGGTGGGCCTCGTGGCCTACCTGAATCGCACCGGCCCCGGCCCGCAGGAAGGCGACGTGTGGACCGAAGACGTCTACAAAGCGCAGATCGCACGACTGGCCGAAGAGTAAAAACATCACATAGCGCGATGGCCGCTGACGCGGCGCTCGCGATGGAGGTCCCCCCATGACTACGCAACAACCCATCCTCACCGCCGACGCCTTGCTTGAGCGCGGCCTGAAGAATCTCTGGTACCCGATTTGTCCGTCGCACATGATCGGCCGCGAGCCGGTCTCGCTGCGTCGTCTTGGCAAAAAGCTCGTGTTCTGGCGCGATCAGGACAACAAGGTGCATGCCCTTGACGATCATTGCCCGCACCGCGGCGCGCCGCTCTCGAAGGGCATCGTGATGGGAGACCGCATCGCCTGCGGCTATCACGGCGTGCAAGTGCGCTGCGACGGCACCGTTATGCGCGTGCCGGGCAGCCCGGGCTGCAAGCTCGAGGGCTCGCGTCCGACGCAGGCGTATCACATCGTCGAGCGCAACGAAGCGATCTGGCTGTACAACGCCACTGAAAACATCGAGACGCCGCCGCCGCTGGTGCTGCCGGAAGAACTCGATGCCGACGGCGCATTCTCGTCGTTCCTCTGCTACACGGAATGGAAGGGCGATTACCGTTACGTGCTCGATAACGTGATGGACCCGATGCACGGCACGTATCTGCACAAGCAGTCGCACTCGATGGCCGAGGGCGACAACACGGCGGCGTTCCGTATTCGAGACACCGACCGTGGGTTCGTGTTCGAGAAGGAAGGCCAGCGCGATGTGAACTTCGACTGGACCGAATGGGCCGACACGGGCACGCACTGGATGCGTCTGGAGATTCCGTACCCGAAGACGGGCGGCCCCGGCGGCAACTTCGTGATCGTGGGCAGCTACACGCCGATCTCGCCGACGCTGGCCGCCGTGTTCCATTGGCGCTGCCGCAAGCTCGACGGCTGGCAACGCGACACGTGGCGCTTCCTGTATCGCAATCGTCTGGAAGCACGTCACTGGAACGTGCTGGAGCAGGACCGCGTGATGCTTGAAGACATGGAGCCGGACGCCAACCAGAACGAACATCTGTATCAGCACGACATGGGCATCGTGCGTCTGCGTCGCCATTTGAAGAATCTGGCGAAGGCAGAGCTTGAGCGTATGCAGCCGGGCAAGGCGTAAGCCGTCGGCCGCTTAATGGACGCGATCATGCAAAACCCTTCCGCCATCAAAGCCGAACGCATTCGTGCGCAAGCCGTGCCTGATCTTGGGACGGCTACGTGGACCAATGGCATCCGGTTCGGCAACGAGATCCTGATGTCGGGTATGACCGCACATCCGGCGACGCGCGATACCGAGAAGCCACTCACGACCTACGAGCAGACGCTGGTGGTGCTTGGCAAGATCCGCGCGCTGGTCGAGGCTGGCGGTGGCCGTCTCGCCAACGTCTACAAGCTTGTCGTGTACGTGACCGATATCGCCGACAAAGATGAAGTCGGTCGCGCACGCCGTGAGTTCTTTGGGGACGTG
The DNA here is from genome assembly GCA_031291335.1 of Pandoraea sp. Classification (GTDB taxonomy): domain Bacteria; phylum Pseudomonadota; class Gammaproteobacteria; order Burkholderiales; family Burkholderiaceae; genus Pandoraea. The sequence continues at coordinate 17,710 of JARLJF010000138.1, read as the reverse complement.
GCGGCCAACGGCGGCGCGTATCCGTGTTCGACGCTCGTGGCGGTCAGCGGTCTGGTGTTTCCGGAACTGCGTGTGGAGATCGAGGCGTTTGCGCGTCTCGATATCGATTTGTCTGTCGCGGCCATCGCAGGTTGAGCCGGGCGGACGTCAAGAAAATCAGCAACATCAGAGAGCGGCGTTATGAGCAAGTCAACCCTGTCGGCAATGGTGCGCACGCTTCGTTATGAGGCGGCAGGCATCATGAGCATCGAACTCGTGCCTGCGGCGGGCAGTAGCACGCCGTTCCCGGAGTTCACGCCCGGCGCGCACATCGATCTGCACCTGCCGAGCGGGCTGGTGCGGAGTTACTCGCTGGTGAATACCCCGGGCGAGGAAAACCGCTATGTGCTGGGCATTCTGGCCGATCCGAAGAGTCGTGGCGGCTCACGCTTTATTCACGACAACTTCCGTGTCGGCATGACGCTAGAGATCTCGGCGCCGCGCAATCACTTCGCGTTGGACGAGACGGCGGCGCACTCGGTGCTGGTTGCAGGCGGCATCGGCGTGACGCCGATTCTCTGCATGTACCGGCGTCTGCGCTCGCTCGGGCGCAGCGTCAAGCTAATGTATTGCGCGCGCACGGCACCGCAGGCGGCGTTCGTCGACGAACTGAACGCGCTCGGTGGCGACGTCACCTATCACTTCGACGACCAGCACGACGGTAAGCCCGCGTCGCTCGCGGCGTTCCTGGCCGATCAACCGGCGGGCACGCACGCTTATTGCTGCGGCCCGGGCATCATGCTCGACGCCTTCGAAGCCGCGTGTGCCGGGGCGGGCATCGCGAACGTCCACACCGAACGCTTCGCGGCCGCACCGGATGCGCCGCCGCCCGCGACGTCGGCAGGCTATGTCGTGACGCTTGCGAAGTCCGGCAAGGAGCTTGCCGTGCCCGCTGGCGCGACGCTGCTCGACACGCTTCTGGCGGCGGGCATCGACGCTGAACATAGCTGCATGGAGGGTATTTGCGGTGCATGCGAAACCCGCGTGCTCGAAGGCTGCCCCGATCATCGCGACTCGGTGCTGAGCGCGTCGGAGCGCGCCGGGAACAAGGTCATGATGATCTGCGTGTCCGGTTGCAAGGGCGAGCGTCTGACGCTCGATCTTTGAGCGCCTATTCATTCTTTCGAGACTTCCGATTTTCCCGAGACTGTCATGACGATTCTGGGCATCGAACAAATTACCTACGGGGTCACCGACCTCGACACCTGCCGCCGGTTTTTGGCCGACTGGGGCCTGACCGAGATCGCCGTCGACGCCAATAGCGCGCGCTTCGAAACGCTCAACGGCTGCCGTGTGCTTGCGGTGCGTCACGACGATCCGTCGCTGCCACCGGCCATGGAAGATGGCCCGACGCTGCGCGAGGTGACGTGGGGCGTGACGAGCGCAGACGAAGTGGCTGCCATCGCCGACGGTCTCGCCGATCAGCCGGGCTACTTCTTCAAGGAGGGGGCGACGGGCTGCATCGACCCGAATGGTCTGGCCGTGCGCGTCGAAGTGACGGCCAAGCGAGCACTGGAGGTGCAGGGCGCGCCGACGAATCCGTGGGGACGCCCCGCGCAGCGCGTGAATACGCCGAGTCCGGTGTACGAGCGTGCGCAACCGATCGAAGTCGGCCACGTGGTCTTCTTCACGAATGCGCTTGCTGCCACGCAGAGGTTCTACGAGGACAAGCTCGGTTTCGAGTTGTCGGACCGGTATCCGGATCGCGGCGCGTTCATGCGTTGCGCCCCGCACGGCGGCCACCACGACCTGTTCCTGCTCGCGCTGCCCAACGGCAAGCGCGGCCTGAATCACGTGGCGTTCACGGTGCGCGACATTCACGAGGTGTTCGGCGGTGGTATGCATATCGACCGCTGTGGCTGGGAAACGCAGTTGGGGCCGGGCCGTCACCCGATCTCGTCGGCGTATTTCTGGTACTTCAAGAATCCGTGCGGCGCGCTCATCGAGTATTACGCCGACGAGGACATCCTGACGCCCGAGTGGCAACCGCGCGATTTCGAGCCGGGTCCGACGGTGTTCGCAGAGTGGGCGGTGGATGGCGGACTCGACGGCAATACGCGTCGCCAGAAGAAGGGCGGCGAAGCGCCGACCGGCAAGTTCATGACCGATACGGCCAAGCGCTGAGTACTGATACAGAGTTGTAGCAGCGCGTCGAATCCGGGGCGAGTAAACGACGGAAGCGACGCGGCACGCGGGGGCATGCGCAACGCATCGCCCCCTTTTGTATTTTTACGTGGTGCGCACGCGCAATTACTTCGCGAGTTCGGCGTCGATGGCGGCGACCAGGCGCGGGTCGTCGGCCTTGACGTCGGGCGAGAAGCGGGCCACGACCTGGCCGTTGCGGCCGATGAGGAACTTCTCGAAGTTCCACAGCACGTCGGCGGGGTTGTCGCGCTCGACACCGAAGCCCTTCAGACGCTCGCGGAAGGGGCCTTCGCCGATCGCTTCCGGCTTGGCGTCGACCAGTGCGCTGTACAGCGGGTGACGGTCGTCGCCGAGCACCGAGATCTTGGCGAACAGCGGGAAGGTGACGTTGTATTGCGTGGTGCAGAAGTCGAGGATCTCGGCATCGGTGCCCGGTTCCTGACCCTTAAAGTTATTGGCGGGGAACGCCAGCACTTCCAGACCTGCGGCGCGTTTGTCTTCATACAGACGCTCCAGTCCTTCATATTGCGGCGTCAGACCGCACTTCGACGCGACGTTCACAACCAGACGCACCTTGCCTGCGTAATCGCCCAGCGAGGCGGCGGCGCCGTCGTTGCGATTGACGGCGATGGATTCGATGTTCGTGCTCATGCGTGACTTCCCGGAAGACGCGGCCTCAATGCCGCAAACGCTAACGAGTGTAGCCCAATGCGTGTAGGTTCGCTGGCGCAGGAAACGGGCTTTGAGACGTGGCATCCGGGCGCGAACGACATCGTTGCATGCCGGGCGCCGGAATGGATTTCCAGCAAAGCCAGGACGATTGTGGGACGACAGTTGTCATTGTGTTTCTCGATTTTTGCTATTGATATCAAGGGGTTATTTGGTTTTATTTGGACTGCGATTGACAGTGTGGAAAGCCTATGGAAGGATTCGCACATTTTAAAAATATATTTAACCAAGATTAAAGACGTGCTGTTCCGGACATCACTTCGTCCGGTCGCCGTCAGAAGAAGATCATCGGGGGAAGTTGATGAACCACGTCTATCGCGTCGTATGGAGCGCCGGTCTCGGCATATTTCAGGTAGCTTCGGAAACCGCTACCGGTCGGGGAAAAAAGTCGCGCTCCGTCGATCGTCGCGCTCGCCGCGCGGTAGTCGTCGCCGCAGCGGTAGCACTGACGGCGGTGTCGGGTGGTGCGATGGGGCAGGCGCAGGTAGGTTCGGTCACCAATGGCAACGGTAGCGATATGTTGATATACAGCGGAGTGCCCGCTGGCGGGTTTCCGTTATCGTTGCCGTGGGAATGGGATGGCACGAATTTGCACGTCTTCAACACGGGGGCGTTCACAGCCAAGCTTTCGGGCGTGTTCAACGAAGTGACCATCGACCCGGCGGGGACACTCTCGGGGGGCAACTACGGCGTCGCGGTCTCCGGGAATTCAGGCGGGACGGTGAACAACAATGGTCTGATCGACGGCGGTCAGTACGGCGTGACCATCGGCTACGGCGGGGAGCTGACGCGGCTCGTCAACAACGGCACGATCACTGGCGTATCGGCCGCTGTCTATTCGCACGGTACCGTTCACACGATTACCAACACCGGGACGATCCAGGATGCGCTGATGGGCCTCACCGTGGAGTCGCTCACATCCGCAGTCCCCGCAGTGACGGATGTGGTCAACAACAGCGGCACGCTCTCAGGCTTGAACACCGGCATCGCGGTGTCGGGCGGCACGATCGGTACCATCAACAACACCCGCGTCGGCGCGACCATCGGCACGATCGGCAGCAATTATCAGGGGATTAATAACACCAGCAACCACGGTGGCCAAGCTGTGGGCTTCATTGGTCGCGTTGAGAACGATGGCGTGATTCAAGGCACGGCGATCGGTATCGTGAACGCGGCCAACATGGGTACGATTCATAACGGTGCTCAGGGGACCATCAAAGGGGCCACGCAGTTCGGCGTTCAGAGTTCCGGCACGATCAACGCTATCGAGAACGATGGGCTGATTTCCGGTGGGGGGACGGGTATTGAGTCCACGGGCGGGTCGATCAGCGCGATCACGAACGCCGGTACGATCAGCGGCGGCACGCTGGGTGTGCGCAACGTCAGTCAGCTCGGCTCGCTGACCAACTCAGGCTTGATTACGGTTGGGGGCACTATCTCAGGCCGCGCAGCGGTGCAGAACACAGGCACCCTGTCCAATCTCGTCAATTCGGGGATGATCGCCGCCGCTGCCGGTAGCGGCGACGCGGCCGGCGTCTACAACGCTCAACGCATCGATACGCTGACGAACCAGACCGGCGGCACGATTTCCGGCGACTACGGTGTGCTCAATCAGCGCACGTCTGGCACGGCCGCTTCGGTCGGCACGATCACGAACGCCGGTCAGATAACCGGCGTGAGCGCCGGTGTGAGTAATGTCGGCGGCAACATCACGTCGCTGATCAATGCAGGTGCGAACGGAACGACGCCAGCCGGCACGATTCAGCCGACTGGCAGCGGAGCTTCCGTCTACGCCGTAGTCAATGCGAGCACGGTCGTTGGCGGGACGACATATGGTGGCACCATCGGTACGATCGTCAACGCCGGGTTGATTCGCGGGGTGACCGGGGCTGTCAACAGCACAGGCGGCATCTACAACACAGGCGTGATCGGTGAGATCCATAACCTCGCGGGTGGACAGATCGACGGTGGCGCTACGGGCATCGCCATTCGCTCAACCGGAACTATCGGAACGATCAACAACGACAGCGGCGGCGTGATCAGCGGCGCGGCTGCGATTGTGCTCGATGGCGGCACGACAGGTCAGATCAACAACGCCGGTACCATCCTGGGTAACGTGAACAGCTTCCTCGCGACTGACCTGACCATCACCGGCGCGTCCGGCACCGGCTTCGGCACTTTGTCCGGCTATGGCGGCACGGTCGGCAATATCTTCAACCTGCTGTCGAACGTACGGTTGACGAGCGGCAACCTCGTACTCAACGATAACGTCCAGTTGGGCAACGCGTTCACGCTGTACAACAGTGGGGCGACGCTGCATCTCGACCGCGCCATCACGGTGTCCGGCAATTACCAGCAGGGCGCCGGTGGCACGCTGGAAATCGGGGTGGCCAGCGGTGCCGCGACAACCGGCAATCCGGCCACCGATACCGGGTATGGGCGTCTCGTGGTCATGGGATCGACGACGCTTGCCGCCGGTTCGACCGTTGCGCTCCAATCGATGGGGTACAACTTTGCCGTCGGTCAACGCTACGTTGTCGTCGATACCGCAGGCACGGCCAACTACAACGAGGGCTCGCTCGTCTATCGCGTGAATGGCTCGACCGCGCTTAGCGCAACCGGTGCGAAGGTCGCCAACGGTACGAACCAGGATCTGGTGGTGACCGTGGCGGATGCGAACGCGCCGAGTGGGGGGAACAACGGCGGCAACAACGGCGGCAACAATGGTGGGAATAACGGTGGCACCGGTGGCAGCAACGGCGGTACAAGCGGCAACAATGGCGGCACGGGTGGTACGACGCCGCCGTTCGACCCGCGCACGAGAGCGAGCGTCGCCTCGATGCCCAACGCGCAGTCGGCCCTGCGTGGCCTGCTCGGCTACACCGGCATCGGTAACGCGCCGCTGCTGAACCTGTACAACGCCACGCTGGGTTCGCTGAGCGACGGGTCAACCGGCTCGGCCAACCGCGTTGGTAAGCAGTTGGCACCGATGCAGCACGTGCGAGCCGCAGGTGCTGCGACGTTCGATTCGATGAGTGTGGTGAATTCGCACGTGAATGGCTTGCGTCTGGCATCGGCGGGAGGCACGGGCATTGCGACCGGTGACGCCGGTGAGCAATGGGGCGTGTGGGGGCAGGCGTTCGGCGGTCATGCCAGTCAGTCCGAGCGGGAGAGCGTCGATGGCTATAACGCCAATTATGGTGGCCTGATCGTCGGTGCAGACCGAGCGTTCGGCGACCGTTGGCGTGCCGGTGGCGCGTTCCAGTTCTCGCGCACCGTCATCAACAACGACGGCGCAACGTCAGGCAACAGCACGGGCGTGAACGGGTACGGTCTGATCGGTTATGCGGGGTACACGGGGGCACCGTGGTACGTGAATCTGTCCGGCGCGGTGGTGATGCAGCGCTACAACTCGACGCGTCTGGTGTCGATGGCGGGCTTTAGCGGCGCGGCCAATGGCAGCTTCAACGGTCAGCAATACGTGGGCAGCGCCGAGTTCGGCTGGCCGCTGGCGCTGGGCCGTGCCATCGTCACACCGCTGGCCAGCCTGACCTACAGCTACCTGAATCAGAACAGCTATACGGAAACCGGCGGCAACGGGACGGCGCTCTCCGTGGGCAGCACCAGCGCAAACTCGGTGCGCAGCGCGTTGGGTGTCAGGTTCGGCGTGCCGTTCGAGACGTCGTCGGGCACGTGGATGCCGGAGCTGACCGTTCGCTGGGTGCATGAGTACAACCGGACGCGACTGTCGACCGGGGCGAGCTTCGCGGCCGATCCGATTGGCGAGACAGGCTTCACGACCGTGGGCGCTACGCCGGTGTCCGATCTGGCGGACATTGCACTGGGCCTGACGCTTGTGCGTGCGAACAACATGACAGCGTCGATCCGCTATAACTTGCAAGCGGGCTCGGGCTTCGTGTCGCACACGGGCATCGTGCGCGTGCAGCAGCGCTTCTGACGAACTGAACCATCGACCGGGTACGGGTGCTCGCAATCCTTATCGGGCTTGCGAGCGTCACATAATGTAAGTTATCCGTAAGACTTACGTATGGGTGCACCGACCTACAAAGCGAATTAAAGCGAAATAAGCAAATGGAATTGGCTAGGAAATAACCAATTGTTATCGGTTTGAAGCAATTGTTGAGTGAGGAAGTGGGATATATTAATTGCATGGAATCCAAATAAATTCAATAAAATCAACGGTGCTTTTGAGTTGTGGCGTTTGTCGATTGACAGTCGTGTAAGCATGTGAAAGGATTCGCTTGATCAAAAATTACGATAAATAACAAGCGCAATCGGCTTGCTAAAAATACCGGGGTAGTCCGAATGGTTCGTGCCGCTTCTCGCCGCAACGGTGCATCTGTGTCTCGCACAGGTCGTTCAACCACGTCGCTCATCGGGCGAACGGGCTCATCTCCCCCATTAGCGCTATAGCGCGTTGCGTCGCTATCCCGGCGCGCTCTCGTCAGAATTTCCGCCTGATCGACATCGAAGCACTTCGCCGCCTGACGCGAAGCGTTCGTGTATTGGCGTCTGCACGTGTGTCATGGCTCGCAAGTCGCCCGGGAAGCGGTGCCGAATTCCGTCATTCGTGCATCGATTGCATGACAAACAACCATAAAAATCAGAACCTGGGGATCAAATGAATCACATCTATCGCGTGGTGTGGAGTGCCAGTCTCGGCATGTATCAGGTGGCTTCCGAAGTGGCGAGCGGCCACGGCGGCAAGTCGCGTTCCGTCGACCGTCGCCGTGGGCGCAAGGCCGCTGCCGTCGCTGCCGTGGCGGTTGCGTCGATGAACGCGGGGGCGGTCTTTGCCGTACCGGGGCCTGTCGCCACAATGGACGGTGTGACACAGCTTTTCTCTGGCGCGCCGGACACGATCACGTCGCCGAACTGGTCCTTCGACGGAACCAACCTGACGATCTCGGGCTCATTGCCCGCGACGTTCGCGACGATTACCGGCAGCCTCGGGACCATTTCGAACGCGGGCTCGATGAGTGGTGCGTACGCGCTGTCGTTCTCAGCGGCGGCGAACGTGTCCTTTGTCGAGAACACCGGTTCGATCAATGTCACCGGTAGCAGCTCGGGCTCGTACAACAGCGGCGTCATCGGCACTTTCGTCAATCGCGGGTCGGTGACGACGGGCACGTTTGCCGGGATCGGCAACGGCGGTCAGATGACCCGGTTTGAAAACACCGGCACGATCACCGGGTTCCTTCAGGGCTTGAACAACGTCGGTACCGTGACGGAGGCCATCAACAGCGGTTCGATTGCCGCGACGGCCGGTTATGGCGTGCTTAACCAGTCACAACTCGGCACGCTGAATAACAGCGGGCGTATTTCGGGTATGGCCGGTGTTGTCGTCCTCAATAACGGTTTGCCGAATCCGCAACTTGGCACACTGATCAACAGCGGCACTATTACGGGGACCGAAAAAGGTATCTCCAACACCGGCGCGCGCATTACGACCATCGAAAACCGCAGCGGCGCTCAGGTCACTGGCTTGAGTAGCACCGTCGGCACCGGGATCGATAATCGCGGCGTATTCGTCAACGGAGCGGTGGCGCACGGCACGATGGGTGCGATCAACAACGCCGGTACGATTTCTGGCGGCGTGTACGGTATCTACAACGAAGATTCCATCGGCACGATCAATAACCTGGCGGGCGGTCTGATTACCGGAGCGACGGGGGCGATTTCGAATCCGTCGTCGGATGCCACGATCGGACAGATCAACAACGCGGGCACCATTGCTGGCAGCATTCTGTATTACGGCTCGCAGCCGTTGTCGATTGCCGGTGCGACGGGTCCGGCCTTCGGTACGCTCACGGGCTTCGGCGGTTCGGTCGTCGGCACGCTGGCAAGTTCGATTGCCGACGTGCACTTCACCGGTGGCAACCTCCTGCTGAACGACCAGATTGATCTGGGCAATTCGCGCACGGCATTCAACGATGCTTCCGTGTTGCAGGTCAACCAGCCGATCTACATCTTTGGTAACTACGCGCAGGGTGCCAACGCCACGTTGCAACTCGGTGTGGGTAACGGCGCCATCACGACCGGTAACGTCGGCCTCGACGCCGGTTACGGCTACCTGAAGGTGACCGGCAACACCACGGTCGCCCCGGGTTCGACCATCGCATTGCAGTCGCTTGGCTACAATTTCGCTGCCGGCCAGCGTTTTGTCGTGATCGATACGGCGGGGTCCGCGACCTACAACGAAGGGACACTGCGCTACGTCGTCAACGGCTACCCGTATCTTTCGGGTAGCGGCGCAAGCCTTCCGATTTCCGGGCATCAGGATCTGGTCGTGACGGTGACGGCGCCTTATGTGGGCGCGATGGGTGGCACGGACGCGCTGGTGGCCGGTACGCCTTCGTTTTCGCCGAACTGGGCTTACGACGGCACGAACCTGTCGATCGCGGGCACATCGTTCGCGACCATCACGGGCAACATGGGTACGCTGTCGAACTCGGGGACGTTGACGGGCGCTTATGCACTCTCAACGGCCCCGGGAGGCAATATCGGCCTCTTGGAGAACGATGGCGTGATCGCCGCGACCGGCTCAGGCAGCTCGGGTCTCTACAACGGCGGCACCATCGGCACGCTGGTCAATCGCGGCGCTGTGTCGACGGCGGCCTATGGCGGCGTCAGCAATGGCGGCACGATCACTCGCTTCGAAAACTCGGGCACCGTGACCGGTGCGTTGCAGGGGCTGAACAACAGCAACACGCTCACCTCGGTATTCAACTCCGGCACGATCCAGGTGGCAAACGGCTACGGCGTGCTGAATTCAGCGCAGCTCGGCGCATTGACGAACACGGGGCTGATCTCCGGTTACTACGGCCTGATCTCAAGCAAGACGGGTTTGGCCAATGCGACGTTCGGCACGCTGACCAATAGCGGCACGATCACCGGATCGAACAAGGGCGTTCAGAACAGCAACGCCTATCTCGGCACGCTCGACAACCAGGCGGGTGGCCAGATTCTGGCCACCGGTGGTCTCACCGCGGATGTCGCTGCGGTGAGCAACGTCGGTTCGGGCAGCATCGGGCTTATCAAGAACGCAGGCGCGATTTCGGGCACGTACTACGGCATCTACAACGATGCAGCGGTCGGCACGATCGACAACCTTGCGGGTGGCGTGATCAAGGGGATTGGCGGCGCGATTTCGAATCAGGCACCGACGGCATCGATCGGTCAGATCAACAACGCGGGCACGATTGCGGGCTGGATCATCAACCGTTCGCAAAACAATCTGTACATCAGCGGCGCGACCGACGGCACGTTCGGCACGCTGACCGGTTTCGGTCCCACGTACTCCAGCACCATCGTCAGCACGAACGCCGACGTACATTTCAACGGTGGCAAGCTGGTGGTGGACGACCACTTCGATCTCGCGAACACCCGCACGGCGTACAACGATTCGTCGGTGCTGCAGATCAACAACGTGCTTCGCGTGGCGGGTAACTACTCGCAGGCTGCGGCAGGCACGTTGCAGATCGGTGTGGCCAATGGCGCATTGGCGACGGGCAGTATGCTGACGGACGTCGGCTACGGCCGTCTGCTCGTCTCGGGCAATACGTACATTGCACCGGGATCGAGCATTGCGCTGCAATCGCTGGGCTATAACTTTGCGGCGGGTCAGCGCTACGTGGTGATCGATACTGCGGGTTCGGCCATCTACAACGAAGGCACGCTGCGCTATGCCGTGAACGGTTATCCGTCGCTTGCGGCCAGCGGAGCCAAGGTCGGTAACGGCAGCAATACCGATCTCGTGGTGACGATCTTCGCACCGGCGAACATCGGGACCATCGCTGGCACGTGGCCGTTGACGCCGGGCACGGCGTCCGGCACGTCGGACTGGGCCTACGATGGCGCGAACCTCACGATTTCCGGCACGACCTACGGCTCGATCAACGGTTCGCTCGGCACGCTCACGAACAACGGCACGTTGACGGGGACGTCCGCGCTGTCGATCGGCACCAACGGCGGCAGCATCGACCGCGTCGAGAACAACGGCTTGATTCACGCGACCGGCGCGACCGATTCGGCGATCTACAACGGTGGTGTCATCGGTACGTTGCTCAACAAGAACACGCTGCTCTCGGACAACATGGCTGGCGTGAACAGCGTCACCACACTTGCACGCCTGGAGAACTCCGGGCAGATCACCGGAGGCCGGTTCGGGGTGGTGAATGCCGGTGTTCTGACGTCGGTCGTGAATACCGGCACCATCTCGGCGGCCCCGACGGCGTCGACGATTGTGGGCCTGGCGAACACCGGGCAGATCGGTTCGATCAATAACAGCGGGCTGATCAGTGGCTACACAGGCCTGATGCTCTTGCCCTCGGGCAACGTGACGCCGCGCACGACGCTCGACACGCTGACCAACAGCGGCGCCGTGGTCGGTCAGTTTGCCGGTGTGGGCAACTATGGTGGTTCCATCGGCACGATCAACAACCTCGCCGGTGGCAGCATCAAGGCGACGGACACGACCTATTCGTCGGGTATCAACAACGACTGGGGGACGGCGAACGGAACGTCCTACGGTGGAACGATCGGTCAGATCAATAACGCGGGCACGCTGACGGCCGGTTACTACGGGATTTACAACGCCAATTCCATTGGCGTCATCAATAACCTTGCTGGCGGCGTCATCACTGGTCTGGGCGGCGCTATCTCGAACCAGAGCGTGTCGTCCTCGATTGGTCAGATCAACAACGCGGGCGTGATCGCAGGATGGATCATCAACCGCTCGCCGAACGATCTGCGCATTGCCGGTGCAACGGACGGCACCTTCGGCACGATCACGAGCTTCGGTCCGACGTACGGCGGTACGATCGTCAGCACCAATGCCGACGTGCGCTTTAACGGCGGTAACGTGGTCGTTGGCAACAACTTCGATTTGGCCGGCACGCGCACCGCATACAACGAAGCGTCGGTGTTGCAGATCAACAAGGCAATTCAGGTCTCTGGCAACTACGCGCAGTCCGCAGGGGCAACGCTGCAGATCGGCGTCGCAAGCAATGCCGTGACGACTGGCGATGCCGCGACCGACAGCGGGTATGGCCGCCTCGTGGTGAGTGGCAATACGACGCTTGCCGCCGGGTCGAGCGTGGCGCTGCAATCGCTGGGTTACAACTTTGCCGCCGGTCAGCGCTATGTCGTGATCGATACCGCAGGGACGGCCAACTACAACGCCAGCGCGTTGGTGTATCGCGTGAATGGCTCGACGACGCTCGACGCGAGCGGTGCGGAAGTTGCAAACGGTTCCCACAAGAACCTGGTGGTGACGCTGGCCAACGGCACCGGTGCCAACAACGGCAGCGGCAACGGCGGCATCAACAACGGCGGCAACACGGGCAACACGGGCAACGCCGGTGGCACGGGCAGCAACCCCGAAGCCGGGAACGGCAACAACGGCGGCTTGCCAGCCTTCGATCCGCGTACGAACGCGACGATCGCGTCGGCACCGAATGCGACATCGGCCCTGCGCGGATTGTTGGGTTACACCGGCGTGAGCGATCCTCAGTTACTCAATCTGTTCAACGCCACGCTCGGCTCACTGAGCGACCGTTCGTCCGATTCGGCCAACCGCATCGGCAAGCAGCTCGCACCCGCTCAGAACGCGCGTGCGGCCGGTGCTGCAACGTTCGGTTCGATGAACCTTGTGAACTCGCACGTCAACGGTCTGCGCGTGGCGCAAGCCGGTGGCACGGGGGTGGCGACCGGCGACAGCGCGGCCAACTGGGGGGTGTGGGGGCAGGCGTTCGGTGGTCACTCCAGCCAGTCTGCACGCGAGAATGTCGACGGTTACAGCGCCAACTATGGTGGCTTGCTGGTAGGGGCCGACCGTGCGTTCGGCGATCACGTGCGTGCGGGCGGTGCGTTCCAGTTCTCGCGAACCGTCATCAATAGCGATGGCAGTACGTCGGGCAATCAGACCAGCGTGAACGGCTATGGCCTGATCGGTTACGCCGCCTACACGGGAGAGCCGTGGTACGTGAACCTTACGGGTTCGGTCGTGCTGCAACGGTACAACTCGACGCGTCTGGTTTCGATGCAGGGCTTCAGTGGCGCGGCCAACGGCAATTTCAACGGTCAGCAGTACGCGACCAGTGCCGAATTCGGCTGGCCGCTGGCGCTGGGCCGTGCCATCGTCACCCCGCTTGCGAGCATCACGTACAGCTATCTGAATCAGAACAGCTACACGGAAACCGGTGGCAACGGTACGGCCTTGTCTGTCGGCAGTGCAGGCAGCAGTTCGGTGCGTAGTGCACTGGGCGCGAAGATTGCCATGCCGTTCGAGACCTCGTCCGGCACGTGGACGCCGGAGCTTGGCCTGCGCTGGGTGCACGAGTACAACCGCACGCGTCAGACCACGGGCGCGAGCTTCGCCGCCGACCCGAGCGGGCAGACGGGCTTCACGACCGTGGGCGCTACGCCGGTGTCCGATCTGGCCGAGATGTCGCTGGGCGTGACGCTCATGCGGGCGAACAACCTGAGTGCGTCGGTTCGCTACGATCTGCAAGTCGGCTCGGGCTTCGTGTCGCACACGGGCATCGTGCGCGTGCAGCAGCGCTTCTGATCGTCTGACAGCTTCGGACGCTATCGGCGGTCGCAGTCATTGACATGGCTGCGACCGCCGTGGAAGTATCGCGCAGTGCCCACGGCTTCCCGAGTTTCCCGAACGTCATCCGATGTCCTCCGCTCCCTCCTCCCCGTCGCCCAACGGTGCTTCGTCGTCCCATGATGCCGCCGGGATGCTTACGTTTGCGCAGGCGATTGCGCTGGCGAATTCCCATTGGCAAGCCGGACAAGCGGCTCAGGCCGAAATGCTTTGCCGACGTGTACTGGATGCCGCTCCCGAACACCCCGACGCGCACTATCTGCTTGGCCTGATGGCGCATGCCTACGGCAAGCGAGACATGGCGATCGAGCATCTGCGAGCCACTTGCCGTGCACCGGGTGTGCATGCGGCGTGCTGGTCGGATCTCGCGGAGATGTACCGTCAGGCAGGGCGTCTTTCGGATGCGGTTGCAGCGGGGCGTCGGGCCGTCGAGATCGATCCCGCGTTCGTGCCAGGATGGAACAATCTGGGCATCGCATTGCAGGAATCCGGTCAACTTGAACAGAGCCTGACGTGTCTCACGCGCGTGGGGGAGCTTCAGCCGGGGTCGGCGGATGCGCAGAACAATCTGGGTAATACCGCGCGACTGCTGGGACGTTTCGACGTGTCCGAGGCGCATTATCGTCGCGCGTTGGACATCGATCCCCAGCGTGCCGATACGCATAGCAATCTGGCGTCGCTGCTGAGCTTGCAGAAGCGTTTCGACGAGGCAGAGGGACTGGCGCGCCGGGCCATCGAACTGGCCCCCAGTTTTGTCGACGCCTATCGGAATCTGGCCGATATCGAACTCTCGCGCGGTCATGTCGCGGCAGCATTGCAAGTCGTGGAAGTCATGTCGGCATTCGCTGCGCAGCACCCATCGACGTTGGTGGCCCGCGCCGGCGTGCTGCGTCTGGTCGGACGTCTCGACGAAGCGCTCGTCAGCGCGCGAGCCGCCACCGAGTTGTTGCCTCAGAGCGCTAACGTGCAGGCGGCGCTGGCGGCGGTCGAAGCGGATATTGCGAGACGTGATGCCGCCGGGGCACCTGATGAGCAGGTGTTGCAGGTCTCGCAGATGTCTCAGGCGGGTGTGTCGCACGATCACGCATCCGTTCATCAAGCTGCATCCGAACGCATCGAGGCGCAAGATTTCGAAGGCGCGGAGGCGCTGCTGCGCGATGTCGTGGCGGCGGGCGCTGCGCCCATGTCGATGTGGCGTCTGCTCGCGCTGGCCTTGCGCGCGCAGGGTAAAGCCGAGGCTGGCCGCGACGTGCTGGCGATGCTCGCGCGTCAGGTCCCCGGTGATTTGTCCAACCGGTTCGATCTGGCCGAATCGCTGCTTCTGCTGGGCGATTTCGAGCGGGGCTGGCAAGAGTACCGCTATCGCTACAGCCTCGAACACACGCAATCGATTGAGCGCAAAGTCCAGAGGCCACGTTGGGACGGCCAGCCGATCCCGGGACAGACGTTGCTTATTCACGACGAGCAGGGATACGGGGATACGTTCCAGTTCATGCGCATGGCGCGGTGGGTGCGCGAGCGTAGTCGGGCGCGAGTGATCTTCGAAGTGAATCCCGAAACGTTGTCGATTGCCCGCCGGATGTGGGGCGATGCAGACATCGTCGGACGCGGCACGCTGCCCGTCACCTTCGACCAGCATTGCGAGCTGATGAGCCTGCCGATGGCGATGGGTCTCAAACTCGCCGATTTGCCGGGCGATGTCGGGTATCTCAGTGCGGATCCCGAGCGCATCGCCCACTGGCGTGCGCGCCTGGCCGACGTTCCCCGGCCGTGGGTCGCTACGGTATGGGCGGGACGCCCGGAGCATGTGAACGACCGCAACCGGTCCGTATCGCTCGATCAGCTTGGGCCGCTCGGCGCGAGCGGTGCAACGTTCCTCTCGATCCAGAAGGGACCCGCGGCGTCGCAGGCGCAGACGCCGCCGGAAGGCATGAAGATGGTGTCGCTGAGCGACGAGATTCGCGACTTCGAGGACACCGCAGCCATTTTGCACCTCGCCGATCTGCTGATTTCGGTCGATTCGTCCCCCGTGCATCTGGCCGGTGGGATGGGGCGGCCGGTCTGGGTGCTGCTGCCGTTTGTGCCCGACTGGCGCTGGTTGCTCGGCCGCGACGACTCACCCTGGTATCCGGGGATGCGGCTGTTCCGTCAGCAGACCCGCTCACAATGGACGCCCGTCATCGACCGGATGGCCGTGGCCCTGAAGCAGTTTGTTGCAGCGAGGAGGCAGGAGGGGCACGATGGCGCACAACCCGAAGCGTAACCGCTTGGCGAGCCTCTCTCGCTGGGCGCGCCGAGCGATCGCGCTGGGCATCTGCGGTGTCGCCGTGCTGAGCGCAGGCTGCGCAAGCCTCGATCGCAACGCCCATGCCGACGCGCTGGCGTCTGCGGCGGGACTCGCGCGTGAGGTGGTCGCCGGAGGCGATTTTCATCTGACGGTGTTTTCGCGTATCACTCGCGCAGACAAGCCGTTACGGATCTACATCGAGGGCGATGGCCTGGCGTGGGTGTCCCGCTCGGAGCCGTCGCTCGACCCGACGCCAGTGGCTGCCACCGGGTTGGCGCTCGCGGCGGCGGACACGTCCGACAACGTCGCGTATCTGGCGCGGCCTTGTCAGTTCACGCCGATGCAGGATGAGCCGAGTTGTGGCGTCGCTTACTGGACGGGCAAACGATTCGCGCCTGAAGTGATCGACGCGATGGATGCGGCTGTCGGTCGGTTAGCCGCACGCGTCCCCCGACAACCGCTGGAGTTGGTCGGCTACTCCGGTGGCGGGGCCATTGCTGTGCTGATCGCCGCACGTCATCGCGACGTGACGTCATTGCGCACGGTCGCGGGCAATCTGGATGTCGAGTACGTCAACCAACTGCACCACGTATCGAGCATGCCCGCGTCGCGCAATCCCATCGACGCTGCCCGGCAGGTCGCCGACATCGCGCAGATTCATTTCAGTAGTGCTCAGGACACGGTCGTGCCCCCGGAAGTGGCGGCGCGCTTTGCCTCGGCAGTGGGCGGGACGTGCGTCACGACATCCGTTGTGACGGGGCTGGCGCACGATGGCGAATGGGCTTCGCGCTGGGCGGCGTTACTTGGGCAGACGCCGGTCTGCGGTGCATCGCGTTAGGTTCGCATCAGGTTCGCATCAGGTTCGCTTTAGGTCTTCGATGGTGCGACGGCCGGGCGGGGCACGTCATGTCCTACGCCGCCACGCCGCCACGTCGATTCGCATGCCATCACGTCTCGCGAACCAATGCGGTAATCGCGTCGAGCAGTGTGACGTCTCCGCGCATGACATGCTGACCGTTGTCGCGAAACTTGAAGGTGCCGTCGTTGAAGCTGTCGAGCATCTGGATGCGTGGCAGCGGGTTGCGCATGCCTTGCGCACGGAACAGCGGGTCCCAACCTGCACGCGGTACGGCCTCGGCACTGACGTCTCGCACGAGCGCGCGCGCCAGCGCAGCGGCAATGTCGTCCGGCGAATAACGATCCGGGCCTTCGATTTCCCAGATGCGTTCGCCGTCGAAATCTTCCCGCATCGCACGCGCGGCGAAATGGCCGACGTCGTTCGTCGACACCATCGGAATGGCCCGGTCCACCGGTGCCAGATAACTCGGCAGTTCGCCACGCTCACGAGCGGGCGCAATGTCCCACGCGAAGTTCTCCATCAACCATGCAGGTCGTAGGAAGGTCACGGGCAAGCGGACCTCGCGCACCGCCTCTTCGAACAGACGCAGCGCGGTGATCAGGCTGGGGGTGTCGCAATCGGCACCGATGCTCGACAGGCACACCACGCGCCTTGGGCTAGTGGCCCTTAATGCTTTGACGATGGCGTAGATCAGGTGCCGCGCGTGCGAGAAGTCGAGTTCCGGGTCGGCGTTGGGCGGAAGCATGACGAAGACGGCCTCGCTGCCGCGAAAGGCGTTGGTCAGCGCATCGGCGTCACCGTTCTCCGCCACGGCGATCTCGCCGCCAAGCGTGGCCCATCGGCTCGACTTGACGGGGTCCTGAACGATGGCCCGCAGTGGCAGACCTGCCGTGAGCAGATCGTGCCCGATGACGCCGCCAACTCGCCCCGTGATGCCCATTACGGTGTACATGGTCACTCCTTGCGCGCAGTAACGTTGCCGTAAAAGTAACACGGGCGCGGGGGTGGCTCATAAATG